>CANILH010000011.1 GCA_947468665.1 Oligoflexales bacterium | reverse complement strand
GGATTCACGGTGGCGGTTGATGGCGTCGCGAATCAGATTTAAGAAAACTTCCGTTTTGCCGGATCCAGTGACGCCAAAAAGCAAAAACGGCTTTCTTGTGGAGGAGTCCGTAGCGGCGAGGCCTTCTGTGATGATGGTTTCCACGGCGGTTTTTTGACGCGCGTTTAATTCTTTAAACAGATCATCACAAATTGAGGCCTCAATTTGTGATGACAGTGTTTGTGAGATATCCATGGACGCGGTTTGGCGTGCGCGGATGGCCTTTTCTTTGGCGACGGTCATCCATCCCTGGCCAAGCCATTTCTTGATAATGCTCTCGGATTGGGCCTTATCGAGCCCACGGTCTTTGAATTTCTTTTTTAAGGTGGCCTGGGAGATGGTTTTTTTACGGGCAAAAAACCCTCCAGGACGGATATCTTCATCCTCCGGCGCCCGGGAGCCGGCATCGGTCAGCTCAAAGGTTACTTTTGTGGATTTTTGGCTGCTGGCCGGTAGCATGGTCCTCAGCACCTCGCCAAGAGGATGCATATAATAGCTCGCCATCCAGGTGCCGAGCTTCAGAAGTACCGGTGAATAGACTGGGTCTTGATCCAGGACTTCCTTAATTGCCCTTAATTTAAAGGATTTTCCCGCCGCAGCACCCGCCCGGTCAGCCTTGGCTACGGGGGAATCGACCACCACACCGAGGGTTTTTGACTGGCTTCCAAAGGGCACTAGCACCCGTATTCCTGCCCTGAGGGGCTCCTCATGCAGGTAGGTAAAGGTCTGGTGGATCGGGGTAGCGACCGCGATGTGAATTTCGACTGACATGACGTGCTCAGGATGACCGGGAACGGGCGTATTTTCAAGGGTTTTATCGCTTTACAAAGGCTCTGTCACTAGGGTATGTTGCCGGTTCACTTTTTGGACTCCATGGTGGAGGTTCAAGTTTTAACAAGGTTTTTTTCCGGAGGTACCCAATGGAAAACAACGTGGAACGCCCACGACGCAAGCGCCGTTTTGCTTCTCGCAAAAAGCGCACGCTCGACCCCAACCTGGTCATTGATTACAAGTATCCTGATGTTCTGAAACGTTTCGTCACCGAACGCGGCAAGATTATTCCCCGCCGTATTTCTGGTGCGACCGCGAAGCAACAGCGTCAAATCGCTCTTGCTGTAAAACAGGCGCGTTTCCTTGGATTGCTTCAGTACTCTGTTTCGCATACTCATGAAAAAGGTTTCATGGGCGAAATGTCTGCTGCAACTGTAATGCTGGCAGGTCGTGACTTTGGTGGTCGCGGTCGTTTTGATCGCGGCGATAGCCGCGGTGACCGTGGCGATGGCCGCTTTGCTGAGCGCGGCGAAGGCCGTAGCGAAAGCAAAGGCGCAAGCGAGGAGGAATAATCTATGTCCAAGCGTTGTGAAATTACAGGCAAAGGCGTTTTGGTTGGACACCGCGTGTCCCACTCAAACATCAAGACTAACCACCGCTTTCTTCCAAACCTTCAGACCAAGCGTTTTTGGTCTGATGAGCTGAAGAAGTTTGTAGCCATCAAGGTGAGCACCGCGGCTATCCGTACGATCGATAAACTCGGTCTCGATGCCTACTGCCGTCGTGAAGGTTTCAAACTAAGCTGATCAATCAATTTGATTGAAGGAGGATTTACTATGGGTCGTGGTGATAGTCGTAAGACACCAAAAGTTCGTCAGCGTAAAGCATGGCGTAAAGCAAAAGCCCGCCTTGCCGCTAAAATCGCGGGCGGAGCAAAAAAATCAGCTACTCCAAAAGCCGCTAAACCAGCTGGCTCTACAGTAGTCAAAAAGAAATCTAAAGCTGAGTAATCAGCCCAAAGGTTTTGGATGATGTGAGAATCAAAAAGGCGCCCCCTTCGCGGGGGCGCCTTTTTTTTGTTTGAGAATTACTGCAAATCGTAAAGGGCTGAATCGCTTACCGGTTTGTAGCCAATTTTCTGGTAAATGCTATTTGATGTTGGATTGGCAAGGTCGGTATACAGGAAACAAAAATCACGACCTTCATCGAGCATTTTTTGGCTAAGTTCTGCCACCGCGGCCGACGCGTAACCGCGGCCTCGAAATTTGTTTGGAGTATAGACCCAACTAATTCGAATCCCTCTCGGGGTTTTGCCGTCAGCAGAGGCCATCGCAACAGGCTCTCCGTCAATGCACCATAAATGTCGATTCTTACGATTGATTGCTCGTACGGCGTCATCTTTAGCGGATGATTTAGCCGATGATGGGTCGTAGGACATTCCGCAGTCTTGCGCGAATCTTATATTCCAGTCAATTAATAGATCCAGGTCATTTTCTGTCGCGACGCGCATGAGTCCGGTAGTTTTTCGGGGCGGTAATACTTCAGTTAATTGAAAAATTCTTTGGGCCATTTTGGGCGACTTGATGTGAGACCTGTCTAACTTGGCCCAAAGAGTTTTAAACTGTAAAGAGCCTTCGTTTGGTCCGATCACCTGAGATGGTTGATGTGAAATTTCCCTGACCGCGTCACGGAGTAACGCAAGCCCTTCTGGTGGCATCGTAGTCAGGCCGAGCGGGAAGGGTGGTGTCATCCAGGCAGCGCCTACGACCTTGTCGTTACTTGTTACGGCCCAAAAATAAGCAACGGGGTAGCGTCCTGGATTTGACTCCATGCCTCCAAGGAGTCCAAGCAACAGGCAATTTTCAGCTTCATTTTCGAGTAAAAAATCGAAAACGCGGGTTTTGAATTCTTTGTGACTTGAAAATGAGTGTAGTTTCATTTGATGGCACTCCCCGCGAATCCGGTTAAACGCCCGTTGAGCCAAACCCGCCGGTGCGTGAGCCACCAGCCTCAAGGCCCGGGATTCTTGCCACGAGGTTCATGGTGATTTGGGCGACGCGGTCGCCTTTTTTAACGTGAAATGAGTCTTTTCCGGAATTATATAGCAGCACGCAGATCTCATCTGGATAGTCGGCATCGACAGTGCCGACGCCATTGGTGAGCATGACACCGTGTTTAAACGCTAATCCTGAGCGAGCACGGACTTGGAGCTCAGGGATCATGCCCTGAGGGATTTTATCCCAGTCGACTTTGTCGATCCAGACGCCGGTCGGGACTTTGCCGCGCTCACCGGCTGGAAGCACATAATCTGATGCCGCCCTAAGATCGGCCGCGGCAGAAGCCGCAGTCGCGTAGGACGGCATCAGATCAGGAGATGAAGACTTGAGAGTAATCATCGCCGGGTATTATGCTGTTGGCTTTTTGCCGAGGGCTTCTTTGCGGGAAAGCTTGATCTTGCCTTGACGGTCAATCTCAAGAACCTTCACCAACATCTCTTCACCTTCTTTACAGACGTCTTCTGTACGCTCAACGCGCGCGTTGTCGAGTTGAGAGATGTGACAGAGGCCTTCTGTGCCTGGCTTGATCTCAACGAACGCTCCGAAGTCCATGATCTTCTTAACGACACCGAGGTAAACAGCGCCGATTTCAGGATCACTTGTTATGGAGCGGATCAGTTTCTTCGCCGCTTCAGCGCTGGTTACGTCCATTGCTACGATGCTGACCATACCCTCGTCGTTGACGTCAACTTTAACGCCTGTCTCAGCGACGATTTTCTTGATGTTCTTACCACCGGGGCCAATAAGATCACGGATGCGGTCTGGTTTGATTTTAAGTTGGAATATACGCGGAGCGAATTCACTGATGTCACCAGGCGCGCTGATGGCAGCGTTCATTTTGCCGAGGATGTGACGACGGCCGGCTTGAGCCTGAGTCAGCGCCTCGCTGAGAATCTGGCGGGTAAGGCCGCCAATTTTGATGTCCATCTGGAGAGCGGTGATTCCGTTCTGGCCACCGCAAACTTTGAAGTCCATATCGCCCAAGTGATCTTCATCTCCGAGGATGTCGGAAAGAATAGCGTATTTTTCGCCTTCTTTGATCAGGCCCATCGCGATACCAGCCACAGGCTCCTGGATCGGCACGCCTGCTTTGAGAAGTGCCATGGTGCCGGCGCAAACGGAAGCCATGGAAGAAGAGCCGTTAGACTCTAGAATCTCAGATACGAGACGAATCGTGTAGCCGAATTTGGATTGATCAGGAATGACTTTGGAGAGCGCGCGCTCTGCAAGGGCTCCGTGACCGACTTCGCGACGTCCTGGGGCGCGGTTAGGTTTACACTCACCGACAGAGTATCCAGGGAAATTGTAGTGAAGCATAAATGTCTTGAGGGCGTTTGGTGTCACGAGGTTATCAAGGCGCTGCACATCGTCGCCAGCTCCCAGTGTGACAGTGGCGAGAGCCTGAGTCTCTCCGCGGGTGAAAAGGGCCGAACCGTGAGGGCGTTTCAAAACACCAGTCTCGCAGGTGATGGTGCGGATGTCGGTGAGGCCCCTGCCGTCAACACGCTTGCGGGTGTCAAGGATTTGGCCGCGCATACAATTGAACTGCACTTCCTCAAGAATTTTTTTGACGACTTTGGTTACTGCGGACTCACCTTTTGGGTTCACGGATGTCAGGACGTCTTTTGTTACCGAGGACAACGCGGTTTTGCGTTCGATTTTGCTGGCAATCGTGAATGCTCTGGTGACGAGTGGTGTCGCGATGTCGTGGACCTTCTTAACGAGGTCTTTGTCCCAGGCAGGTGGGCTGAAAGATCGTTTTTGCTTGCCGATTTCCTTACGGATTGACTCCTGCATTTCGAACACCGGCTCCATAAGCTTATGGGCGTGTGAGATCGCGTCCAGCATTTGCTCCTCTGAGAGGAAATTCGCGGCAGCTTCCACCATCAGCAGAGCGCCTGGTTTGGCGGCGACGTTAAGGTCAAGGTCTCCGCCCTCGCCTTCTTTAGGGTCGATGATATATTTTCCGTCTTTCATACCAACGCGCAGAGCCGCGACTGGTCCATCAAACGGAATGTCAGAGATCATGAGAGCGGCACTGGCGCCCATGAGGGCGAGTGTGGCGGGATGATGCTCTGGATCGTAGGAGACAGTTGTACAGGTGATCTGTACATCAGCCATGTAGTGCTCAGGGAAGAGCGGGCGAAGCGGGCGGTCAATCACGCGTGACGTGAGAACCTCATGCTCGGTTGGTCTAGTTTCTCTTTTGAAAAACCCACCTGGGATGCGACCTGCCGCGTACATACGCTCAAAGTAATCAACAGTAAGAGGGAACCAGTCTTGATCGGGCTTCGGCTCGTCAGCGCCTACAACGCATACGAGCACTTGTGTGTCGCCGCAGGAGACCATGACGGAGTTGGCCTGCTTGGCGTATTTGTTGAATTCAAACTTGATGACTTTGCCGGCGATGTTGACTTCACGGGTAATCGGATTCATTGACATAACTTAGGGATCCTCTCATTTTTCTTTATAATTTCGTTTCGTTGTAGTTTTCCCAAATAAAAAGCGGCGGCGCAATTTAATTCGCCGCCGCCTCTTCATTTTTTACTAAATTAGCGAGGAATCGGGGTTCCTGGCTTATTTTCTGAGGCCCAGCTCGTTGATCAACTTCTTGTATCCCTCAGTGTCCTTGCGCTCAAGGAACTTGAGCATGCGGCGACGTTCGCCTACAAGCTTAAGAAGGCCGCGTCGGCTGTGGTGGTCTTTAGTGTGGATCTGGAAGTGGCCGGCAAGGTGGTTGATGCGGGCAGTAAGAAGCGCGACTTGAACTTGGGCGGAGCCTGTGTCGTTAGCGCCCGTGCCGTAGTTCTTTAGGATGTCTTGTGTTTGCTCAGTCGTAAGTGCCATGGTTTGCTCCATTTTTTGGCTATCGAGTTGATTCAAATTAGAGCCGTATCCACCAACTCGAGCAGAAGGGCTATGACGTAGAACAAGAAAGCAGTGTTTAATTGAGGATTTCTTTCTTCGCAAGGGAAATATTGAGGTTTCCCCATGAAAACAGGGATTTTCCCCAGATTACAGACTCCGGTACCGGAGCCTGTAACATAAGATAATTGCTGATTTTATAAAAAATTCTATTAAAAATCTTTAAAATTCATTGACTTTAGGCATAAAATTGGCTAATAAGTAGGCATAGAATGGGGTTCCAGCTTGGGATTTCGTCTCATGCACATGGAGGTATCTTATGATATTCAGCATTGGGGATAAAGCAGTGTACCCGGCTCATGGGGTTGGTGTCATTTCCGCGATCGAGTCTAAGGAGGTCGCGGGGACGAGAATGGACTTCTACGTTATACAGATTATAGCCTCCGGGGCGCGCCTGATGGTTCCCATTACCGCGACAAGTCGTATAGGTCTGCGTAATTTGTCAGACGAGGGCGCTCTACGCAATGTTTACTCAATTCTCAGAACTCCGCGCCGCGTCTCGCAGCGGGCATGGAACCGCAGGTTCCGTGAGTTCAATGATAAGCTTCGCACAGGCTCTATCAGCGATGTGGCTGAGGTCATCCGTGATCTGTCGTCACTCAAACAAGATAAGCCACTCTCCTTTGGCGAGAAGAACATGTTGGAAAAAGCACTTGGAATGGTAGTCTCCGAGATCAGTGCAGCTGAAGCCCGTAATGAGGGCGAGGTAGCGGACGAAGTGAATAAGTTGCTTCTTCCTAACTAAGGAAACTCAATGTCGGTCACAATCACAAACGTCATGGCCATAAGCCTTGATGGTATGATTGGAATGCACGCCCTCGAAAGTGATGTCGAGCGGCGTGCTTATAATTTTACGAACATGGATGATCGCGAGTTCGTTCGCGAGCAGTTGGAGCAAGCGGACGCTGTTATTACTGGCGCGAATTCACTGCGCGCCAGTGGTTCTGCATGGCGAGTCCGCAATGATCGTGGAGTGAATCCGGCCTGGATCGTATTCACGACCAAGGGACTTGCTGAGGGGCTTGACTTCTGGGGGCAGAAGGATGTTCAACGCGTTCTGGTGTCACCATTCCCCATTCAGGAGGCACTGTGCGCCGCTTCTGGCGTGAAGAATTGGATCATCCCGGAAAATAGTCCGAGTAGCCTCATCAAGAAGTTGGAGTCTGAGAATTTCAATCGGGTGCTCCTTTTTGGCGGTGGCGCGATCAATAAATTATTTTACGAGCATGGGCTTGTCGATTTCGCAAAAATCACTGTTTGTCCGCTTTTAATTGGGGGGGTTAACTCACCCCGATTTGTCAATCCCGGGCTGACCAGTCCCACTCATTTTACCCTCATCTCTTCCGTATTGAGGGAAAATCTTGTATTCTTAACCTATAGAGTCAAAAGATAGCGTCATGTTTTTTAGGTGTGAATGTGGGTCGTTTCGCCTCATCAACCACAGTAATCAGCGCTAAATGGAGAGTGACATGGGATTAAGGATTCGTACTAACGTAACATCTCTTACTGCTCAACGGCATTTTAGTGATGCAGGTAAGGCAGTGGCTAAACAGACTGAGAAGTTGTCGTCTGGTTACCGTATTAACCATGGTGCTGATGACGCGGCTGGTTTCGCCATCGCGGAAGTCTTGAAGGCAGACGTTCGCTCTCTTAACCAGGCCCGTCGCAACGCCAATGATGCCGTTTCGCTGGTTCAGACAGCGGAAGGAGGTCTGGATGAGATCAGTAACATCATGACTCGTCTTCGCGAGCTATCTGTTCAGTCCGCCTCTGACACAATCGGTGTCCGTGAGCGCCGCTACCTCAATGAAGAATTCATGGCGCTCAAGGATGAGGTTGACCGGATCGCAATCTCAACCGAGTTTAACGGCACCCGTCTTCTTGCCGGTAACGCGGAGCTCCCCGAGGAGCTGCGTAAAGACCACAACTGGTCTCCCCTGGAAATTCAGGTTGGTAAAGACTACTTCCACCAGTCTGATAGCCTTGAGTCTAATGCCCCGATTAATATTATTCGGATGAATATGGATAAATTCAACGCGATGACCGAAGGGGAGGGTTCGCTTGGCCTAGGTGGCAGCCAAAACGCCGAGGGTACGCGAATTGACACCAAAGTAGGCGCTCAGTCCTCAATTACTCAGATTAATAAGGCTATGGAATCCATCGCCTCATACCGCAGTAGTCTTGGCGCGGTGCAGAACAGACTTGAGTCCACTGACCGCAACATCGCGATTCAGGTTGAAAGCTTGTCTGCCGCACGAAGCAGGATCAAAGACGCGGACTTCGCGGCCGAGTCAGCTGAGTATACTCAGCAAAATATCCTACAGCAGGCTGGTGCATCCGTGTTAGCGCAGGCGAACCAACTGCCGCAGATTGCCCTTAAGCTCCTTCAATAATCGCTAAAACACAATCCCAAAACCCGCTTAACCACCTGTAATAACATGGTTTAGCTGGGTTTTTTTTGTGCCCCTTAAGTTTCGCGTGGGAGTCGCCGATGAGGAACATAGTAACCATCAGGGAGTAATAATCGTGAAACGTACATTCTATATCAGCGCCATTTTGTCAGTTTTGTACATGGCGTCTTGCGCGGCCCCCTCTGAGCCTGCGGCACTCCAGAGCAGCGGCGCGGACACGTCTCAGGCGAAATCTGGCGCGAATAAAATTGATGCCGCGGCCTCCACTGTGGACTATGGCGGAGCTTTGGTCGGGGATGCGGCTACTCAAACGACAGTAAAAACTTGCCTTGCCTCGGGAATGTTCTTTGAGAGACGAGCCAACCCAACTCCAGCCTGTACAACAATGCCGCTTGCCAAGGTCTTTTGCACAAGCGCGAAAATCACCAGCGTAATGGCTGCCAGCACAAAAGCTGACTATGGCAAAATTATTATTTCCGACCTTGCGGGATATTCGCTGGATCAGTGTATGGATTGCTCCTCTCCATCCGGAAACGCTTACTGTGAAGGTAGCGGTACAACTAAAAAGAACTATCCTGGAATTCGGCTCTTTTTGGTCAAGGAGATTAATGGCTCTATTGACATCAAGACACTCTACATTCCACGGTGACAGCGACCAAAAAATTGGCGGCTGACTTCTGACGCGAGGCAATATATGCCTCGTTTTTCGTTGACGAAAATGAATCGGCGCATTTGGGAATTTCGCCTAAATCGGCGATCTTTTTATTTGCCATGAACATGTTGCGGTGATTGCGCGGAATCGCCAATTTTCCGACGAGGTCGTTGGCACGTTTGCTGCATCACAATCTCCGGGCGTCAATATTTCCACATCAGGAGAAAGTGTCATGTTGAAGGCGATCTATTCACCAATGTCCGGTGCTCTCGCGCAGGAAAAGGTTCTGGAGATCATCTCAAATAATCTTGCCAACGCGAACACGGTTGGATTCAAAGGTGATAACCTTACGTTCAAACTCCTGAACCCAGAGCCCGAAAAAAATTACAAAACTCCACTGCCGCCAGCGAATTACAAAGTTGATCTTAAGGACATAGCCCCACTTCATGGCAACGACATTGCCTACGTGGGAGTGGCTGATGTTGTTCGTGATGTTTCGCAGGGCCCAGTTGTGCAAACAGGCAACGCCACGGATCTGATGATCGAGGGCGAGGGGATGTTTGCTGTAAATACCCAGGACGGCATTCGGTATACCCGCAGCGGCCAGCTCTCAATCAGTCCAGATGGCGTTCTGATGACTCCGACCGGGAATCCGGTTCTTGGTGAGAAGGGTATTATTACAGTCAAAGCCGGCAAATTCGAGGTGAACCGGCTGGGTGAGGTTTATCAGAACAATCAATTCGTTGACCGCATTCCGGTTCATAAATTCGAGGATCAGGCTCAGCTTGAGAGATCCGGCAGTAATCTTTTTTACTACGGTGGACCTGCCTCCGGGAAGACAGTCAATAAGGACGCGATGGTCAGTCAGGGCTCTCTTGAGGGCTCAAATGTCAACGCTATGAAAAATCTCACGTCCATGATTATCGCGCATCGCTCTTATGAGGCATACCAAAAGGCAATCGGAAACTACGACAAAATGATGGAAATCAGCAATAACCAGCTGGGCGCCGTACGCGCCTGATCGAATCGATGACTTAATTTAAATGGAGGGGCACACCTATGATGCGTTCACTGATGACAGCCGCGACAGGAATGGAAGCTCAACAAACCAATATCGACACCATCGCCAACAACTTGGCGAACGTGAACACGACAGCCTTTAAGCGTTCCAAGGCGAATTTTCACGATTTGCTTTACCAAACACTCAGGGCTCCAGGCCAAAGCGCTACAACAGGTACTGTCGTCCCAAGCGGAATTCAGATTGGTGCCGGCGCGAAGCTAAGCAGTGTGGATAAGCTGTTTACAGAGGGTAGCGCGATCGTTACCGAAAGAAATCTCGACCTCGCGATTGAGGGTGACGGATTTTTTCGTATTCAAAAAGACGACGGGTCGATCGCCTACACGCGTGACGGCCATTTTGACAAAGACAACGCTGGTCGTCTTGTAACGGCGGATGGATTTCCAATGGTTCCTGAGATTACTATTCCTCAAGGCGCTACGGACTTTCACGTCGGTCTTGATGGCGCCGTTACTGTCAAAGTGAATGGTGAGACCCAGGAAGTTGGTCAGGTTCAGCTCGCCTCATTTATCAATCCGGCCGGACTCGCCTCTCTTGGCAGGAACTTGTTCGGGGGGACGCGCGCGAGTGGTGAGCCAATCGTCGGACCTGCCAATCAAAACGGCATCGGTCGTATTGCTCAAAGCCAACTTGAGGCATCAAACGTTAATATCGTCGAGGAGATGGTCAACATGATTACCGGCCAGAGGGCTTATGAGATTAACTCTAAAGTCATTACCACGGGTGATCAGATGCTTCAGGCTACCAATCAAATTCGCTAACTCATAGGTGTCGAGGGTCATGGTTAATCAGACAGTGTTTATCTTGATGATGTCCTTGCCAGCCTTGCCCGCCCTCGGGGGCGAGGCTTTGGCGCGCCCCGAAGCTGCCGTCGGGATCCGTCTTGAATTGCGCCAAAAAGCCTCGGTATCCGGGGCCAGGGTGTATCTCTCCGATGTGGCTAAGTGCGCCGGTTCCCCGGATCTTTGCAGGGAAGCCACAGGCATTGATGTTGGCGGTAGCCCCGCTCCTGGGCGTTCGGGTTTTACGGCAAAATCCGCCATCGAGGCGGTGCTTGAGAAAGAGTGGCCGGGTGTCTCCGTGACGATTGAAGGTTCGGAATCCGTCAGGGTTGACGCGGCAAGTGTTGATGTGTCCTCGGATGAGTTGCGCACGAAACTTCAGGATTTCGTCAGCGATAAAACCAGAGCACTCAACGCTGATATTCGCGTTACCGTTCAGCGTGTTCAGGTTCTCGGGATGGCAGGTGTCCGGCCAACTCAGTCAAGGATTGAGTTCGCTGATGTCGATCTGATTCAATTTCAAAATCCTGACTGGATGTCTAAAAACCTGGCGGGTGCGAGGATGCTTCAAATCCGTGTAGTCAACCCAGCGGACGCCGATGACAAGTCAACGTTTCAGGCGCAGGCGACATTTGGTGTTGAGAGACAGTTGCCGGTTCTTAAACAGTCTGTCGCCGCTGGTCAGGTCATTGAAGACACTAACGTGACGATGTCATGGGTCGCGATGCGTCGTGGTCCGCAGGACTATGTTGTCGCGACTGAGGCAATTGTCGGTCGCAAAACTCGTCAGTCAATAATTTCCGGTGAGCCCGTTCCCAGCAGATACGTAGAAAGTCCGCTCGCGGTGACCCGTAATCAGCCGGTAACTATTATCGTGAGAAAAGGTGATTTGGAGATCTCGTCGAGAGCCACGACTGTGGATCAGGGCGGGGTTGGTCAGACTATTGAGGTGGTGAACCTCGCGACTAAGAGACGTATGCGGGCGCGTGTTGTTGATGAGAGAACCGTCGAGGCGGTGGCGTTCTAAGGAGAAGGTATGGCTTTGAAAAACAGCAAACATGTATTGAGGCTGATTGCCGGCGCGATTTGGGCGCTGGTACTTTGCGTTGCGGGTTGTCAGGCAGGAGGCCCGCGATATATTTCACGGCGGGAGCCCGCCCCCGCGCCCGCCCCCGCGAGCACTCAGGTGCCAGCTCCACCCGCCGAGGTCGCGGTTGAGGAAAAACCCAAGGATCTTTTTATCCGCGAAAAAGACTTTAAAATTCGCCGCAAGGTTCCCTTAAATGAAACGGGGTCTGTTACTGATCTTAACGATCCTCGCGCTTATCTATTTGGTTTTGAGCGACCTGTCGACATTGGTTCATTTATCGATATAAAAATCGCGTCAAACCGCGTGGATCAAGCCGCCCCCGCCACGGACGCCGCAACCGCGGGCGACAAATCAGTCGACAAGGCAGCTGCAAAGGGCGTCGACGAAGCAGCTCTACTTAAGGCTCTTCCTAATCTGGACCCCGCGGACAAGAACAAACCCGTGCTCGTGAAAAATATAAAAATGCAGATCCTTGAGAGACTGGATAATGGCGACGTTCTGGTTATGTACCGTCGCCGGAGTGTACGCGAAGGGCATGCCGCTGAGATCACCGTTACGGGTCGTCTCCCTGCGGAGACGTTATCAAGGCCTGACCAGGTCAATACCATGGATCTTGCCGATATTGACTGGCGTGAGAGCATAGCTGGGGAAGTTGCGGAGAGAAAAAGCGCTAATTGGGAAGATGAATACAGTCTTCGCCTTAGTGGTTTTGATGAGACGAAAAGCAAAAGCGCGGTGGGTCTTGAGGAAAAACGCGAAATGCTTAAACAAGCGCGTGACAAGCTTGAAAATGAGATGAAGTCGTTTACGGCAGAACGGTCCACGATGACCAAAGAGCGCGCGGCCCTGCTTGACAAAAAAGCTAAGGACAACGCTAAGATCGGTGATCTCGAAAAACAAAATACCGACCTCCAAAAAAAGGTGGACGACTTAAGTCCAAAAGATGAGGTGCCTGGAGCAGGTCTGACCGATGGTGGCAAAGCGGATCCTGCGAAAACGGATGCAAAAGCGACTACGGACAAAACTGCAGCGACCGGTAAACCGGCGGCGCCAGTTACTAAAGCGACGCCAGCGGCCGCAGCCTCCAAGCCTGCTGCTCCCGCAAAAGACACGGCCAAAAAGGGGTAATATTATGTGGATTCAACGTGTTTTGACGAGTCCAGCGCTACAGTTGGTACTATGCGCGGTAGCGTGCTCCATATCAAGTGTTGCATGGGGTCAGGAAGTTCGCGTCAAGGAATTGGTGAATGTACGTGGTGTTCGGTCAAATCAATTGATGGGTGTTGGCCTCGTAGTTGGGCTAAGCAAGAGCGGTGACTCAGCCGCCTCGCTCTCTACTAACAAGGCGACAGCCGCCATGCTGCAGCGAATGGGACTGAAGGTTACTGATCAGCAGGTTAGTGGTGGCAATGCCGCTCTTGTGATGGTTACCGCGGAGCTGCCCGCTTTTGCCCGTAATGGCGACAGAGTTGAGGTACGGGTTTCCACGTTGGGCGATGCCAAGGGATTATCAGGTGGAATTCTGATGAGTACAGCACTTAAGGCGCAGGATGGGCAGGTTTATGGAATGGCACAGGGGCCGGTTGTTGTCAGTCAGGCTACGGGTGCCGGTGTTCAAGTTCAAACTGTGGCCAATGTCCCGAACGGATTCACTGTTGAGCGTGAGTTCCTGCCGATTATAGATAAGGATGGTGTCATCACCCTTAGTCTTAAACATCCTGATTTTACCACCAACCGCCGTCTTGTTGAGGTTGTGAACCGCCACTTCAAGGGATTTTTCGCCACGTCCAAAGACATTCACGCGATCGCTGTGGAGATTCCAGGAATATATGATGGTCGTACCGTGGATTTCATCGCTGAGCTTGAGGCGCTGAAGGTCACTGTGGATCAGAAGGCCGTTGTTGTCATCAACGAACGCACCGGCACTGTCGTTATGGGAGGTGAGGTTATGATCTCACCGGTGACGATTTCACACGGTGATCTCAGCATTAGTGTTGGCGGATCCAGCGGCGGTGGCAAGAAAAAGGGAGCATCCGTGGTTAACCTGGGCGGAGCCAATGTCTCCAAGCTTATTGAGGGCATGAATTCTATGGGTATGAAACCGGCGGACCTTATCGGCGTGATGCAGGCACTGCAATCGGCCGGAGCATTGCAGGGTGATCTTAAATTTATGTGATAACGGGAAGGGGGCTGACATGGATGTCAAAGCCACAGTCTTAAACTCTATCGATCAGACGGCCTCGTCGAAAGTGGACGATCTGTCCGCGCGTGGAAGTCGCGAAAAGGACGTCACTAAAGTCAAGCAGCTTGCCAGTGACTTTGAGTCGATTTTCATGGAACAGATTTTCCGCTCTATGCGGTCCTCGGTCCAAAAGTCCGGCCTCGTTGATGGTGGCAACGCTGAGGAGATATATACGTCCATGCTGGACAGTGAATATGCCAAGGAGATGTCAAAACAAGGCAATGCGGGGCTCGCGCAAATGATTGAACGACAATTACTTCAGACAATGGGTGTCAAATCAGCCGCTTCGCCACTCGCGGCGAAAAAGGCAGCCGTTCACAACTATGAACGTGCAGGCGACCTAACATTGCGGCCTGAGCAAAAAGGGTTCACAATAAAACCAGACATGGTACCCGCGGTAAAACGCGACTAAGAAATTGGGGGAGATACATTATGGCAATTAAGAATGTGGCGTCATCGCCAGTAAATAATCCCGGTCTTGGTAAAGCTAAGGATTCGGACTCTTCTAAAGGCGCACTTGTAGCCGAGCTTGGTAATGCTAGCAGCATCTCTCAGGCAGCCACAGGCGCCGGTGCAGCCAACAAAAATTATGGCGTGGAGCTGAGTGATCGAGCTAAAACCAGGGCTGCTGAGCAGAGGAAATCTTTTGATATAGCGAAAAATACGCCGGACGTGCGTGAGGATCGCGTTGCCCAGTTGAAGGCAAAAATAGAGTCCGGTTCCTATCAGGTTGACTCTGGTAAAATAGCCGACGGGATGCTTCGTGAGGCAATTATGGAGCACTTGGCGACCGGTAAGGATAACTGAGAAGCCATTTGGAGAGTTTTCCGGCCATTTTGGTTTCATATTCCAGAGTGGTAATGGAATAAAGAAGGGGTAAGGCATGTTGAGTACTTCTAGATTTAACTATTTGATCGAGATCACTCAGAAGTTGATCGCGGCCATTTCAAAAATGCGTGTCGCCTATGCCGGATTTCCCGATCTTATTGTCGAGGAGCACTCGATGATTATGTCACACACCTATACGCCTCGGCTTGAGGAGATTTGCGCCGAAAAGACAGCCCTCTCAGAATCTGTCATCGAGTCTTTTGAGGAGCTTCAACAATTGGCGCAGCAGGTGTTTAGTATCTGGGGTGATGTTGATTGTGAGGGTGTCGCCGTTTTTCCCGGGGATGTCTCCAATTGTATTCAGATGCTTGAGGGAATTCATAAGGCTCTAATGGATCGCGGCAGCGGGCTTGGTACAAAGGTCCTGGATCTTCAAATCTCAAGATTTAAAGAGGAATTCTCCGCGTTTAAAACACTGTCAGCTCAAATCAAACCAAAACTAGAGTTGAACAGATCGGCCCTGAGTGGTGTTGTACGCTGTTATCAGGATAGTACCCGGCTGCTTATTGAGCTTTGTGAGCAGACCCAGGCCACTTACTCATCCCAAGGAACGCAGAACAAGCCTTCGACGGGAACGTCAACTATTTACGTGAGGGCGTAAGAGCATGGGCGGTTTATTCCACACGTTAAACATTGGCGAGCAGTCTCTGTACGCGACACGTCAAGGTGTCGATACGGCGTCGCATAACATCGCCAACGCAAACGTCGAGGGCTATAGCCGACAGCGTGCGAACATTCAGACGCGTAATCCTAACTTCAGTCACGGTGTCGTGATCGGATCAGGCTCCTACGTTAAGGACATCACGCGGAGTCACAACCAATTTATCGAGAAGCAAATTAACCGCGCGCATCAGATCAGCGGTGAGGCCAGCGCCCGGTTTGAGGGCCTAAAAACCCTCGAGTCAGTGTTTAGTCCGGAGCTCTCCTCAGGCGTCAGTGATGAGATGACAAATTTCTTCAACTCGATGCAGGATTTAAGCCTTAGTCCAGAAGATATTGCGATCAGAACGGCTGTGCGTGAGAACGCGCGCAATGTAGTTGGGTCATTTAAACATGTCGACTCTGAGATTCGCCAACGACGCCTTGATTTAAACGATATTGTTGTCCAGGAGTGTTCTGAGATTAACAGCAGACTCCAGGGCATCTCGAAGCTAAACCTGCAGATCCAGGAAATCGAGGTCTCGCCAGGCGCGTTCGCAAATGACTTGCGGGATCAGCGGGATTTAATTCTGCGAGAACTGACTGAGAAGATACATATTAATAGTTATGAAGATGAGTTCGGTAATTTTTGTGTGCGTGGTCCTGAGGATATCATTCTAATCGATCGTGGGTACTCCTCCGAGATACGTGCGGCGGCGAGTGAAAAAAATGCTGGATTCGCCGATTTGATGGTAACTGATACAGAAGGCGGGCATAAGCGGAATATAACCCGACAACTTGACGGTGGGCGCCTCAAGGGGCTCATTGATGTTCGCGATAATATCTGCATGGATCTCCTGAATAAAAACAATGATATGGCCGCAAAATTTGCGACCCGTATCAACGAGGTGCACTCCAAAGGATTTGGCATCATGGAGTATGAGGAATCTACCGGGCGTAATTTTTTCAAGCCTATCGACAACATCGGGGCAGCGGCCAGGGATATGGAGCTCTCCGATGATATTATGGATTCCATAGAGGCCATTTCTGTCGCCGGAACTCCCATGGCCGTTGGCGATAACATCGTCGCCAATGAGATGCTTGGCCTGAAGCATGAGAAGATGATGGACGGAGGCAAGTCGAATCTCGTTGAGTATTACGCCAATTACGTCGGTAATCTTGGTATTGAGATCAATAGGACAACCCACATGAAAGAGACTAATGACCTAGTGGTAAGTGACCTGCAGAGCCAGCGGGAGGCCGTATCCGGAGTGTCTCTTGATGAGGAAGCTGTGAGTCTGATGAAATGGCAGTCGAACTTTACCGCGTCCTCGAAGGTCATCACGACCGTTGATGAGATGCTTGATACGGTGCTTGGTCTGAAGCGTTAATGGAGTTCTGAATGAGAGTCGCGGAAAATCAGCGATACAGACAAGTCAACGACCAGGTGTCGAAGGCCAAGAGCGCTAATGCGCGCTCGCTTGACGACATTTCCACGCAAAAAACAATACGCGAAATCTCAGACAATCCTGTTGGACTTACGAGGGCCATTCGCTATAAAGATCAAATTGGCTCGTATGAGCAGCATGTACGAAACATGGATCTGACCAAGGGCTATATGGACACGTCCGAGCAGGCTCTTACAGGTTTGACGGATAATTTGATCCGGGCGAAGGAACTCTCTATAGCCATGTCAAGCGACACGTATGATGCGGCGAGTCGCGATTCAGCGGCCCGGGAGATTCGAGAGATTATTAATGAAGTGGTTTTGGCCGGTAACGCTAATTATAGCGGCCGATATGTGTTCGCTGGATTTCGGAATCAAACTCCTCCAGTGACTGAGGATGGTAACTTTATCGGTGATGATGGTAAAATTTTCGTTGAGGTATCTCCAGGAGCTTTCAGGCCGATTAATATTCCAGCCAGGACGCTATTCTCAACCTCGGATGAAGATCGCAAGTTAGGGCATTTCAACTTGGTTCAGGCGCTTCAGAACACGTATGAGGGAATGACTCATAACGACAAGGCAACGATTCAAAAAAGCATGTCTGAGCTTGAGTTCCATATGGAGAAAGTGACGAGTTATCAGGCTAGTATCGGTGGGATGTGGAACTCGATCAATAATACCCAGCAACGGGTAGCCCGAGACATCGATGCCTCAAAGGCGACACTCAGTGAGATTGAGGATGCAGACGCGTTTCAGGTTACGAGTGATTTCAAGAAAACCGAGGCCATTTTGCAGAGTACTCTGTTGGCATCAAATAAGGTTCTTCAACCCTCACTGTTGAACTTCCTGCAATAGCGGAATGTAGACAGGAATGGGTTTGTGTTTGATATGGTGCGGGATTGTGGTTTTTTTTGTCTCGAATGAGGCCCCCGCCAGGGAGGGCGATACCAAGGAGGGTATTGGGGTGTTAGTGCTTACTCGAAAAGAGCGCGAAGAGATCGCGATCGGCGACGATATAACAATCGTTGTAATGCAGATTAAGGGTAAACAGGTGAGGCTTGGCATCAAGGCGAGCCCAAATATCATGGTGCACAGAGGCGAGGTCTACCAGAGAATCCTTGAGGAGAACCGCGCCGCGTCCGCGCCGGACACTAGCGCCGTGAACGAGGCTGGTTTGATGTTCGCTAAGCCTCAGGAGAAGCGGCCTGGTGGCGTTCGCCGGGTTGTGAGGACGCCAAAGCGTGAAGATGACAGCGACTGACAAGTTATTGTGCAGGTATTTACCCAAAGTGCTTGATTTGTGGCGGATGTCTGATCTACACTTAAAGAAGCTTAAAGGGACATTCAAGCGTTTTTGGTACGGTGGTGACTAGACAGGTAATGTCTGGTTCTTCCGTTGTCGAAATGTGTAACACCGTTAAATCGGTGCTTAATCGTGGCGTAAAGGAGTCGTGTCTTGATGAAAGTAAAGACTACTAGGTTCGGCGAGATTGATGTTCCGGAGGGTGATGTAATTCACCTGCCATCGGGTCTCATTGGTTTCCCGGAGCTCAAGCAATATGTACTGCTTGATCATGACAAAGACTCGCCCTTTAAATGGTTTCAGTCTCTTGAGGATGGAGCCATCGCGTTTGTCCTTATCGATCCCCTGCTTTTCAATCCTGAGTACGTGGCTGAGGTCACTGATGCGGAATTAGCTGAGTTGGACGTGCAGACTGAGGAGGATCTTGTTATCTCGGTCATTGTGACTGTTCCAAGTAATCCTCAGAACATGACCGCGAACTTAAAAGCCCCGCTTATTTTCAACCTTAAAAATCGCCGCGGTAAGCAGGTCATCCTGAATACCAGCTCCTACACAACCCGCCATAACATTATGGAAGAGGTTCGTAAGCGTACAGCGGGCGACGAAGCGGCGACAATTCAAGAAGCTGTTCAACAGGCTAAAGCTGATCAAGCGGCTCAGGCTGATGCAAAGGCAGGAACCGGAAAGAAAGGCTAAGCCTTAATTCAAGTTAGATCATCAGGGGGAGGGCGTCACAGTCCGCCCCCTTTTTTATAAGCATATTTTTTAGTGGGATTGGCCTGATGACGAAAGTTTTAATTGATGGTCAGGAATCAACGTCGCTCACTTGGGACCTAGCGGGTGAGTCAGGTTTTTTTGATGGCTCACGAGTCATGACTACACTCCAGGCCAGAGGATCATGGATTGTGGAATATGAGCGTCATATGACCCGTCTCGCGGATCACGCGGCGCGTTTTGGAATGACTAAGATTCCTGCCGCGGAGCTGATCAAATTTGAGATTGATTCCCTGATTCAAACGCTCAAGACACCGGAAATAAGCCGTGTAAGAGTTATTTTATTTAATGATAAGGCCGGACATCAGCATAGGGTGGTCACCGTTGCTTCTGAGATTTTTGATAACGGCGAGGTCATGAAAAACGGCCTTAAGCTCAAGCCTGTCATCGACAAGGCATGGCCGCGCGGATCACTTGTCAAAACAGGGCAAGTCGCTGCGGGAGGAAGTGCTCTGCTCGCGGCAAGGGCTACTGGATTTGATGACGTGCTTTGGATCAACAGTGATGGTGAGATCTCGGAGACGACATGGGCGAATGTGTTTTTAATTGGCCGTACGGGGGATCTGGTGGAAATCGCCACGCCTCCGGAGTCCAGTGGGATACTAGCTGGTATTACGCGGTCCAGGATCACAGAGTTACTCAATAACGCCAAGATACCCGTGACCGAACGGGTCATCACAGAAGACGAAATTCCCCGGTTTGATGAGGCTTTTGTCACCTCAAGTGTCAGGGGGTTAGTACCGGTGGCAGCCATTGGAGGGCACAGGCTACATACTATGAGGAGTCAGGCTGTATTTCATCATATTGCCCGCCTTTATAACACCTGGCTTAGCCTTGGTGGGTCCAGTGATAACAGAGGGTTGCGTAAGGATAAACTGTCGTAACTCTGACTAATTTTTCCGCATAAAATTATTGAAATATTAATAGAGTGTGGTAGAAAGTGCCTCAATTCTAATAATTGGGGTGTTTTCATGACCGCAGCCACGACATCGTCTGAGATTCGCAAAATCCATCTGGTTTCCCTTGGCTGCTCCCGCAACCGCGTCGACTCAGAGGTGATGGTTGGCACGTTGATGCGTGATGGTTGGGTTTCTGTTGATGAGCCAGAGAAGGCCGACGCCGTAATTGTGAATACCTGTGGATTTATCGCATCGGCCAAAGAAGAAAGCATCGACACGATTTTGTCGATGGCAGAGCATAAGAAAACCAACCCTGATTTGAAATTAATTGTGACTGGTTGCCTGACGCAGCGTTACAAAACACAACTCGCCAAAGGCCTGCCGGAAGTTGACCTATTTATCGGGACTGACGAGTTCTCCCGCATCAGTGAGCTTCTTGACGCTCCGGAGAAAAAGGGCGCGATTCACGCCAAGCGCACCAATTATTTGTACAACGAGGACATGCCGCGCGTGAATACGCTCTCAGCCCACAGCGCATACGTTAAAGTGGCCGAAGGCTGTCAGCACAATTGCGCGTTTTGTATCATCCCCGCCATCCGTGGAAGACTCCGCAGTCGGCCGGTGCACAGTGTCATTAAAGAAGTCATGAATCTCGTTGATGCAGGCGTTCAGGAAATCAATCTTATCGCTCAGGATCTCGCCGCCTACGGCCGTGAAACCGGCGAGACCGATCTTTTGGAACTACTCCGCGCCATGGTGAAAATCGATAGCCTACGCTGGATCAGGTTACTCTACGTTTATCCTGAGAATATCAGTGATGACTTCCTGGAATTCTTCGCCAAGGAAGACAAAATCGTTAAGTACCTTGATATCCCCGTTCAACACGGAAGTAACGCCGTGCTGAAACGCATGAACCGTGATGTGACCCGCGAGCAAATCATCAATACGGTTGAAAAACTCAGGGTAAAAGTTCCCTCGGTGGCGATCCGTACGTCTGTGATGGTGGGCTTTCCTGGTGAGACCGATGAGGAATTTGACGAGCTTAAAGCCCTCGTGGAAGAACTCAGGTTTGAGCACCTTGGCTGCTTCTCCTATAGCCAGGAAGAAGGCACTGTCGCAGGTCGCATGAAAAATCAGATAGACGAAGAAACCAAGCAAGAACGCCTAGCCGTGATCATGGAAGCCCAAAAAGAAATCTCCCGCGAAAAACTCCGCCGTTTTGTCGGCATGAGAATTCCAGTTCTTGTGTCAGGACCAAGTGAGGAAAGTGACCTCGTCTGGCAGGGCCGCATGAGCGTGCAGGCTCCAGAGGTGGACGGACTTGTTTACCTAAATGACGGCCCATTAAAAGCAGGCCAGATTCAGACGGTCGAGATCACAGATTCATATGAGTATGATTTGGTGGGACGAGTCTTAAATTAAACCGGCATCAAATGAAATGTCGTTTTTGGTTGCGGTTGTAGGGACAGTAATCTTATTTTGCGTGTTGAAGCACTGGCATGAAAATTAAATAATATCGGCTAGTTATTGCCAGTGATTCGCCAACTCCGGCGTCAGCGGTAGCGCCCAATTTTTACCCAAATTAAAGATGCATTCTAAATCTCCGAGGGGCGCGCATAACCTCGCGCCTCAAGGAGAACGATATGGATATCGCGGACAAGTACATTGCCAAGACTGGAAAATTCAAAGGACTTAAGGACTGCGGCGTCACTTGGCACGATCTTTATTTGAAGGGCGGAGAAGATTTACTTCGCGAGTTTTCGGCGTACATGTCAAATCAGCATGACCTCTTTGGGCAAGAGTCAGATTACGGGTTTATGAGACGACTTTGTATTGTCGCAACCAGACTTCATCTGACTGAGGAGCAGGCGTGGTATTTTGCGCTGACGAGGCTCCCTCCGTCTGAGCGATGTTATTTGGCATACAACAAACACTGTCCCGAGAGTGTCCTGGAAGACATCTGGTTTGGTGATTATTACAATGTAGATGGTACTCCTGATCCAGAGGCAGTGTCCGGATGCGCGTTCTTCAATAATTACAGAAAGGCATTAGCTATATACGCCAGGCGGCCCGATATCCGCGCAAAAATGGCGCGAGGATTAAGGTTGCTTTATGACTTCTCGCTTTCGCGTGAGGGTATTACGCCGCTCGGCAATGAGCAGAATTATTCTGGCCCTGATATCCGGAAGGTCAACTAATGCCTTGTTTTGCTCAAGGAGCTCCAAACCCTCTGTAATGACTTTTTCAATATCAAGGCTTTGAACAAGATCCTGAATAAGATATTTAAAGAATCGACTCATGACCTCATCGTTATCCGAATGCTTACTCCGCTGAAGGTCGACAACAAATTCCGTTATTTTCATATTTATATTTACATATTCTCCACCGGCCACGCGGCTGATCATAGTTAGTAAATTGGGGTCATCCGACCCAATCACGGCTAGCCATTGCCGCGCTGCCACGATGTCAAACTTAGGGTCCCGCCAGCGATCGGCACCGTAATAGATTTCCCTTTTTGGCATGATGACCTCCGAGTGAGTCTGTTTGTACTACCCGGAGACTTACGCCAATTGACTCGCGCAAGTCAATTTAATTCAATGATATCAGTAATTTGTCCGTGGCGGACATGTTGACTTCGACGTCGAAGGTAACGCCTTTTTTGTATGCAGGTGCAGGGCATTCATTAATTTCGTGGTCGAAATGCCCCGCACAATCTGTGCGGTTTTTGTGATGTATGTTGTGCGGTTTTTCTTGCTGTTGAATCCATGGTCGGGTATTTTTTAACTATGAAAACAATTTCGATTTTTAAATTTGAAGACTACCGCGCCTATCTAGAGGTCTACCGGCGGATGCTTTGTGACAGCACTCAGACCAAGGCGCAGCTTGAGCCATGGTCTAAGCGGCTTGGCTACCGGTCGCCGCGTAGTATCGCGATGGTGATCAAAGGACAAAGACTTCCTAGCGCCACCCTCGTTAGCCGTCTTTCTCAGGATTTTAAATTAAATGACCGGGAGCATCGGTACTTCGAGCTGCTGGTGGAAAAGGCGCGGCGAGAAAAACGCGGCGCAAATCTTGGCGATACGCTCCAGCAATTGCAATTGCTGAGAGGAGAGGAATCCCATGGACGCCTCTTGTCGGCCGATCAATTTTCGTGGATCGCGGAGTGGTATCATTACGTACTCCGCCAATTGATTGTAACGAAGTGGTTTAGGGAAGACTTACCGTGGATCCAAAAAACTCTGCGCCATAAAATATCTGCAGTCCAAATTCGGGATGCCATAGAGCGCATGATTGCTTTGGGGTTGGTGGGCCGGAACCGTCAGGGTCATTTAATTTTGACCGAACCCCACATAAAGACTACTCAAAATATTCCCTCAGAAGCACTGCGCCAGCACCAAAAACAGATGTTGCAGCGAGCAATTGAGGCCATAGATGAGCAGTCCCTTGAAAGCAGGGAGACGACGTCAGTGACCATTGCCATTGACTCCGCGGATTTTGGAGCGGCAGTTTCCGCGATACGCAAATTTCGTGATGAGTTTCATGTCAGGTTTCACAAGCCCAAGGGCGGAAACGCGGTATTTCAATTAGGTCTTCAGTTTTTTGAGCATACGTCTAAGATAGGTCACTAAATATTAAAGGAGTGTCAAATGGTGAAGGTGAAAGTAAACGCGGCTGTCAGATTGGTGTTGTTGGGCTTATTGACATGTTTCTCAGGAGTCTCCCTGGGCGATACCGCCGGATCTGGCGGTGATCCGTTGAGGGTGATGTTTATTAAAGGCAAGGAATTGGCATCCTCGATCGCGTTCCTCGGTGATCGCACACCGCTGCCGGCCAATACACCCCAGCCTGTAAAAGACTGGATCATGGCCCACAGCACAGGTCTTGCTAACGACATCACAATGAGCCCCCACGTTTGGACAGTGGATCCGCAGGTCACGTGTGCCTTTACCGAGCACGACCTGGCAAAACCTGTAGTCCTTTCTTTTGAGACGTGTCGCCAGAATGTGGTAACGACGATTGACGCGGCGACACTGTTGATTCATGAGTCAACCCACCATTTAGGTGTGAGTGACGAAACTATGTCAGATCAAATTGCGATGGCCCTCGTGCGGGGCTGGGAGAGGCGACAGCCTGGAGACAAAAAATTTCGCTATAATCCTCGTACGCGACAATGCGAAAATGAATTGGGCGAGATGGGACGTAATCTCCAATGGAGCGGTGAGTGCAGTGACTGGATGGCGTTTGACTTAAGCAATCAAAATTTATCAAAGAAGGAATTTCGTGGAGCAAATTTTAGTTTCGCCGATATGCTGAATACGGATCTGAGTGGATCTAATTTGCGTGGTGCTGATTTGTCATTTGTCAAAATGAGAAACGTAAATTTGAATAATATAGTACTTGAGGAGGCTGATTTGCAGCATGCGAGTATTTTGGACGGTCACATGAGTAATAGCTATTTTGGCGGGGCTAAACTTGCTTATTCCCAATTAAATTTTGATGGATCGAATGCGGACTTTACTAACGCGGATCTTACGGGGAGTGAAATTAGGGTTAGTGGGTCAGCTAATTTCGATGGAGCTAACCTTACAAATGCCTCTATTATTTCAGGGCTCCCTTTTGTAGTACGTGGCCCGAACGCAAATCTCACAAATTCGGTGTTTTCTGGGAGTATTTATTTTACAGATCTGCATGACGCAATCTTGACCAATGCTGATTTGTCTAATACCTCATTTTGCAACGGGGATTTTCGATTTAAATTAGATCCCTCGCCAACGGCCCAGCCAATACTTACGGGCGTACGTTTCAACGAAGATACTCTTCTTCCTTTCAGCGAAGCGGAAGCAATTGCACGAGGAATGATAAAATATTAATAGATGTAGGTTAACCTACGGCAACGCTTTGTTCTAAGAAGGATCTTTAAAACTTCGCCAACACGGCACCAGCTTCAAGGCTTGTGACCGTGTTTTTTGTTACGTCAAACCACGGACGAATGACCAGCGTGTGTGGCTTGGTGTTTTGCGCGAGTTGAGTTGGCATCGGAGATGTGTTGTCGACAAACGCTGGTGCGATGGCAAGCCAGCTGCCGGCGAAGGTACCTCCAAGAAAGCCGAGTGAGGCTCCCATGGAGATAAATTTCAGGTGTCTTGTGGGTTCGTCTTGGAATGTTAACAGTGCGGCGCCAATGGCAGCCCCTGCGGCGGCGGAATAACCCGCGGTGACAAAGACGTCCTGAAACCTTCCCTCAAGCTCGGTGTCGGCTTTGGACGGGGGCGCGATTACGGAAAGAAGGATGACGAGAGACGTAACGGCGCGGGCTAATTGGTGATTCATAGTAAATCCCCCGGTTTGATTAATTAGTGAGCTTTCATTGGTTTATTTTAAGGAATTGGGCGATGAATGCAATGACCGAGTACAAAATAAACACTTGCGTTGTAAGGGGAACATAACTATATAATGTCGCTACCCCGCAAATATTGAACGTTTGCACTCCCAATAAAAGTTTAAATTTCTTTCAGGCCATTCTTATTTCCCTTTCGAGATCCATCACACAGCCCCCCATTAGCTTCATCATTTACAATAGTTCTAAATACTTAACTTATATTTCAGAGGTAGATTGCCCATGACCCAAGGCAACAACGGAGACGATTCAGCACCAAAGAAAAGGCCAGCCCGTCCAGCTCGCCCAGCTCATCATGCCCCGAAGGGCGAGGCACCTGCCGCTGAGGTCCTAGTAGCGGAGCCAACGGTAAGCGTAGCTAAGGCCGCACCACAGGCTGAGCCAGCTGGCGCCCGTCCAATGCCCCAGATGCTGACGGATGCGATCGCGGGCGAGATTAATCTTAAGCAACTTAAAGACCGTCATATTAATGACCTCAACAAGATTGCCCGTGAACTTGAGATTGAGGGCGCGAGCAACCTTCGTAAAAACGAGTTGATGTTCGCCATTCTGAAAAACCTCTCTGAGCGCGGAGGTGTTGTTTACGGTGAGGGCGTTTTGGAAACATTGCCTGATGGCTTCGGCTTCCTGCGCGCTCCTGACTACAACTATCTTTGGGGACCAGATGATATTTACGTCTCCCCAAGCCAGATTCGCCGCTTTAACTTGAGAACAGGTGACACAGTTTCCGGTCAAATTCGCCCTCCCAAAGATGGTGAGCGTTACTTCGCTCTGCTCAAAGTAGAGAAAGTTAACGGCACCTCCCCGGATCAAAGTGCTGAGAAGATTATCTTTGATAACCTTACTCCGCTTTATCCCATGGAAAAATTCAAGATGGAGTACGACCCAAATAACCTCGCTACACGGGTTATCGATCTTCTCGTTCCAATCGGTAAAGGTCAGCGCTCACTTATCGTTGCGCCTCCGCGTACCGGTAAGACAGTACTTTTGCAGAATATCGCGACCGCGATCGCCAAAAATCATCCAGAGGTTGTTCTCATCGTCTTGCTGATCGATGAGCGTCCCGAGGAAGTTACCGATATGCAGCGCAGCGTGCGCGGTGAGGTTATCAGCTCGACATTTGACGAGCCGGCTCAGCGTCACGTTCAGGTTGCCGAAATGGTAATTGAGAAGGCGAAGCGCCTAGTAGAGCACGGCAACGATGTCGTTATTCTTCTGGACTCTATTACACGTCTGGCCCGCGCCTATAACTCCGTTGTTCCCCCGTCCGGCAAGATTCTTTCCGGTGGTGTTGACTCGAACGCTCTTGATAAGCCTAAGCGTTTCTTCGGAGCCGCCCGTAACATCGAGAACGGCGGATCGCTTACGATCATCGCAACCGCTCTTATTGAGACGGGATCTCGTATGGACGAAGTTATTTTCGAGGAATTCAAGGGAACCGGTAATATGGAGCTCCACCTCGACCGTAAACTCTCGGAAAAACGCGTGTACCCAGCCATTGATCTCAATAAGTCCGGAACTCGTAAAGAAGACCTTCTTCTTCCGAGAGATATCCTGAACCGTATGTGGATTCTGCGTAAGCTTCTGGCTCCCCGCAGTACCGTCGACGCGATGGAATTCCTCCTGGAGAAGATGGAAAAAACCAAGTCCAACGCCGAGTTCTTGTCGTCGATGAACGGCTGATCGCAGGGTAAAACCAGCTGATGTTTACTAAACTTGACACCGTAGAACGCCGCTTCGAGGATATCGAGGCGGCGTTGTCGCAAGATGGCCTTGAGTCCCGCGAATTAACGCGCCTTTCCAAAGAACGCGCGATGATTGAGGACATAGTCGAGGCGTGGCGTGCCTATAAGGGTCTTTTGAAGGCACGTGATGACGCCAAAGCCATGCTTAATGAGTCGGACGCAGAACTACGCTCGATGGCAAAAGAGGAATTAGACGAGATTACCGTTAAGCTGGAAGCCGCAGAGCGTGAATTAACTGTCCTCATGCTCCCTAAAGATCCCAACGACCAGAAAAACGTTATGCTCGAAATTCGCGCCGGAACAGGTGGCGAGGAAGCAGCTCTTTTCGCCGGCGATCTATTGCGAATGTATACCAGGTACGCGTCGCGAGTCGGTTGGCGTACCGAGCTGCTGTCAACGACCTCCGCTGAGCGTGGAGGCGTCAAAGAAGCCATTGTTATGGTCGAGGGAGACAAGGTCTATAGCCGGCTTAAATTCGAGAGCGGTGTGCACCGGGTTCAGCGCGTTCCGGAGACAGAGGCGCAGGGTCGTGTTCACACGTCAGCTTGTACAGTGGCCGTTTTGCCGGAAGCCGATGAGGTTGAGGTCAATATTCGCACGCAGGACCTGGATATTACAGTTTGCCGTTCGTCCGGCGCCGGTGGTCAGCACGTAAACACGACCGACTCCGCGGTCAGGATTGTGCATATTCCGACGGGCGTTGTGGTTGAATGCCAGGATGAGCGTAGTCAGCTTAAGAATAAAGAGCGCGCTCTGAAGATTCTCAAAGCAAGGATTTTGGAAAAAGCGCAAGCTGAGCAGCACGCTGAGATTTCCGCGACCCGCAAGAGCCTCGTTGGGTCTGGTGATCGCAGTGAGCGGATCAGAACCTATAACTTCCCCCAGGGGCGCATGACGGATCACCGGATTAATTATACAGTTTATAACCTGCCAGAGGTTATAAATGGCGATTTGCATGAAGTTCTTGATAAACTGGGGACGTTCCACCAAGCAGAGCTTCTTAAAGAGCAACTCGACAAATCACATTAAGCGGACCGCGTGACAATTTATCCTGAAAACGAAATAACGACTCAGCCAGATGGCGACATCTGGACGGTTCAGCGCGTTCTCCTGTGGTCGGGTGGGTGGCTTAAGGAAAAATCCGGCGCGTTTTCTGATAATCACCGCCTTGAGGCTGAACTTCTGCTGGCGGCTGTGCTGGATCTTGAGCGCATGAAGCTTTATTTACAGCTTGATCGCCCGCTCTCAAAATCTGAGCGGGATGCTTTTAAACTACTGTTGCGCCGGCGGGCTGAGGGTGAGCCCATCGCCTATATTCTCGGGTACCGGGACTTCTACCGGCACAGATTTAAAGTATCACCGGCTGTTCTGATCCCGAGGCCTGATACCGAACTCCTCGTCGAGTCAGCCTTCCTGGCTGCTAAATCGCTGACAGCCCCAAGGATTCTTGACATCGGCACTGGGTCTGGCTGTGTCGCGATCTCACTGGCGGCGGAATTACCTGAGTCCGTGGTGGAGGCATGGGAAGTCTCTGATGAGGCGATTCAGGTCGCCCTGATAAATAGGAGCTCCGTTGGCGTATCAAACCTGACGATCATAAAGCAGGACGCTCTTAGGGATTCCGCGTACAAAGGCGAACCGTACGATATTATTGTTTCTAATCCTCCTTATATTGCCGCCAATGAGCGGTCTCTCATGAGTGCTGAGACCCTTAAACATGAGCCGCAGGGAGCACTGTTCCCTGATGACGCGGATGGTTTGACATTTTACCGGTATTTGGCCGTAAATAGCCGTCAAGCGTTGAGGCCACACGGCAAAATTTTCCTGGAAATAGGTATGAACCAGGGTGAAAAAGTTGCTCAGTTGTTCAAAGACGCGGGTTGGCGGAAAATAATAGTAGTAAAAGACTTGGCTGGGCACGACCGGGTTGTTGTCGCCGAACTGGACTAAGTCAGCTGATGTTGATTGTAGCTTTGGAGTATTATGTCGGATACTGCGCAACATAAACTGCGTATTCATGACTGGAACGCGATTAAGCGTTTTGTGATATTTGTGGCGATACTTGTCGCCCTTGTCTATGGATTAGCTATTTTTTATGCGAGCATCACGGTGCCGGTATTTATCGCCGCGTTTCTCGCATACTTGATGAACCCACTAGTGAACGCCCTTGAGACCCGAAAAGTCCCCAGAAGTGTGGCCAGTCTCATAATTCTTTTTCTGATATTTGGTCTCGTCTCGTGGGCCGCTGTGCGGTTATTTCCTTACCTTTATGAACAACTAATAGGACTCGTGCAGCAGGTTCCTAGTCTTATTGACAGCTTCAGTAAGAAAATCGGTCTAACCCTTCGTGAGACACTTAAGGAATATGGCATAAGAGACAACGGTGCCGTTGATCATGCGTTGAAGGGATTTAACCTTTTTGAGCAAGGTATTGCGCGGCTTCAGATCGCAGCGCAGGGTGTCGTTAATATGAGTGCTGGGTTAATGGGCTCGATACTTGGGCTTGTGCTCGTGCCGATTCTCGCGTTTTATTTTGTGGCTGAGAAGGCCCGTCTCATACAATCTATTAGACGTGTCACTCCGCGCGATCTTCGCCCCTATGGTATCCGGGTCGCCAATATCGTCGATGAGACTCTGACCAATGTGATCCGGGGTCATATTAAAGTCGCGTTGACGCTCGCCTGCTTATACTCCATTGGGTTTTCCGCGATTGGCCTTTCAGCTGGAGTTGCAATTGGCATCGCGGCTGGTATTTGCCGGGTCATACCTTATCTCGATGTTGTTGTTGGGTTAACTCTTGGCGTTACCTACATCTTCACACAGCAGATATCGTCTATTACTGTTTTCTGGCTTGTAGGTGTTATTGGTACAGTTCAGATCCTGGACGGAGTATTGATTACGCCACGCTTGATTGGCAGCAAAGTCGGGCTGCACCCTATGGTTGTTATTTTGACTGTTATGGCATCGGGCGCGCAATTTGGGTTTTGGGGCGTGTTGCTAGCTATCCCTGGCGCCGCACTTATTAAGGCGCTTTACAAGCTTGTTTTGCCGGTTTATCGCGATTCATCTTGGTTTACTGGAAGATAATAAATTGTCTGTTACCGCCGGCGCGCGGGAGGGCTCTTTTTTTGATTGCCCGTCGGGCGATTGCTGTTTGGTCGGTTTTGATTTTGTGGGCGTTTACCTGGGAAAGGTTTTTTTGCCGGGAAGTCGCCACCGTTGCCCTCGACGATTACGACGTAGTTTCTCTTTTCAGGCAGCTCGGTGACTCGTTTAAAGACGCCGTCGGCGGTATCCCACCAAAAGTCCTCGTGTTCGCCGCTTATATCCACTCCGACAAATATTTTTCGGTCGCTGCCGTGTAGTACTTTGGCCAACGTCTCAAAAAATTGTCTCATCCGGTATGGCGTGTCGAATAAAACGATAGGCCAGGGATGGTCCAGGTGTTGACGTAAAAAATCCTCGCGATCCTGCTCGTCGCGGGGCGCGAATCCGGCGAACTGAAATCTGCGGCAGTCAATAGGGCAAACGGAGATTGTGGCGGTCAGGGAGCTTGGGCCGGGCACGCAGCGGAGTTTAGCCCCCACACGAAGAGCGACTTCCACAAGGTCGCGTCCTGGGTCTGCCAAGCCCGGTGTGCCCTGGTCGCTCATGTAGAGCGCGTCATTGCCCGCCAGGAGTTCCTTCTCAAGTTCCTCAAGTGTGAATGCCTCCCGCTGCTCGGTGTAGCGCATCCATTGTCGCTGGACACCGGCTGCTTTCAGAAACTGCCTGGCCTGCTTATCCTCCTCGAAAACCAGAAACGGACATTCCTTAAGTAACTCCAATGATCTCAGCGGAATATCCTTGATGTCTCCGAGCGTAGTTGCGGCCATCCAGAGGGTGCCGATGGGTGCCTTAGAAGGTGAATTAGTCATTTGATTTCCATGGGTTATTGGTGCCAGAGCAATCTCATAGACGCTCCTAGGTCATTATGTTACACCTCGTGGCTCGTTTGTGTCAGCAAAAAGACCGCTTATTCAGCAAGATATCTTGGAATTTTTAGATGTCCTCGACTGGTTCCTCATTACCATTTCCGATGCCGCGCGAGGCGATGCCCCGTCACGTCGCGATGATTATGGATGGAAATGGCCGTTGGGCAAAACTTAAAGGCCGACCAAGAGTTTTCGGTCACCGCTATGGCGCTGAACGTGTTCGCGAAATTGTCGAACAGGCTGGCCAATGGGGCATCAGCGTTCTTACTCTTTATGCTTTTAGCGATGAAAACTGGGGGCGTCCGATCGATGAGGTTGGCGTCATCATGCATCTGATTGAACATTATCTTCGCAAAGAGCGACAGGAGCTGAACCGTCAGAATGTAAGGTTTCGCGTGATTGGCGATTCGTCGCGGTTTTCTCCCGCGCTCCGGAAATTAATCGACGAGACCAGGGAGATGTTGGCTGACAATACAGGTTTGATATTGAACGTGGCGCTGAGTTACGGTGGACGCGCTGAGATCACGCGGGCGACTAAGGCCATCGCCGAAAAGGTCGCCCGGGGCGAGATTTTAGCTGATGATATTAGCCAGAAAATAATCGCGGAGCATCTTGATACCGCCGGGCTTCCCGATCCTGATCTGGTGATCCGCACCAGTGGAGAGTCGCGAATAAGTAATTTCCTGCTTTGGCAGGCTGCTTACGCGGAGTTTTATTTTACGCCTGTACTTTGGCCAGACTTCTCGCGGCACGAATTCGCCAAGGCTCTGGAGGATTTTTATTCCCGTGAACGAAGATTTGGTCTGACAGGCGCGCAGGCGCGGTCGGTCACGGCCGCCGACTTTTTAGTCGTGCAGGGTCAGACTCCATGCTGAAAGCGCGTGTGTTGACCGCAATCGCGATATTGCCCGCCCTCCTTTGGATATTGACTGACGGGCCTCATATGGGTGTCGCGGCTCTTTTATTGGGGGCGATCGCGCTGTCAGTTTTTGAGATGTCCATGATGATTCAGCCTCGTCTTGATGAGATGCTTCGAAACTACCAGCGCATAGGACATGACCGGAGTGGAACCGCGGAACTCTATATCGCGGCGAGCAGGACTTCCCATTACCGTATTTTGGCGCTTTTCTGTGTTTTTGTTATGAGCGTCATTTTCCTCGTCTCGGCGATGTATGATTTGCCTGCCGGGCGCGGACTAATTGTCTTTGGCTTGATCGTAACCATGCTGGCTGGAGTCTTTGCCACTCGTGGGATTGAGGCCGAGATGGCCAGGGTTTTAGGATTTATTATAACAATTGTCTACGCCGGGCTTCCCTGGCTCGTGGTCTGGGATTTGTACATCGCGGCACCTGGCGGCAAACAACTGCTACTGGTTCTCGCTATTGTCTGGTTTGGCGACACTGGTGGCTACTTTGGAGGGCGTTTTTTTGGCAAGCATAAGATGGCACCCCAAAAGAGCCCGAAAAAGACCTGGGAAGGCGCCGTTGCCGGCCTCGTGGCGAGTATGTTAGCCGCTTTTATGTTTCATTTTTGGTTTTATCCGGATTTGACGGGCGGCTTGCCGACCGCTCTTGCGAGTGGATTTTTCGGTGGCATTTCCGGACAAATGGGTGATCTGGTGGAATCCGTAATCAAGCGTTTCACCGGCGTGAAGGACTCGGGCGCCTTGTTGCCCGGTCATGGTGGCCTTTTGGACAGAATCGACGGTGTGTTGTTTGCCGCGCCTGTAATTTGGTTTATCCTGTACTTGGCTCAGTTGGCCGAGTGATGGCCTGAGTTGGTATTTGTCCGCCGTTCAGGAGTATTTCCATGCAAAATATTTTTTCTCATCCAATAGTCGCTATGCTGGTCATGCTGGGCTCTTTGGTGTTGTTCCATGAGCTTGGGCATTTTTTGGTGGGGCGTTGGGCCGGGGTAGCGATTGAGAAGTTCTCAATTGGGTTCGGGCACCGGATCGCGGCGTTCCGTCGGGGTCAGACCGACTATTTGATCGGGTGGATTCCTCTTGGAGGATACGTTAAATTTTATGGAAGCACCCGCAACGAGGATGTTCCCGATCATGTGACGGGGCTTTTGTATTGGAAGGCGCCGTTATGGAAGCGCGCCTTGATTATCGTGGCCGGGCCATTCGCCAATTTTCTTTTGGCCTTCATCATTTTCTGGGGAATGGTTATGCATGGGCTCGAGCGCCCTCCCGCGATCGTTGGTGATATTATCGAGGGCGGCCGCGCGCAAAAAGGCGGTATCATGCCGGGGGATAAAATCGTCGAGGTCGCCGGCACAGCCATTAAATCATGGTCAGATATCGAGCGGGTTTTTCAAAAAAACCCTGATAATCCGCTTAAGGTCGTTGTTGAGCGAAAAGGCGTGACAGTAGAGAACACGGTTACCCCTGAGGCCGTTGTTGGACGTAGTATTTTTGGTTCGATCTCGAAAATCGGTCGTGTGGGTGTGGCGCTGGCCTATCCGAGTGCGGTCGTTACATTGACCTCCAGAGACTCCGAATTATTCGTGGATGGCCTGAGAACGGGAGATCGTCTTGAGTCGTGGGTGGACGCTGGTGGCGCGGTCAAAAAATTTCACGGGCTTCACGAGACATTTGATTTATTCGCGGATTGGTCCCGTGCCGGCGTGGTCGAGGTTAAGGTCTCGGTGCGTCCTGTCGCAGTCATAGACGACTCGCTGGGACATTCAAAGGAGAAAGCGGCGGCGGAAGCCCGGGAGTTAATACTTCATGTCGGCAAATGGCCCAGGGTCGGAAGTGAATCTGGACGAGCTTACGCAGCAAGACTCGGCGCTATTGACAGTCATCTGACGATTGGTGTTGCCCGTGGTGGCGCGATGGGGCTATTGCAGCCAGGCGATCATCTGCTGCAGTGGAACAAAGAGCCAATTAAAAATATTTTCCGCCTTCAGGAAATTATGGAAGGCTGGAAGTCTCCTGATGTGACATTACTTGTGCTTCGGGATTTTAAGGAGGTAATGATTCAATTGCCTCTTAAGGCGCTTGAGATTCAGCAACCTGAGGGCGCGGTCACGGCCTATGTTCTTGATGTTTCCATGTTAGGCCAGACAACATTGCCGGACCCCGCCATAATCCAGGAGAGTAATCCGCTAGCCGCTGCCGGCATTGCCGTGGAAGAGGCCTACACTCAGACTTCGATGATGGTTGTGGGTCTTTGGCAGGTTATTTCGGGTGCTGTTCCCGTGAAGGCCCTAGGAGGGCCACTCATGATCGCGAAGGTGGCGGGTGACTCAGCTAAGGCTGGATGGATGGCGTTTCTCGCGACCATGGCGGTCATCTCTATTAATCTTGGTTTGGTAAATTTGTTTCCAATACCTGTCCTCGATGGAGGTCAATTAGTTCTTCTCGGTGTCGAGGGCCTCAAACGATCTCCGATTGAGGAGGCGTCGATTGAGAACTTTCAGAAGATTGGTTTCGTCATGGTAATGTCTCTGGTGGTTCTCGCTCTTTATAACGATCTTAGTCGGTTTTGGGCTGGGATGATCGGCAGTGTGATGGGAAATAAATGACGGGGTTGACGCTGATCATTGATACGTCTGTTCATGGTGCCGCGGTCGGAATCCTGACTGAGGGCCGGCACGATTTAATTTTTAGCGCTGTTACTGAAGATGTCGCTGACAGTGCGCGGCAGCTGCCTCTGATGGTTGAGCGCGGGCTTAAGGAGTCCGGTGCTGAAAGTACTGATATATCGTCCATTATTGTTTCTCAGGGCCCCGGTTCGTTTACGGGGATCCGAGTGGGTCTGGCTTATGTTTATGGCCTTTCATTTGGACTCGGTAGCCATTCGGGCAATCATCCTAAAGTGTGTGGAGTTTCCGCGCTTAAAACTTTGGCGGAGTCGTTGGCGCGGCGGGAAGACGTAGATATCGTTTTATGCCTTCCATCAACAAAATCAGGTGGGTATATTGCCGCGACCAGGAATGGAGTGGCGACGTTGGGTCCCGTTGATCTCTTGGTGGACGATGCCACATTTGGCTGGCCCAATCGTTGGTTTATGATCGGTGACTGGGAGATGCTTTCAGCAAAAGCGGGAGCCTTAAACGACGTAACCATAGTTAAGCTTGGCGCCAAGGATGCCGCGCGTGACTCTATTCATGCAATGGCTGATTTAATGTGTCAGGATGGGGGCATTAGCTGGTCACAAGCTTTACCTGACGCTATTTATCTGAGGAAGTCCACGGTCGAGGAAAAAGCCGGGCCGCGGTAGTATATATCAAGTGAAACGTTGTTTTTGAGAGGTAGTAATAATTATGAGTCAGCCAGTTATTCAGGAAAATCGCCCGCGCCGTCTTGGGGGTGCCGTCTATATTCTTCCTAACCTGATAACTACAGGGAATTTATTTTTTGGATTTTATTCGATTATTAAAAGTCTCAACGGGCAGTTTGGCTGGGCGGCGGCGGCGATATTCCTGGCCGCAATTTTCGATATTCTGGATGGGCGCGTCGCGAGGCTCACAAAGGGTACGAGTGAGTTCGGCGTACAGTATGACTCGCTTTGTGATTGTGTGTCATTCGGGGTCGCGCCCGCGTTTTTGATGTATCAATATGGTTTGCTTGAGTTGGGTCGCATTGGCTGGGTCGCGTGTTTCATGTTTATGGCATGCGGCACCCTTCGTCTGGCGCGGTTTAATGTATTGAGTTCGATTGGTAAAGCGTCCGGTGATTTCACGGGTCTGCCAATTCCGATGGCAGCCATTACAGTGGCGAGTTTTGTGTCGCTTATGGTGGATGTGGACCAACGGCACGCGTTGGGAACGCTGATTGATACGCCACTTATCAACCTGTTTATTGATCCCGATTTTCGGAAGATTTTCCTGGTTGTGCTTAGCCCGATCCTGGCATTGCTGATGGTAAGCAATATCATCTACAAATCCCACAAAGCGCTAAAATTCAGGTCAGTCAAGCCATTTCGGATATTGGTAATGCTGGTTATGCTGATTTCTCTGGTGGCCTACGCGCCTGAGTTGGTTGGCTTCGGACTTATATTTATTTATGTGCTGACTGGCCCGGTCGCCTGGGCTGTTGGCTGGACGACGTTGACAGACGAAGACGAGATTTTTGCGGAGTCAACGATGGAGGATGAGCCGTAATGAAAGTAGCAATAATAGGCGCGACGGGCGCTGTTGGCCGGGAGATGATTTCTGACCTCGAGGACTCGGCGATTAAAGACATCGAAGTAGGTCTCTTCGCGTCGCAGCGAAGCGCCGGAGAGATGCTCACATTTCGCGGAAAGTCCCAGGAGGTCAAGGCTTATCGGCTAGACTCACTGCGTGGGTTTGACTATTGCCTGATGAGCGCTGGCGGTGCTTTTTCGGGACAAAATGCCAGAGCGATCTGCGAGTTGGGCGTGACAGTTATCGATAACAGTTCTGCTTGGCGGATGGTTGACGGCGTGCCTCTGGTTGTTCCCGAGGTTAACGCGGCGGTTCTAAAAGGACTTGCGAAGGGCTCCATTATCGCCAACCCGAATTGCTCAACCATACAGATGGTTGTCGCGTTAAAGCCTTTGCTTGACGCGTTTGGAATTGAGCATGTGCAGGTGTCGACATATCAGTCGGTGTCGGGGACCGGACAAAAGGGAATAAAAGAGCTTTCGGGCCAGATTGAGTCTTCCTTTAAGTTCGGGGACGTCAAGCCCCAGGCTTACGCTCAGCCGATTGCTTTTAACGTGTTACCGGCGATCGATGTGCTGGACGGTGCGGGGCATTGTTTCGAGGAAGAGAAGATGATTCGCGAAACAAGAAAAATTTTTGGAAAGCCCCAGCTTGAGGTCATGGCCACAACAGTAAGGGTGCCGGTATATCACTGCCACAGCGAGTCCGTCAGTGTTAGGCTCTCGCGCAAGGTTACCCGTAAGGAAGCTATCAGTGTGATGTCGTCTTTTGCCGGTATTACAATGCATCTGGAGGATGATCACGCTAAGTTTCCCACACCAAGGGCGATTGCCGGGGATCGAAGCGTGCATGTTGCCCGTGTCAGGACTCCCATTGATCACCCTTCAAGTGATTGGCTTCAATTTTGGGTTGTCGCTGACAACCTAAAAAAGGGAGCGGCGACCAACGCAGTTCAAATTCTTGAGGCAATCAGTTACCATTGATAGATGGAGGCTGATTATGAGCTTATTTAAAGTTTACCCAATGTATGCGTTCGCGCTTGCTGCGCTCTTTTCTTCGCCAGCGTTGAGTCAAGACTCAGGCGAAGATGAAGGTCTTAGTCAGGTGGAGGACTCCACACTTGATGGATCAGGCGTTGAGGCTGCCTCCGCGGCGAACGCTGTTAAGTCTCCTGAGCCTCCCGCTCCCGCGGTTGAAAGCCCCGTGGCGGAGCCCGCGGTTGAAAACACCGCAGACCAGTCCCCCGCTGAAAAGCCAGTTGATACAGCCAAAGAACAAGAAACAATACAGCAAGAGACGACAACCCAGGAGACCGTAGACGCTGAGCCTGCGCTCCCTGAGACTCCTCTTGTTAATGCCAAAACCGAGGAGCCAAAGGAAAAAGAGGCCGTAATCACGACGGACTCTACTATTAAGGGCACTTACGGTGGCCGAATATTCGGGCGTCATAAGATTCAGCTGGCCATGAACAAGCCGGTCTTTAATGAGGGGCAAAAGTGCTACGATAGATTGTACGGTAAGCCCACTACTCATTTCTCTATGGGTAGCGACTGGTTTCCGTTGGATTGGTGGGTTAATCCAGGCGTCATGATGCGAATGGGTATGTACTCAGTTCGTGGCAAAGCAGTAAAAGGCGTCACAAGCGGCAGTACGACTGTTAACTGCGACACGCTGACCGTGGATGACAATAGTAAAACAACATTGCTTTTTATCCCAATTCAATTGGGTGGCAAAATTCAAATGTCGCCATTCAGCAAAAAGTGGCTGGTTTTGGATTTCTGGACCGCCGGGGAGTACGGATGGTGGCAGGAAACACGTGACAACACGGCGGCAGCCTCCATAAATCTGGCGACTGCAACTGATACTTCGACACGGGTTTATACGAACACCGGGCGTAAAACCGCGGTGAGTACCGGTTTATCAGCGCATGTGCTTTTGAATACTATTGATGAGCGATCCGTACGTTCGATGGTCGACACCATGGGTATTGGTTATGTTTATCTGACCGGTTTTATGGAAACCGTGAAGTCTACGTCTACGCAGGGCCTGTCATTTGGCCGAAATGTAATGGGAATTGGATTTACATTTGAAACGGTCAAATGATCAGCCTGATCAGGCTGATCAGCCTGATAAGACGGAAATATTGCCTCAGGCGCTTTACCGATTGGATCTGACTTATATTGGTGAGCGTTATCATGGATTTCAAAGTCAGCCCAGCGGTATGGGGATTCAAGATCACCTTGAGAAGGCATTGGCGACGTTTTGCCGTCATCCGGTACGTGTAACCACCGCCAGTCGAACTGACACAGGTGTGCATGCGGAACATCAGGTTGTGACGTTTAGGAGTACCGCAGGACTTGATAACTACCGAATTGTAAAAGCGCTTAACGCGTTGTTGTCGCCCGATGTAAGGGTTATTAATGCCCGCGTCGCTCCAGATACGTTCCATCCAATATTTAACAGTACCGGCAAGGTATACCGATACCGAATCTGGAAATCCGCCGGGGAAAGCCCTTTTATGTCGCCATACGCATGGCGTTTGACGTCACCCCTGGATGTGCCAGCGATGACCAGCGCCGCCAGGCATATGATTGGCACCCATGACTTTACGAGCTTCTGCGCGATGGACAGCTCGGCTAAGTCCAAGATCCGTCGCGTGCGGGAGATTGTTTTGTCGGATCGTGGCACCATGCTTGAGGTCTGGGTTCTAGGAGATGGTTTTTTGAAGCAAATGGTACGAAATATAGTAGGCCTCTTGGTGGCGGTTGGACGCGGAAAGCTTTCCGAACAGTCTGTCCGCGGGATTTTAGACGCGAAAGACCGTAAGCTGGCCCCCGCGACGGCTCCCGCTAATGGGCTTTGTCTGGTCAAAGTGTTTTATGGTGATGATTTAACCGTTTCGTCTTTGCTCGAACAAGCAAGAAACGGGTATAATTTATCATTGTCTGGTGATTGGATTTAACGTGAGCGCATCCAGGGCGCGATGGCGGACTGACAGTTATGAGACCGAATAGCGTCAACAAAATTTATTTACTTCTGGTTTTGACTGTCTCTTCCGGATGCAGAACCGTATCGCCACGGAAGCATGGGGATGTTTTGGATGGCAAATCCATTGACGGAGGAAAATCAGATTCCTCTGACCCTGGGATGGAAGATGGCGGGTCAGCGATGGATCCCTCATCCGATCCGGCGACCATGTGGTCTCCCGCAAGCCGGCGCGCGAATGCTATGTATCAATTTTTAGTGGCCGAAAAACTTCTGCACGCAGGTGACTTTCAGGGAGCGGAGAATCATTTTGAGTCCTCCTACAATTTAGATCCGAACTCTTACAGCGGGGCCCAGCTGGTTCGCTCGAAGCTTTTGGTTAGCCCCAAAAGTCAGGAAGGCCTCACCGAGGCTCGGCGGATGGCTCTGCTTTATCCTCTCGATGCCAATCTTCGTCTCATGTATGGCCAGGCGCTATTTATGACTGGTGACATGAAAGAAGGCGCCCTTCAGCTGCGAAAGGCGATTGAGCTGGAGCCCCATCTTGAGGATGCGTATGTGGCTTTGGTAAAAGGGCTGCAGATTCAGGGGAAGGTGAGTGATGCCATAGCCGTGGCTCGAAGCATGGTCAAAACGCTCCCAAACAGTGCCCAGGGTTGGACGATGCTTAGTCGGCTCTTGATCGGAGCGAAACGGGTTAAGGAGGCATTGGATCCCGCCAGACGAGCCTGGGAAATTCAGGAGAATAATCCGGAGCTCGCGCTGATTTACGCGTTGACACTTGATCTCAATAAGCGTGGCAAGGAAGCGGTTAAGTTGTATGAGCAGCTCTACCGGTTCAACCCAGGCAATCAGGAGCTTGTGGCCCGCATGGTCTCGCTTTATAAAGAGCTCGGGAATCTCTCAACCGCCTTAAGTCTTCTTGACGATATGATTGAGAACAGCAAGGACGAGGTTCCTGGCCTGAAAATGCAGAAGGTGATCATCTTGTGGGAACTGGGGCGTAATGAAGACGCGCTTAAAGTGTCACTTGCACTTGAGGCTGAAATGCCGGAGTCAGACAGAGTGCTATTTATGACCGCTGTCGCGCTCATTAAAGTAGGTCGAAATCCTGAGGGTATTGCCCGTTTCGCGAAGATTCAAGACGAGTCCACTCTTAAGTCAGATGCTATGAGACAGCAAGCACTCCTACTTAAAGAGACCGGTAAGATATCTGAGGCACTCAGTGTGGCTAAGGCACTGACAGAGCGCGCTGACGCGGAATCGTCCGGATTTGTTATCTGGGCGGAAATCCTGGCCGCTGACGGTAAACCAGTCGAGGCAGTAAGTGTTGTTGAGAAAGCGATCGAGAAGTTTCCCGATAACCAAAAATTGTTGTTTACCAAGGGTGCCTATCAGGAGCGAGCAGGTGATTATAGCTCGGCCGAGAAATCCATGCGGGCAGTTATCGATAAAAACCCGCAGGACGCGTCCGCCCTGAATTTCCTGGGCTATATGTTGGCCGATGCGGGACGTGATCTTGATGAGGCTGAGAAGCTGATCCAGCGGGCATTAGCCCTGCAACCTGAAAACGGCGGATTTGTTGACTCACTGGGCTGGGTCTATTATCAGAAAAAACAGTACAAAAAAGCTCTCGAAACCCTGGAATCCGCTGTTCGGATGGAGGAAGAGGAGGGAGTGATCTGGGAACACTTAGCGGATTCTTTGCTCGCGCTTGGTGAGAAGAAAAAGGCGTTTGAGAAATACAAAGAAGCCTTAAAGCGTAAAAACGACACCAAAGATCAGACTCGTATGCAAAATAAATTTGACGCACTAAAAGCGGAATTGGCGACTGGTGGCTGATGTGGATGTCCGACTTCAGGTAACATCGTTGTCGCGTTCAAGGGCAATTACTATGGCCGCCCTAAATTATTTGACGTTATCATGCGTGACCATGTCGCCGCGGCACCCGCCCGTTTCAATTCCGGTGATCTTCCAGCCATTATTTAGCGCCTGCTCCCCGATCGACCGCGAAGCGTCACTTCGTATCACTCGGCTTGGAGGTAGCGTGTTCGCATCAAACGTAGTCTGGTCATTCGAGAGCGAAAAAAAAGCGGAGATACAATTTAACGGACCTCTTGGTGATTCCCTGCTTGAGGTTAAACGTGACGAAAACACTTGGTCAGTTTCTGGTGCAGGAGATTTGCGAATTGGGGAGAGCCCCCGGGGGTCGTTGTCAGTAGACGGCCATGATATTCCGCTGAAATCGGACGAGATAGGATGCGTGCTGTCTGGAGTCTGGCCATCATCCTGGCTATCGTCGCTTACTGTTACGGAGAAAGGTCCAGCGTCTATTGAGTTGAGCGGTGCCGACTCCCTTCGTCGTGTAGATGTCGACATTTCATTGCGTAAAGTCGCCGATGGATTTCACTCCAGTGACATTAAAAGCTGCGCCGTGTTAACATGGGGTGGAGTCATGGGGCTATTCAAGCGCGCTGCCACGATTTGTCGCGAACGGAAGGGTGACTCCGTCTCAATGAGGCTTACGGGAATCAATGACTATGTTGTCGAGTGGGTGATTAGTAATGAGCAGTGAGGCGGACGCGAGAGTTTTCGGGATTTTACGTCAACGGGGCCTTTTATCCCCGTCGATTCAGAAGGTGATGCTCGGATTTATGGCTCAGTGGGGCGTGGATGCGTTCAGGGCTGTCGTCGAGACTCATATCGTTGAGGAATCGAAAATCGCCGATATTCTCTCTCAGGAGCTAAAATTTCCCAGACTTACCGGGGTTCGCATATTGAATGTGCCGAAAGAGACGCTGGCATTTATCCCCTATAACCTTGCTTTGGAATTGGTTACTTTTCCGTTCGATATTAATCATGAAGGCAGACTCCATGTCGTGTTCGCCGATCCATCGGATCCCGAGCGAATCAAGAGGCTCGAGAATTGGACAAAGAAGTCCATCGAGCCATTTGTTGGCGAGCGAAGTGAGATTATCGCGGCCATACAAAGACATTATCCTCTAGCTATGCAGCTGCCGAGTCTTGTGTCATTCAAAACCCCAAAAATGGACAGGGAACCTTGAGCCCAGCCCCGAAAATTATTCTTACTGGTGGTGGAACCGCGGGGCATGTCATGCCGCACCTCGCGATTTTGGGTGAGTTGAGACAAGCTGGTTTTGAGGTTCACTATGTAGGATCCGGTGGTATTGAGAAGGTTCTTGCCGAAAAGGCAGGAATTCCTTTTCATGAAATATTGACCGGAAAACTTCGCCGTTATTTCAGTGTTCAGAATTTTACCGATATTTTCAGATTTTTGGCCGGATTTTTTCAGTCTTTGGTTATCATTGCCCAATTAAGGCCTAAGGTTGTATTCAGCAAAGGTGGCTTTGTGGCTGTTCCTGTGACGCTTGCCGCCTGGATCCTTGGTGTTCCAGTTGTAACACACGAGTCTGATTTCTCGCCTGGGCTCGCCAACAAAATCATAGCGCCTTTTTCTCGCAAAATTCTCTACACATTTCCTGAGACGGGTGGGTATCTTCCACCTGTAAAAGCAGTTCACGTGGGTACGCCCGTGCGTCCTACTTTGTTCGAAGGAGATTCCCGGCGTGGTCGGTTGTTCTGTGGGTTTAGTGACAATCGAGATATTATTCTGGTCATGGGCGGTAGCCAGGGCGCACAGAGAATAAATGACGCGCTATCAGCGATTCTTCCGGAATTGACGAAGCTGATGAACGTGGTTCACCTCACCGGCAAGGGGAAGTCTACCGGCTATGCAGGACCGGGATACCGGGCATTTGAGTTTGTTGGCGATGAGATGAAGGATGTTTTCGCGGCGGCGCGGTTAGTGGTCAGCCGCGCGGGCGCGAATAGTATTTTTGAGTTGCTGGCCCTCAAAAAACCAATGCTTTTAATTCCCCTTGAGGTCGGAAGTCGCGGAGATCAGGTTTTGAACGCTAGAAGTTTTACCGCCAACGGCTGGGCAAATACCCTGAGCGAATCCACAATGACAGGTGAACTATTGTTCGGATCAATCATGAAACTAAATGAAAACGCCGGCGAAATATCCAAAAATCAGTCTTCGGCGGCAGTCGAGGCGGTCCCTCAACGCATTGTGAAAATTTTGGCTGAGGTGGCTGGTTTAGTATAAGATCACGTAGAACAGTCAGTAGAAAAATCCTCCTGATTGTCGACGACGGACGTTATGCTCGACGCAGCCGTAACGCCCTTAGGATTTTATACGGCCGAGGAAGTTCCTCGCCAGTACGTCCAGGTGCGGTGAGCCGAAAGATTCAGGGTGGAATTGAACGGATGCCAAAGGCAGCTCGCGATGTGAGAGCATCATAAGCTGCTTTTTTGTGTCAAAAGCGAGAGGCTGCCAGTCGTTATTATTTGTGCTGCCAAGATCTACAACCAACGAGTTGTAGGTAATAGCCAGAAACTCGGAAGGTAGGCCTTCGGTAAACCAGCTATTGCTCGCAATCGTGACCTTCTCCTGAGTCCCGTGCCACGGATCTTCGGCTCTAACGATCTTGCCTCCTGCCCTGACGCCGAGCATCTGATGACCCAGGCAGATTCCCAGGATCGGTACCTTCGGTATGAGCTGATCCAGAAGTCGCAATGTGAGCGGATAATCAGTTGGTTTTCCGGGACCCGGCGAGATGACTAATGGAATCGGCTCATTTTTCAATCGTGCCAAACCGGCCTCATCGTCACAGGTGACGCGCTTTATATCTAGAGTCGTAGTCGAGGCTTTTCTGAGCCAGGCTAGAACGTTAAAACTGAAGCTGTCATAATGGTCAATGAAGGCAATTCGCACAATTTCGCTCCGCAGGGTTCAAAGCAGTCACGGTGAGGATCAAAGCATGGTTTTGGTAATTCGGTCTAGGCTCAAATTGATGTTTTTCTCGCTATTGTCAATTGGGACAGTAGCGTATGCAGATGTGTCGGAGAGAGATGCTGACGACTATTTTGAATTTTTGGCCCGCGCCAATAACTATAGCCCACTTGAGCACGCCGGAAGTCACGGAACAATCGGTATCGGAATCGGGCTTGGCCTCGCAGGTTATGAGACTCCTTCCAATTCTGAGGCGATGCGTGAGTTATGGAGAGGCTCAGGGAAGGCAGCGGAAGAAAATAAAACTCCTGAAGGACGGCTATATATCCCGCGGCTACAGGTGCACAAAGGTTTGCCCTGGTCCGTCGATGTCGGCATGGGTCTTGGTCAGGATCGGTTGACGGGCGCAAATCTAATGTCCGCTTATTCCCAGTGGACGATTTTTGAGGGCTTCGCTTTGCCGGCATTGGCGCTGCGTGGTGGCTACAACCGTCTGATGGGTCTGGCATCCACGGACTCGTCAAGCGTGACGGTAGACGCGGTGGCGAGCTTGGGATTTCTACGGATATTCACGGTTTATGGAAGTTATGGCGCTGGTCGTCACCAGTCGCAAGTACGTCTCGGTGAGACTTTCGGAACCTCTCTGGTGATGGACGGGACTTCCGAGGGTAAAATTGACAGGGTGATGTTCAGAAGATCCAAAAGCCTCGGTATGCAGCTCCAGATATTACCGCCGTTTTGCGTCGCCACGATTGAGAGTAAGCAGACGGGTGATGGACCTGTCAGCATGCTTGCCAAAATTTCAGCTGGAATGTGAGTTAAGGGAATTTTTTCAGAGAACGAACTCAGCACCCTTATCGATACCCTCGTAGCAGACAGCCCGGATTTTATCCGTTGGGCGTTCTTCCCGTTTTATTAATCGTGCCACTTCGCGGGCGAGAGATTCTACACTCGTCTCGTTTTCGACGAAAAACACTCGATTGGAGGGCATCGTTGCCTCAAAAGAACCAAGGGTTCCGGAGTATGCCAGAGTTACGGGCTCGTCGGTTTTGCCTCGGCATCCAACTTCGCCATTACCTGACTTGATCTGATTTAGGGTCGCGATGTGGACGTTAGTGCCAAAGACCTCACGAACAACAAAGTGTTCCAGATCCGGGCGGCGTTCTTCGCCGATATAGATCTCCATGCGGCTTCGGTGCCCGTGAAATAGTCTCTGGCAGAGGCCGTTATGGCCGGTAATACCATGGGTGTAGCGGTAGCTGGCCTCAGTAGGGGCAATGCTCTCTTCGCGAAGCTTGACCGCCAGCTGGTGAACCGATGGAGGTAGGCGGTGCCTGAGAATGCGGGCGAATTCCTGCTCAATATTAGCTGTTTTAAGCGCCACGGTGTGCACAGGAAAAACGGATCCTTTGGGGGAGGTGTAGTCCCAGCGTGCGTCCTTGGACTCGCCTCTGGCTTTGCTCTTAAGTGTCCAGCGCTCGCCGCGGTCAAATTCGCTGAATTGTACTGTCTGACTGCCTACGGGGATAATCAAAGCGTGATCAAGGGTGCTGCTCAGAGTGTTCCTGATCAGGGCCTTTAGGGGGCTAAAATCAAAAACAAAGCCGTTCTCGTCTAAAGTTCCCGTGAGCCAGACATCTACATACCAGCTTTGGCCAATGATTCCAGCGCCTGGGTCAAACATGGCGCTGTCGATTTTTCCGACATCCCGGACAAATAGCGTGCTAAGGCGCCCGCTCGTTTGAGGGCTCTCTGGACCATCGTTTTCGGAAGATTCAGACGAATTTATTGAGGAATATTGTCCGTTCATTTGAAAGATTGCCCCGTATCTGCTATTTCAATGACTCTTGAGGAGTTCCCTGGAATTCTTCGCGTGCAAGGTGTTAGGGACGCTTGTATACAGTGAGTGTTCCAAGGTTTCAAGACTAACTAAGCGAAGGTTTAATAGTTATGAGCTATTTTAAGAAGGTTCGAGTCCGTATCGCCCCCTCCCCAACCGGAGATCCCCATGTGGGGACCGCGTATGTGGCTTTATTTAACTATGTTTTCGCCAAAAAGCACGGCGGTGAGTTTTTGTTGAGGATTGAGGACACTGATCAGGTCCGCGCGAAAGCGAGTTCTGAGGCTATGATCATGAAAAGCCTGCGGTGGCTTGGGATTGAGTGGGATGAGGGGCCGGATAAGGGAGGACCTTCGGGACCTTATCGCCAAAGTGAGCGTACGGCAATTTATCGTGAGCATACAGAGCTGCTCCTGAAGTCAGGGCATGCTTACCGCTGTTTTTGTACGTCGGAACGCATAGATGGGGTTCGGGCTAAACAGCGTGAGGCAGGAGTTACCACTGCCTATGACAGGCATTGCCGTGAACTGCCCGCCGGCGAGGTGGACGCGAGTCTCAATAAAAATATTCACCATGTTGTACGTCTGAAAATGCCAATGTCGGGGTCCACATCTTTTATGGATGAGATCCGTGGAAAAGTCGAGATCGAGAACAGTCGGATGGATGATCAGGTACTCCTGAAGAGTGATGGTTATCCGACATACCACCTTGCCAATGTCGTCGATGATCATCTGATGAAAATCTCGCACGTCATCAGGGCCGAGGAGTGGATTAACTCAACTCCAAAACACGTTGTCTTGTACGACGCATTTGGATGGGAAAAGCCGAAGTTCGCTCACTTGCCGCTTCTTCGTAACGCCGACAAGTCCAAAATCTCAAAGCGAAAAAACCCTGTCGCGCTTACGTACTATCAGCGCGCTGGGATTTTGCCGGAATCACTCATGAATTTTTTGGCGAATATGGGCTGGAGCTTTGGCAATGATATTGAGTTTTTCACTGTCGCGGAGATGATGGATAAGTTTGATTTTAAGAACATTCACCTTGGCGGTCCGGTTTTTGATACGGTTAAACTTACGTGGATGAATCAGCATTATATGCACAAGCTGACAGAAGACCAATTTGTCGATTACGTGCGCAATGAGATTTTCTCGACAGATTACCTGCGGGCCTTGAAGCCTTTTGTCCTCGAACGCATGAGTAGGTTTGAGCAGTTTACCGATAATAACGCGTTCTTTTTCAACGGCGCATTGAACTATACCGGTGTTGAGATTATCCCGAAGGGTAAAATAGCCGCCGATATCATGGGTATGCTAAATGGCCTTGTTGAGAAGCTTGATGACCTTTACGACTGGGATCATGAACGACTAAAGGCTGTAGTGGAGGCCTATAAAGATGAGATCGGTTGGAAGCCAAAGGACATCTTTATGACCCTTAGACTTGTGCTTACGGGCCGCAAGGATTCGCCTCCGCTTTTTGAGACGATGGGGCTTATCGGTCGGGAAATGGCCCGGTTCCGCATAAGAGACTGCGCCCAGAAGATCTCCCAAGGTATTGAAATTAAAGACCAAATAAAGAATAATTAATTATAGCTATAGACTCCCGATGAGTTGACTGTGGGATTGAGGGTTTAAAAATCTCATGTCAACGCATTTAGTAGTCGCGGCAGGCTCTCGTCATACCGATAAGCCGTCCCACTGTGGTTATCGTCAAACTCAAAGTAGTCGTGCTTAATGCCGTATTTTTTTAGTTTCGCGTCCATTTGTCTTGAGCCAAACTGAAGGAAATACTGATCCCGGTTTCCGCAGTCAATAAAGAGGCTTTTGAGGCGCCCAAGCCTTTCCTGGACCAAAGGCTTATCGACGAGCTCAAGGGGATCATGGGACTTCCAGCGTTGCCATACTGAATCAATGACCTCACCGTTTCGAAGGGTGACCGGCAGGTCAAACCCGGAGGGCGAGTCTGGATTGGGGCTGTAAAATGCGCACATACCAATCATCATGAGAACATGAGTGTCAAAACCTGACATTTTTTTTTGCTTCCGCAGTTCATTCATCCACATAACTGGATCCTGAAATTTAGCGAGTCCCGTACAAATATCTATCAGGCTTCTTCGGTAAACCCACTCAAACCCCATGTCTCCAGCGTGACAGGCGACAGCGGCGAATGCATCGTCATAATCCATGGCGAGCCGCAGTGCGCCAAAGCCGCCAGATGACCTACCGAGAACGCCCCGATGCCTGGCTCCAGAAAGCACTGGAAGCTTGTTTTCAACATACGGTATGAGTTCCTTAACGATATGATCACCGTGGTGGCCAACATAGTCACTATTGATGTATTGGCTTCCACCGTAGTCAATATAAAGGTCAGGACAGACGACGACGCATGGCGGAATGACTTTAGTCGCAATCAGGCGGGCGAGCCTGGTTGGTAGATCTTCGCGAAATGCCTCCCACTGAAACATGGAGCGTCCAGCACTTGTCCAGGAAGCGAGAAGGTAAACAGTGGGGAGTTTTTGTCCCGCGATTGCCTCTTTTGGAAGATAGGCTACGTGCGGTCTGGCATGGTCAAAACCCGCTTTGTCACTAGATCTTAGAATTTCGCTTTGTACAGTAAAATGCCGGATGACGGCAGCATTGCAGTGAGGGATATCCCAAGTTGTCATTTTAGTTCCTGTTCGGGGTTAGGGTCAGAGTTCTATTAGAATTAGGTCCGCGCCGTCCAGCATCGGGAGGACCCGAGCGCTGTGGGCCAATCATCTGCCTCAATGGTCAGTATCAGATACTCTGACGGTTTGAATCCGTGCTCTGTGCCCGTCAATAAACACGCCATAGAGCTGATAATGGGGTTATGACCGATTACTAGAACAACGCGATCCTCACTCGTGATATGCCGCGATAGGGCCTTGGTAAACTCCATGGCGTTGTTGGCCGTATAAAGCAAAGGCTCATAGTTGGTCTCATTTGCGATGAAACTGGCCAGTACGTGCTCTCCCGTCTCCTTGGTACGTGTGGCGTTGCTTACAACCGCTCTATCGCACCCAGCAAGCGTTTCCTGGAGTTTCCGGCCTACCCGTTGTGCCTGGGCAACTCCATGAGGCGATAATATCCGTGCTTTGTCTGATGGGCCTTCCTTTTGGGCCTCACCGTGGCGCATCAGAATGAGTTTGCGGGGCACGGACATTGGGAAGCCTCAACCGGATTATGGGAAAAGTAAAATATAGGAACCTAAGATTAATTATATAGGGGATTAACTCGACCGCCAAGGAGGTGTGTCACCTTTGTGGGTTCTTAAATTATGATAGAATCGCCACATAGGGAAATGGCAGGACGATGGAAGGATCAAGGTTATGCAACCGGTAATACATGTTGTCGACGATGATCTTGATTTCAGGGAAGAGGTCGTCGAGGCTCTCAAGGGTGAAGGTTATCTTGTTATTCAGTCAGGAACGGCTGAGCAGTTTTTGGATATTTTTGATCCTCAGCAGCAAGGCTGCATCTTAATGGATGAGCGTATGCCCGGATTTACTGGCAGTGACACACTCGCCAAGATCGCCAGCTGGCTTCGCATTGTGCCGGCGCTCCTTCTGACTGGATACGCTGACGTGTCTTTGGCCGTTGCTGTTATGCGCTCTGGCGCGTTTGATGTTATGGAGAAGCCATTTTCTCTCAATCAGCTAATCGTTCGCGTTAAAGACGCCGTAAGCTGGAACAACGAGATCTGGCATAAATACGCCAATGACGTGCGTGTCTGGAGTGACATACAATCACTCACACCTCGGGAGCACGAGATCCTGGACTTAATCATTGAGGGTCAAAGTAGTAAAGTAATCGCCGGCCGGCTCAAAATCTCAGCGCGAACGGTCGATAATCACCGCGTCCATATCATCTCAAAAATGCGCGCGAAATCTCTCAGCGACTTGGGTCGTGCGGTAGCCCGCGCCACCGCGCTGTTCGGCGAGGGCGGAATTAGCCCCACAATGGGCAAAACATGGAAGAGTGAAGCGGCATCCTGACAGCTACGAGCTGTACGTGACCTGGGAGCGGCGTAACCTTACGCAGTATCGACAGAAAAGAAACAAGGGAGATGGCTCCTCAGGCAGGATTTGAACCTGCGACATAGTGATTAACAGTCACTCGCTCTACCGACTGAGCTACTGAGGAATAGTCGTAGGGGTATGTAGATACATGAAAGCCAGACGCCGTGTCAATGATTATCTGTTGGGCAACCCCTTGGTTAGGCTTTTTATTCCAGCTAGTTACAAGTGATTAGCCTGTTTGAGGCAGGTTTTTGCGGATGGCATTCAAAAGAAAATCCACGTCAAAGGGCTTGGCGATGAAGTCATTGGCGCCCAAGGCCATGGCCTTTTGGATGTCTTCCGTGGATTTCTTTCCTGATAGCATAATGACCGGAACATCTTTGAGGACACTGTGACTTTTGATCAGGTGCACGAGCTCAAATCCAGTAACCCACGGCAGGTTGATATCAAGCAGGATCACGTCCAGTACGGTTGTCTCAAGAAAATGACTGAGAGCGTATCCGTCCTCAGCAAGAAGCACGTTGAAGTTCTCGCCTTCAAGCACACGTTTTAGCGCGTTGCGCATGATCTCCTCGTCATCGACGACGAGCACAGTGTGTTTGTGTTTTGATTTTTTGATGTCGCGGAATTCAGAGAGGGAGACGACTTTGTTCTCGGAGAGTTTTCGCCGTGTAATGGTGTCGAGCTGCTTACGGAAATGCTTTCCCGTCGGGCCTGACATGTTCGGCTTTAAACTCATCCTTGAGTCCTTATCTGCAGTGCCATCCTGGCTCTGGTGAAAACGTTCTCTGACACACTTCCATCGGTAAAGTTTCGTAACTCTTGAACGTGGTATGCTATAATGCCATGTATGTCGTGGGCGTAAGCCGCTGATTTGTTGCCGGGAAGCATTTTATGTCGTCAAAAAAACAAATATCGGTTTCGGTCTCGAATATTTCCGGGCGAAGCGCGCCATTGTCCGAATTCAAGTGGGGAAAACTTACAAGCGCGCTGAAAATCAACCGTGTTGAGGAGGAGATCTCCAAGAGATTATTTTCTGACGGGCGGGTTGTCGCGATTTTAAAGCGCGCGTTCGAGCAGGGGCTTTCAAGGAATCTGACCTGGAATATTTCTGAGGTAGATCTGGACGCTACTTCAGCGTTTCGCATCGCGGCGAGTGTATTTCAGCGCGGCGTTTCGGTGACAGACAGCCGGTGTCAGGTGAAGCCTGAGAGTAAGGCGACTATCTCGTATGATGTTGAGATTGTGACGCGCAGGAGTGACTGTTTTATATCGGCTGGTGACCGGGACATGATTATCGTCGATCAAAATGTTGCCAATAGCTGGGAACGTCAACTGCCGAAGGGGTTTGTCGCGTTTACATTCGCGGAGGCGAATAAAAATACGACAACCGCTGCGGAAATAACGGATTTAATCCGTGGTCGCAGGTCACCTGACTCTCGGGTTTTCGTCGTTGGTGGGGGCGTCGCGGGCGACGTTGTGGGATTCGCAACCGGGATTTTGGGCGTGAAGTGTCACTACGTCCCAACTACGTTATTATCCATGGCGGATAGCTCCATCGGCGGGAAAGTCGCGGTGAATTTTGAGCCGTGGGGCAAAAACCAGATTGGTCTTTTTCATCACCCGCAGGCGGTCTACATCTGGCCTGGTTGGCTTGAGACTCTTGGCGAAAAAGAGCTGAAAAGCGGTCTTGTTGAATGCCTGAAACACGCGTTAATTTCCGGTGATGAAACGCTTTGGACGGCGCTCTCTAAGCCAAAAAAAACTTTTAACATCAACAGCGACTTTCTGGAGACCGTCATTCAAGTTAAGCGCGGCATTGTTGAGATAGATCCCTATGAGACAGGTGAACGCGCCGTTTTGAATTTTGGCCACACACTTGGTCACGCGCTTGAGACGGCCGCCTCCTCGCGTGGTATCGCGGTTACTCACGGCGAGTGTGTGGCTATTGGAATGATTCACGCACTCCGGTTGTCATCGAAGTATCGTGGCATGGCAGCAGGATCATATGTGGATGATCTCCTCAGATCTGGTGTCGTGATGCCAAAGGCTGTCTTGAAAGAATTAAATGACGGCGATCACAAGGGATCGGTTCTCTCGAAACAACTAATTGAGTTAATGAGCCGGGATAAAAAGGCGAGCATAAATGACAGTATTTCGTTCGTACTCATGGACTCGCCTGGCCAGATTGCGCGGGCGGAAGGCAATAGCTGGGTCATTCAGTTCCCTAGGCAGGGGGCCTTGGCTGACCTTGAGGAAACGTTAAGTTTTCTGCTGACGCTGTCCTACTGAAGAACGTGCAAAGTTGCAGGCCGGCTGAAAACAAACCCCGATTCATAAGCTTCGCAAGCCTCAGGACTGAGCTCCAGATCAAGAAGCCATTGTTTTATTTCGATTCCACCGGCGTAGCCCGTCAGGCTGCCGTCACGTCCAATGACCCGGTGGCATGGAATAATGATCGGAACAGGATTCTTGTTGTTGGCCATTCCGACTGCGCGTACGGCCCCGGCATTGCCGATATCATCAGCGATATCACTGTATGAGGGAATCGCGCCGTATGGAATACGCATAAGGGCGCTCCAGACGGTCTTTTGAAAGGGCGTTCCCGTGATGCTGAGCGGTACTGAAAACTCGCGGCGATCCCCGGCGAAGTACTCATCAAGTTCCTGGCAGGTTTGTCTCAGTATCGGAGAACACGCTGTCTCCTGTCCCAATTTACCGAACTCTATTCTTGTCACGCCGTCCTGATTGGCGAAAATTGTCAGGCAGCCAACGGGGGTGAGGTGGTGTTTAACCGCGATGTCGTAAATCATGGCGAAATCCTTGTTTAAACTTACATGGAGCGGCGGTAGCGACCGCCGACTTTATAGAGCAATTCGGAGATCTCACCCAAGCTCGCGTGACGTACTGTGTGCATCAGCTCGGCGAAAATATTTCGATTCTCAAGAACGGCCTGGCCGAGACTCTCAAGTGACGTCTCCTTAGTTTTGGCCGCGTTTTGCTTAAATGCTTTAAGGCGCGCAAGCTGATCGTCTTTCTCATCGTAGTTAGCCCGCGCTAGCTCTATTTCCGGCCGCTGGTAATCACCGGAGAGTACTTTAGGGTTCAGGAACGTGTTGACCCCGATGAGAGGCAACTCGCCTGTGTGTTTGAGATGCTCATAGTAGAGACTCTCTTCCTGGATCTTGCCCCGCTGGTACTGGGTTTCCATGGAGCCTAGAACGCCACCACGGGTTGAAAGTCGGTCAAATTCCTTCAAGACGGCATCCTCAACTTCATCTGTCAGGAGATCAAGGAAGTAACTGCCTTGGTTGATGTTCTCGCATTTGTTTAGTCCGTATTCCCGGTTGATGATCATCTGAATCGCCATCGCCCGGCGCACACTTTCCTCAGTCGGGGTTGTTATGGCCTCATCATAGGCGTTGGTATGCAACGAGTTACAGTTGTCGTAAAGAGCGGTCAGGGCCTGCAAAGTCGTTCTGATGTCGTTAAAGTCCATTTCCATGGCGTGCAACGACCGTCCCGATGTCTGGATATGATACTTCAGCATCTGGCTGCGATCAGAGGCTTTATAAATATCCCGCATGGCGATCGCCCAGATTCTGCGGGCGACGCGGCCGATGGCGCCATATTCCGCGTCTACGCCATTGGAAAAGAAGAAGCTTAAGTTTGGCGCGAATTCGTCAATATTCATGCCGCGGGCCAGATAGTACTCCACATAGGTAAAACCATTGGCAAGAGTAAACGCCAGCTGACTGATGGGGTTCGCTCCGGCTTCGGCGATATGGTAACCGGAGATTGAGACCGAGTAGTAGTTACGAATAGACTTCTCGATGAAATACTCCTGCATGTCACCCATGAGCTTCAGGGCGAACTCGGTCGAGAAGATACATGTGTTTTGCGCCTGGTCTTCCTTCAAAATATCGGCCTGCACAGTGCCGCGAACTGTCTGCAGGGTTTTGTCGTAAATGGACTTGTGCTCATCTGGATTCGGAGCGCGGTTATGTTTTTTGGTGAAGTCAGCGATCTGCTGGTCAACGGCGCCATTGAGAAACATGGCGAGAATGATCGGAGCCGGGCCATTGATGGTCATCGATACCGATGTGCTTGGCGAGCAGAGATCAAAGCCGCTATAAAGAACCTTCATGTCGTCTAAGGTCGCGATTGATACGCCCGATTCGCCGATTTTGCCGTATATGTCCGGTCTCCGGTCAGGCTCAGCGCCATAGAGAGTCACGGAGTCAAAGGCTGTTGAGAGTCTTTTGGCGGTGTCGTTGCGGGAGAGATAATGAAATCGTTTGTTGGTGCGGGCGGGGCCACCCTCGCCGGCAAACTGACGCTTAGGGTCCTCTCCGGTGCGGCGGAACGGATAGACACCGCCCGTGTAGGGGAAACTTCCGGGGACATTTTCCTTCAGGATGTAATCGGCTATCTCAGCCTTACTCCCAAATCTTGGTAGCGCGACTTTTGGGAATGAAAGTTGAGAGAGAGTCGTGAAGGCTGACTCGACTTTGACGTCTTTGCCGCGAACTTTATAGGTAAAAACTTTGCTGCTGTAGTTTTTGAGCATCTCAGGCCATTGCTCAAGAGTCTCAAGGAGATCCGCCGGAAGAAGCTTCCAGGTGCGTTTTGACTCGGTGTCGAGAGTTTTCGCCATCTCACCGTGACCAGATTCGCGCATATGGACGGCTGATCGTTCAAGGCCCTCGGCTTTGCGGACAATCTCGACGAGGTTGTGCCTGGAGGCATGGTATCCGCGAACGGCGCGGGAGATGTCTGATAAGTAATTTATCCGCTCGCCCGGGATCAACGCGTCCCTGCGGCTGGACTCCAGCGCATAGACACGGGTTGGTGAAGCAGTGAAGCGGGTCTCGTTGATCTTGGCGTTAATTTTTTCACAGAGGCCTTTGTAAAGTCCATTGGTGCCGTCGTCGTTAAAGCGGCTCGCGATGGTTCCGTAAACAGGATAAGCCGACTCCTCAACCCGCTGCCCTTTGAAGCGGGTGCGTCGTAACTGAGTGCGGACATCGCGCAACGCGTCGGGAGCCTGACGGCGCTCGAACTTATTGATGGCGATAAGGTCGGCGAAGTCCAGCATGTCGATTTTCTCAAGCTGGGTCTGGGCGCCGAACTCGCAGGTCATCACATAGAGACTGACGTCACTGATATCAAGAATTCCGGTATCGCCCTGGCCAATGCCGCTTGTCTCGACGATTAAAAAATCGAAGTCTCTGGTCTTGAGTAATGCCAGTGCGTCTTTTGTGGCATTGGCGATTTCGCGTCCGCTTGAGCGGGTCGCAAAACTGCGAAGAAATACGCGGGAGTCACTTGCCGAGTTGACTCTGATACGGTCACCAAGCAGGGCTCCGCCAGTGGCTCTTTTACTTGGGTCGATACATATCAGACCGATTTTGATCTCAGGATTATCCCACAGAAATCTCGAAATAAGCTCGTCGGTGATGGAGCTCTTGCCGGCACCGCCAGTTCCTGTAATGCCAAGGACAGGAATATTTGAGCGGCGTTGCTTAACGGATGGCAGCGTCTTGGCGATGTCTGCCGCGCTGGCTGAGCCGTTTTCAAGCAGTGTCATAGCGCGACTTAGACGCACCCATTCATTATTTGATTTATCCCGGTTCTGCCAGGACGAATAAGTAAAGTCGGTCTCGCGGAGCATGTGGCCGATGATGCCATCAAGCCCAAGGCTTGTTCCGTCTTCTGGGCTGTAGATTCTTGTCACACCACTTTTGTGGAGCTCATCCATTTCCTTGACGGTAATGACGCCGCCACCGCCGCCGAAAATTTTGATGTCTTTAGCGCCGGCGCTATCAAGGAGTTCTCGCATATACTTGAAGAACTCCATGTGGCCACCTTGATAACTGGAGATGGCTATTCCCTGGGCGTCTTCCTGTAGCGCGGCATCGACGATTTCCTGAGCGGAACGATTATGCCCTAAGTGAATAACCTCAGCACCGCGTGCCTGCAAAAGTCTGCGCATGATATTAATGGACGCGTCGTGACCGTCAAAAAGCGCGGTCGAGGTAATGAAACGGATCTTGTTTTTTGGTTTGTAGTCTTGGAGTTCTTTTGATTCAGGTGATGGCAATACGCTGCCGCGGCTCTCAGGTATAGACATAGTATTTTTATCAATCCCATTAGTGACTTGTGGCCGCATACCATACCAAACGATAAACAGCCCGTCACTAAGGACAATATGTCTTTATTTTCAATGTGTTATTGTGATTTTTGAGCGTCCTTGCGGGTATGCCCCGGGTCTACTCGTTAAAAAAGTCTTTGCCACTCGCGGGAGCAGAACCATTGGGGCACGACGGGTAGCCGCCAGGGCCTGGATTTGAGTCGACGACTTTTCCCGTGGCCGCGTCCGTGAGGAACACCACTGGAAAGCTTGAGAATTCAAATTGGGGATATTTCTGCCGCAGGTCCTCGCTTGAGCCGACTTCAGAGTGTTTTTCGGTAAAGCCGTTACTGACCGCGCTATTCCATTCGTCCAGTTTTCCATCCGCGATAATCGTTCTGACCGCGCAAGGGGAACTTGGGTTTGTGTAGGCACTGTCTTTGGCAATTGAGCCCGCCATTTGCTGGCAAGGTCCGCAGAATGACAATGAAGCCTCAATCAAAACATATTTGGCTGCACTGCCCTGGTTTCCAGAGGGGATTCCATTGGGCTGATTATTCCCAAAGTTGTTGTTATTGGAATTATTCCCGTTGAAATTGTTTCCGTTGAAATTGTTTCCGTTGGAATTGTTTCCGTTGGAATTGTTTCCGTTGGAATTATACCCGTTGGAATTGTTGTTAAGTCGGTTGATTGAGCCACCGCCTTGATTGAACAAAGAGCCGAACAGGGTCGCCAGATCCAGTGGTCCGGACCCTATTGGTCCCTGGCCCGCGCTGACTTTAGGTGAGACAGATGTCAGCAGGCTCTCAGAAAGCATATTGTTGTTTGTCACCGAGTAGGTGGCTTTAGGACCGCCGGCCAACGCCGTCTTACCTAAAACCTCATCGAAAAAATCTCGAATGCTGGCGCGGGACTTTGTGAGTACCGCGTGGTCTAGCGCTCCCGCAAACTCGGTCGCCAGACGGCCTTTTGATGAGCTGGACGCCGGCGATGACGCTTTGAACTCAACGGTGTTCACGAAGAGAGCCTCAGAAGGCGCGCCCTTAAGGGCGGCTACGAGGTAGGAGCTATCTGAGCCGGACGCAAGGCTGTCGTGCATGACGTAGAACCTTTGACCAGAGGCTTTGGATTTATTTTTAGCCGCCGCCATCAAATCCGCGAAGTTAACTTGTCCGTCAGCGAGTCTTAGAGAGGTCCCTTCGCGCTTTCCAGAAAAGGCGAATACGAACGTGCTGTCGCTTTGAAGCGATGAGCCAAGTGAGGCAAACGCCGCCGTAAGGTCTTTTACATTTGCCTGCGGATCTGAGTAAATGACGCTATATGTGCCAAGCGCGCCGCGATTCAGGATGTTATTCCAGTTGTAGATGTCTGATTTGACGCCGTTGATATTCTCGGGCATATAGCCGGCGATGATCGCGAAGTTTTTGGCGTTGGGGTTTGCCGCGAAGTCCTTTACTTTGCTGTCTGGAGCCTGATTGGAGTTTTTGCATGACACGCTAAGCAAAACGAAAGTCGCGATCGTGGCGGCGGTAATGGTTGAAGATTTCATAGGTCACCTCAATGAATTAATGTCCGTAGTCATCGGACAAATTACGCAAACCATTAAGTGAGACTTTGGGAACTTCACAAGAGACATGGTATTTCGCCATGATTACAGATGTTTTTTTGTCGATACAAGTTGGCAAGGACGTGGCATTTACCGGTTACGTTGCCTGAGACATCCGGATGGCCTGGACATATGACTGGAATGTTTTTTGATCGGGTAACTGCCTGCCAAAAAAGACGGAGGAATAAACAGATGTCACAACTTGAATGGCGTTAGCTTTTGTTGGTTGGGCGGACCAAAAAATGTGACTGTACTCATCAGGTGTCATCTCGGGCGCGCGTTTCAGCCCGAATTGCTCATTTACCGCGAGTAATTGATTATAAAGCGACACAACGCGGTCGTGAATCTCGTGAGGGTCGTCCGACCATCGGGTGAGCGCGTTTTGGGCATCTGCATCGAGCTTTTGTGACGCAAGGCGGGCCGCGCTCCGCGAGATCTTTGGGTCTCCTTTTTCCGGCGACTGCTTTTTGTTTTTCTTGTTTCGACTTCCCCAGAAAAATATCAACGCGACGACGGTGATAGCCGCAAATAATATTGTGAGTTTATCTTGATATGTTTTTAGACGCTTTTTTTCGGGTATTTTTTGTTTAATTTTTGTGTTCAAGGCAGTGGTTTGCTCCGGAGACCCAGCTTGAGACTTAGCGCCAGGTGATGCTTCCGTCGTACTGCCTTGTCCGCTGCCTTGTCCGCTGCCTTGTCCGCTGCCTTGTCCGCCGCCTTGTCCGCTGCCTTGTCCGCTGCCTTGAGCTGTGGATTTAGACTTGGGCCCTTTAGCGGAGCTTTCGCCTCCTTGACCGTCAACGGTGGCCGCATTTTCTTGGCCGCCGCTATCCTCTTGACCCGGTCCGGTGCCATCACCGCCGCCACCAATTGCCTGAAGGCCTGCTGTTTTTGTTTTTAACGGGAAACCGCCGCCCCCTCCTCCGCCTCCGCCAGCTGTCTGTTCCTGGTTATGTTTCCTTGGTTGGGGTATTTGCTGTTTCGGCTCTTTTGCAGCGGCCAAATGGCAATATACATAGACCGCGATAGCGACAACGATGGCCCATGTGATGTTTGAGCGCAGGGAAGGATCGGTCAAATCAATTTTTGACTCTGACGAGCGCTGTGTTGTGCTCTCCTTATCGGACTCGTGTAGTAGCAGAGCCGCAAATGCGGCGAGCATCAACAGAAGCAGAACGGCGTAAATCGTTCCGGGAATGACCGAGCCTCCATTTGGAGGGCCACGCATAATCAGGTTAGATATGAGTCCACCTACTGGTACCCAAGCGGTCGCCGGTGTCAGGATCAATGCGACCGACAGCCCGACTGACAGACCAGAGATTGTCAGACCCTGGTTAAATAGTCCCGTGGTCATAAAAATCCGGAAGGAGACCCCGAATAAAAGTAGCAAAAGGCAGGCGCGCGCCGCGAACATCGGGGTGAAAAGATTCTTGTCGCGATCTTTTACAGCGACACGCCGCCCAAAGAAAATCGCGCCGCGGTCACGCCCCTCCACCGATTTCTGGTAGATGTGGCTGGTAAATAATTCTGGCCCAATTACAATCCGCTGGCCGATGACACCAATGAACAGAAATAGCATATTATCGATGAATTCCAGAGCCGCGATGACTCCAAAAATCAGAGCTATCCCGTTCACCAGCGCGATAAAGCTTGTTGTTAATCCGATGGTTCTCAACCAGAGCGGATTACTTGGCGCGTTGATGGATGATGTGAGGTTCAGTGATTCCACCGTGAGCTCCTCTCGTATACCTGACCGATGGTCTCGCCAGGTCCTATGACGATGGTTTTCTCGCTGATTTTGCGGGCCAGATTTTCAAATGGCTGACCGTTGCTAAGTCCGCCGTAGAGCTGGCGCAGAAAGTTCAGTTCTTGCCTCTCCCTGTTATCAAACTTCGCGCTAGCGGATATTTTTTGGTCAAAGAGTGGAATGTCGATCGCGACAGGGATGACCTGAGCCCTGATGCTGTCCCACATCCAGAAGCACTCAAGCAATGATTTTAGATTTATATCGATGGCACTGAATAT
>CANILH010000010.1 GCA_947468665.1 Oligoflexales bacterium | reverse complement strand
TTACCTTTAAAATTTCACAATCCCACGCCAAAACTCACCCTCTACCCTGCCCACCCCTGCTTAAATACTCACCTACCGTCACCCACTGACCTCTCGTTCCCACAAAACCCTTCATGCCCGGAAATACCCAGGCCTAGTCCTCGTCAGCAATCATAAATGTAATCAAGTTCACCGGTAGACCGCATCGCCTTTGGCGGCCCGGTAGACTCGATACCTAGCCTCGCAAGCGTCTCTGTAATCTTCTCTGGTTCTGTGATGGCATCATCTACTGTCATCTTTGCGCCGCAGACGCAAATCTCTGGGTTGACGCCCATCGAGCGGTAAAGAAGCTCGTCCCATTGGATCCAATATTCCGCAGGAGCTTGGCCAGTGGACGGCTTGGTGGGTTGGTGGCGGTGTGCCGTCGTGGGGCTCATCGTGAGCGGGGGGGGGCAATGAATCAGTAGAATCCTTTGCCCTGCCGTTTCATTAGGCAAAACTCCTGCGTCGGAGTGGATGGCGTCTCCGACGATCGCCATCACCAACTTTGTGGCACTCGCTGAATGTCGGCTTCATGAAATCCACGTGCTGCCATTCTGCCGACTATCGCTTTTAGAGAAGCCTCATCCATGAGAGGTTTGCGTGCCATGATCCAAAGGTAACCGCGATTAGGGGTGGCGACGACCACCCAGCTATAATCATCGGATAATTCCACTGTGTAGTATGGAAACTTAATGGGCCAAAATGGGCTGACCGTCCACTCGGCGTTATTTGTGCCGGTAACCGGAGTTCCGGTCATGGTGTATTTTCTGGGTTCACCGTCGAACGCGTCTTTGCGAAAGGTGAATGTTATATCGATGGTCCCGTCTTTGGCCATGTCATAGTGCTCAATCGCGTTGTGGGCGCCTTTTTCAATGAATGTGGGGATGTTCGCGATAACGTACCAATCACCCATAAATTGGTCCAGGTTAACGGCCGACACCTTATCAAGCGGCGGCAATTTTGGTGTGGTTGTGCAGGTTCCTGACATCGCGGCAGTCATTGCAAGTACTGATTTTTTTAACATGACCCGTCCTCCTTCATATTCAACGATAGATAATACATAATGGAAGGTAGAAACGCTACGGGCCGTAACCGTAGCTTACGCAATTAAATCGAATCCGGGAGGGACTGTCTAATTATGGGCTCTTATATAACTCTTGTCAGCGTGATTTTTTGCCTTAATTTTTTTGGTGTCGCTTTCTCTCAGGAAATCATCCCCGTTAGCGTCGAGAAAGAATTACCCTTCAAAAAAATCACTTTCAAGGTTTTGGATCTGAAGTCAGGAGGAGAACTCGCGTGGGGGGAGGAGACCATAGAATGTCACGAGAATTTGCTGAAAAAATCGACGCTATATTACCTTCCTGGAACGGGCAAAAAAGTGATTCAGTCGGAGTCAAGTGTTGTTAGTCTGGATCGCCTGCAGGTTAAGGAATATATGTTCAGCAACGGCACGACAGGTGAAAAAGTCGACTTGACCATGCGCGAACCTCCCGTAGCGGAGCTCGTATACGTGGAGAAACCAAACAAGTCGCCGGAGCGTAGCCGGTATAAATGGACTGAGCGCACGATCATCGGCAAGACATTGCATCATTTCATTGTGCGAAAATGGAACGATCTTATCCGTGACGAACGTCCTGAATTTGATCTTTTTGTGCCAATGAAGCGAGATTCTTTTGGATTTCGCGTGCGAAGAGAGCGCGAGACCAAACTTGGAGGCCAGGTGGCGCAAGTGATCAGTTTAGAACCACAAAATTGGGCCATTCGTAAGCTCGTGCCGCGCATGAATTTTTATTATGTTGTTGTCGATGGTCTGCCGCGGCTATCGCGTTATGAGGGGGCAACGACCGTGGCTATAAATGGCGATAGCGACCGCGAAGTAGCAATCGATTTTGACTACGCGCGTTAACTGAATTTAATTCTTAGACAAATAAGGGGTGTTTGCCACAGCTATTTGAGCGTCTAAACGCAGAGTTATATAGACCCTTGCGCTAACCAATATTTTTTTAAAAATTTTTGATTCTCATTTTTAGCATGAACAGCGAGACTTATCCTACGGACTAACTCCTCACTTTTAGGGAGCCTAAACCGCCATCCACCCCAATGACCTGACCGGTGGCCCAGGTCGCGCCGTCAGATAAAAGCCACATCATTGCGGCTACGATGTCTGCTGGTTTACCGAGTCGACCCAATGGATGCATGGCCTCAGAGGCCTTGCGACTTGCGTCATTGGACGTAATGCGTGCAGTGAGAGGTGTTTCGACCAAACCAGGTGACACGCAGTTGACTCGAATGTTGCTGCGGGCATAGGTGGCTGCAGCAGATAAAGTCAATCCCATGACAGCGCCCTTGGCTGCCGCAATCGCCTCATGGTTTTGCAAACCAATTTGCGCGGCTGCCGAGGCGACTAAAATAATAGATCCGCCGCCTGACGCTGTCATCGCCTTTGCGGCAGCCCTGGTCAGTCCAAAGGCACTCGTAGCGTTCGCGGCTATTGTCGCGTCAAACTCCAGCTGTGTTGTGGCGTGGGCTGATTTCAAAATAACAGATCCTGTACAGCAGACAGCCCCGGATAATTCCCCGTGACTTAGTGCTTTTGCGACAGCTTCCTCATAAGAGGCAAAACTAGCACCGTCGACGACCGCTCCGTCACAGTCGAGTTCTTTTTTTAAAGCCTCGAGCTTTTCGCCGTCACGGCCGCTAATAAAAACTTTAGCCTTGGATTTCTTAAGTTGTCGGCAGAGTTCGCTACCGATGGCGCCCGTGCCGCCAGCCACCAAGAAATATTGCCCAGAAAAATCATAGATCGCCATTTTTTGCCCTGTCTATTTGTCGCGTTTCATTGCCCCGTCGTATGACGAGTTGTCATCCTCCGCTAACGGGCTTAACATTTCATCCTGGATTTTGCCTTTAAAGGAGCCTCAATTGCAAGCAACAGTCAAAGATCCGGAAATTGCCGTCGACGTGCTGGTGCTCGGTGCTGGCATGTGCGGGCTTGTCATAGCGCAAGAACTTGTAAACGCGGGACAAAAATCATGGCTTATGATGGATAAGGGACGGTCTGTTGGAGGCCGCATGGCGACACGAAGGATCGATGGGCAGACGTTTGATCACGGCGCGCAGTTTTTTACAGCACGCAGTTCTAAATTTAAGCAAGTAGCCGAAGCATGGCTCAAAGATGGCATCATCAAAGAATGGACGAGAGGCTTTAATCATAATTTTCACCTCCATGCTCATCCTATTAATGATGGGCATCCCCGCTACATAGGCGTGGGCGGAATGAATCAAATCTGCAGGCATCTGGCTTCTAAACTACCAGCCGATCAGGTCTTGCTAAATCAAAAGATTGTTGGAATCGAATTGATAAGGGACTTTTTGATCCTAAGGAGTGAGGATGGCCGGGGCGTCGCAACGAAGTCCTTGGTTTTGACAACCCCCATCCCTCAAACGCTCGAACTGTTAAAATCTATCGCCGGTGCTGAAGATCCAAATACAGTCGCGGCAGAATTAGCAAAGGTAATCTATGATCCGTGCGTGGCTCTCATGGGATTTTTTGACGCGGAAGAGCTACCGCTTGACGCTCTCCCGATTCAAAGTCCAGAGGCGGTGATTTCTTTTATAGCGGATAACTACAGCAAGGGTTTAACGTCAGAAAAGGGTGCTTTAACAGTTCACCTGTCTGCGGAAGCAAGTCGTGGCATGTTTACCGCTCACGATCAAGTGATCGCTGGGTATGTTTGTCATCAGCTCAAACAGCTTTTCGGGTTAAAGAAAATCTCAATGCCGAAGTCTTACGAAATCCAGCGCTGGCGCTATGCCGCTCCACAGTCAGGACTACAAAGTACCTATCTAGATTGGGCGTGCGGCGATTCTTCAGGCCCGAGCATATTGTTGGCAGGAGAAGCCTTTGGAGGACCGAAAATTGAGGGAGCTTTTTTATCTGCCCAAGCAGCGGCACAAAGACTTCTTGGTCAAATCTAGCTTTATTGTTTCGCCTTTAATAGCGATTCAATTTTAGAGATTATCTCCGGACTTTCGGGGGCAGCGGACGACTTAAATCTGGCGATCAATTTGCCCTGTGGATCTATCAGAAACTTTTCAAAATTCCAATCAATGGGGCCAGCTAGCTCCTTGCCTGCGTCTGCCGTGAGATACTTAAATAGTGGAGCCTGTCCGGCACCTGACACTGTGACTTTAGCAAACATCGGGAAAGACACCTTGTATTTTAACTCGCAGAAATTTTGAATTTCCTTATTGCTGCCGGGCTCCTGACCGCCAAAATCATTACTAGGAAATCCAAGAACTTCAAAACCTTTGTTTTTGTAAGCGGCGTAGACCTTTTGCAGGCCTTGGTATTGGGGCGTATAACCGCACTGCGAGGCTGTATTAACAATTAAAAGAATCTTACCTTTGTATCTCTTGAGATCCTTAGATTTACCGTTAATGTCAGTCACCGTGAACTCATGCACGCCAAGATCTAACTTTGTTGTCTCCGCTTTGGCCGACACTGAACCGGCTAATGCCAATTCAGACATCGCAAGTGCTGAGAATAACGCGGGCGTAACGCAGGTTAAAAACCAAATTCGACTTATAGCCATAAAGACATATCTCCAACAATACGAACTCGTGATAAGCTCATTCTAAAGGAGAATTGCAGGATGTGGCAACTCTTGAATGCTTTTTCCGCCGAGCAACAGGCCATTGCTATTTATGAGGCCCAGGTGTTTTGGCGCCCCAGGGAAAGTGGTGCCGTTTTTCGCGATGTCCTGGCAGAAGAGCGCGCTCACCGGCTCAGCATTGAGCCATTTATGGGAATACAAACAGTAGTTTTGATGATTAGCCCTTTCAATATTTTAATGGGTTGGGTTTTTGGCAGCGTCCTCTCGCTGCTTCCGCGCAAGGTCTGTTATAGGATCCACGTGTGGGCTGAGGAAGAGGCCGCTAAAACTTATGAACAAACGGCCAAGAAAATCCCACCAAGTGCGCCCTCGCGTTTGCGGGAGGCTTTGATACATGCCGCTCATCAGGAGCATGAACACGCAAGTCGGTTTCGCGCCTTGCTGGGGGTTTTTTCGTGATTGAATTTTTACTTAAGAATCTTAAAGGCACTGACTGGGAAATGCTTACAGACTTCGTGTCACCAGTTTTTTTTGAGGTCGTCCCTACAATTGGAATGGCAAAAATTTTTGGAGTCATTGTTAAAGACTACGCGAACCCAAGAGAATTTGATCGCGTCCGTGAGACGGCAAAAGATACTCTTAAAAAAATAAATGAAAGTCAGGGCACTAATTTTCAGCTAGTTAAAAACCTAACAACAAAGCAAGATCACCGCGAACTTGGCCTGGAGGAACGTCAGGCGTTTGGTCAGTTGGTTTTGAAAATATACTTTTCCCAAATTTTCTCAAAGCATAAGTCCATTCTTGACTTGCGTTCTTCGGCCTTTAACTGGCCTTCAGAGTGGGCTCCAAAGCCTGTTTATTACCAGTGGAGCGACGATTTTCGAACCGGCCTGCAGGATCTTTACCGAGGGTTTTACACGAATAATGACGCGCTATTAACGGCAGGTCTTTCGAAACTTAATCTTCTACATGCTAAAACTGTTATTAACGGCCATTTTGGTGAGGGTGAGCAAGACGCCGTGAGGTTTTCGCTCGCGCACTTCAAAAAGTCGCTTCACGCCGTCTTTGTATCTTGCAAAGAAAATAAGGCAAGGTTACACCCTGATTTTTTTGCCCTGGGAGCTTATCTCCTGTGCCTTTATGAGAACCTCGAAGGTCTTGATTGCGCATTCGACGTGCGTCGCGCGTTTATTGTTACCTGTCAATACCAATGACATAAAAAATGTTACTTTGTTTCATGCCGCTTCATTGGGCAAAACTCCTGCGTCGGACTTGACGTCATCGTCACTGCGGGGCTGCGGGGCTTTACCCACAACGCGGGGGAACTTACTCACCCGCCCGCTAAAAAATAAATCAATGAAAAATATCCTTCAGGGTTGCGCCGCCTTATCCGGCATATTACTATAGAAATTGCCGGGTTTGGCGGCGGTAATAATTTATGTAAGGAAAACGGATGCTTATAAGGCGCTACCTTAGTCTATCAGAGTTATTGGCCAAGAAGTCACACTTCCTGCTGGGTCCGAGGCAGACTGGTAAGACTTCGCTCATACGCGAAACAATGCCTCATTGCCGGATATACAACCTTCTTGATTTTGAGACATTTCTTCGTCTAAACCAGAATCCGTCGCGCCTGCGCGAAGAGCTAAAGGGTTATAAGGGTCATGTGGTTATCGACGAGATTCAAAAGTTACCGAGTCTCCTGGATGAAGTGCAAATCCTGATCGAGGAGCAAAACCTGCGTTTTTTACTAACAGGCTCAAGTGCCAGGAAACTTCGGCGTTCTGGCGTGAATCTACTTGGTGGGCGAGCGCGCACCATTCACATGCACCCTTTAACGAGTTTTGAGCTAGGTGACCAGTTTGACCTCATGCGGGCGATTAACTTCGGAACACTCCCCGCGATTTATTTCGCGGAAGATCCGGGGTTGGATTTGAGGGCATACGCCGGGGAATACCTTAAAGAAGAAATTGCCGCTGAGGGGCTAACCCGCAATGTGCCGGCCTTTAGTCGATTTCTCGAAACCGCGGCGCTTTGTAACGGTCAAATCATCAATTATCAAGCAATCAGTTCTGACGCGGCTGTTCCAAGAACCACCGTTCAGGAATATTTCGCAATTCTTAAAGACACGCTTATCGCCGAAGAGATTGAGCCTTGGCGTAAAACAAAAAAACGAAAAGCCGTCACAACCAGTAAATTTTACTTTTTCGACGTAGGTGTCGCTAATCACTTACAGCATGCTGGTAGAATCGCGCAGAAATCAAAACTTTTCGGCGACGCGTTCGAGGCCTTTATTTTCCAGGAACTCGCCGCGTATAGAGACTACATATCGCGCGGTACACTCCATTACTGGAGGTCTGAAGATCACTATGAAGTGGATTTTATTTTGGACGAAAAAATCGCGATCGAAGTGAAGGGGACGTCTCGACTAAGTAAAGATGACTTTAAGGGCATGCGTGCGTTACAGGCTGAAAAGGCAATGAAGTCACACATCATCGTATGTCTTGAGTCAGTGCCTCGTGACGTTGACGGCATACGCGTTATGCCGTGGGAGACGTTCCTAAAGGATCTCTGGGCAGGCGCGCTGAAATAACGAGGTTCGTCCACAACCACGACGGCGTTTACGCCTGGTCCAACGTCAATTTCAGCGAGGGTAATTCCGGTGAATGATGACATCCTTAATTTTATAGTTATTATCAGGCAAAAAAACTATTTGCCATGTCTCACCTTGACTAGTTTCAGCCATCTGAATCAGGTAAGCCGGAATCATATCTGAAAAGTAGTGGCCGTCAGGCGACCCAAGCTCAGTCTGTACGTCGTGAAAAGATTTACCAATCCACACGGCTTTCTTCCGCAAAAGTGCTGAAGCCATTTTGCCGCGTTCGGTCAAAGCCGCGTCTTTAAATCTTGGAGCATTAAATTCCTCTCGCCCCCACTTCGCTTCAGCCGCGGTGGCAGTCATCGTTTTGCCAAACCAGAAGCCTTGCGCGAAAGCGTTTCCAGTAATAAAGAGAATCAGACACAAAATTCGTGTAAACTTTTTCATTTCATTGACCTCGATGGCGTTGCTTTAACACAATTATTTTGCCGGCTCTAAGCTCTGTTTGAAATTCTGTCAGTTCGTTTTTGTCGTTGCATCCGCCGCTTTCCATTAATCTTTCACAAGACAGGATCCCAGCCCGATTGTTAGCCATGTCCATGGCGCGCTCTGCAGTTGGTTCAGCGGGGTTGTCTTCATGTGCGTCCAGACTTTTTTTTGCCTTCTGTGAACCAAGGCGCTGAGTAAGTAAAGCTGCCCAGATAAAATGGCGACACGCGTCACTCTCGTCATTTCTCCCACTTGCAAAATACTTCGTATCGCACGTGGATTCAGCTCGCCATGAATAAGAATAGGCAATCATCGCTTCTCGAGGCGAATCCACAACGAAACCACGTTCAGTTAATGTCAGGCCCGGGTAAAGATCCGTAATTTTAAAAAACGCGACTCCCGCGTAATCACGCTCACATAAAGAAGCGCAAAATAACGGGCAGGTATTAGTAAAAATATCTGTTGGAATTAAAACGCAGTTATAAACACAAGCGATCCCAGGTTTAACATCAGCATTTTCAAACCATTCAGGACAGCTTTCTGGGATAATTGTAAATGAAAACGCGACCCCGCTTATTAACAGACTCGAGAAGCAGAGCGAGATAGAAAGCCAATATCTCCGGGACAATGATTCTGTAAACCCCATCGCCATGCCTTTTCCTTGAGCAAAACTCCGGCGCCGGAGTGGAGGGCATCGTCACCGGTCGGCGCGAATTTCCAGCAGCACTATGGTGACGCAAAAGTTACCGGCAAACCCCGGTCTTGGCGTCGCTGGCGGCCTGACAGGTTTTGCCTTCTCTGCAGTCTGTATTGTCCCGGCAGAAGTTAATCCCTCCGTAGATTTTGGACACGGCCTGGACGGCTTCCTGACAATTGGTACAAGCGCCGTCAACCTCATTATATCCATCACATCCAGCGATCGCGCACTGAGACGGCAACGCGAATACCATATTCTCGCGGATAAACCTACGGGTTGCATCAAGGCGTGCCTGTCGACCCGCCGGAGTGGTGCCGGTCAACTTAGCCCCTGGGACTGGGGTGACAACTTTAAGCTTTGGCACCTCCAAAACGACCTGGTCTGGCAGCTGTTTGCCGGGTTTCAAGGCTTCCTGCTCTTTTTGTTCTTTTTCCACTTGTGCCTTGGCGGCTTTTTCCTCGGCAATCAACTTGTCGCTCCATATCTTTTTTGATGCCAGGTAGGTAGTTTGATACGTGTCAATCACAGACTGATCAAGTGAAAGCGGAAAAACAGTGGAGAAATCCCTATAATTAAAGCTGGTCGGTACCGCTTCAATCCAGCGTGGGAGACAGTAAAGCAATTCATCTAGCTCAGTCTTATTTTTGGGAATAAACGGATGTTCATGAACCACTTGGGTCGTTTCTCCAGCCGTCGCTGATCGCGGTATGGCACAAGAGACTGATGATGTGAGATTGAGCGCGTTCTCATTAATAATAAAATTCGAGATCTGCTCGTTTCCGGTCAATCCGGTTTTGTTACCAAAATTACCGTTTACTTGGCCCGAGATGCCAAGCGGAAGAGTCGCACCCAAATGCCCGCTTCCATTTGTGTCCATAGTTGATCCATGGTCGTTACTCGACGCGCCGAACACAATCGTTATATCTCCGCCGTATTCCTTCATGGATAAAAACTCATCGCCGCAAGCTGAAAGAAAACGTTTGAACGAATTTTCCTTACCATCAAGCAACCCCAAAGCGTCAGATTTGAAGTCGTTCTCGTCGGGTTGGATCGCTAGCTTGTGACTCTGATATTTGACGGTAACTATATAGGTATCGAGTTTGGACGTATGATTTTGATTGAGAACGTTGGCTATCTTAGCGGTAAACTCAGGACCGACATTCAGGAACTTTAAAATACCGGACGGAATCTTAGCAGCAACTTCTCCGTCCTTGGGCGGTTCGAGGGGTTTTGTCGACATACCGGCATCTCCACCTATGGTCCGGTCGTAGAAATTTGTGGTCGATGTACTGATAGTGTGTATCTCGGGGACTAGCTGGTTGACTTTGGTTTTGATCAGGCGATTCCCACCCTGCCTCGTTGAATTAGAATCCGAAGATGATCCCGAATTACCACTGTTGTCGTCAGCAAGCATCGCGCCGCCTTGTTCCTCACTGAAAACGTCGCTTTTGAAACAGTTACGCTTCGCGGCTAAGGTTGCGGCGGCACGCCCTGTGCCGAACAAGGCATTGGAGCCATCGACGACGTCCTTCACGCTGGCACCGTGTTTGCGGGGCTTACACGAAATTGGAATAAGTACCGCCGCGCAAATTAAAGCACTCTTGACAGCTAAACGACTATTCATGCCGCTCGTCCTCCGAATTATGAACTGAACTTTAAAGATAAACTCCTGAAATTGTACCAGATTACGGAATGAAGGGGCAAGGTTCGTTCACAGACAAAACGCCAGCGGACCGCTACGCCAGCATGTTGTCGATATGATAGGCTAAATTCTCCCGTGAACGCCTCCATACTTCCGCTTCCGGGATATTCCAAAGACTTGCCAGGAACCTCGATCCCTCGGTGAGAGTCTTAATCCATTCCGAAACCAGGTTAGTGGCGCTCACGGGAGGTTTTTTATAGTCCGGCGCGTCACTTTCCAACACAAAGTCCCCCTGCCCAAGCCATGAGAAATCGGCCTGTTTTTTATGTTGAAACGTACGGGGCCCCAGGGACAACGTAAACCCAGCGTCCAGATACCGCCTGGCGATCTCTGGACTGCCGGTGAATCCGTGTATGAGTCCGCGAAGCCCTTTGATATCCCGCAGCAGCGTCAGCATGATGTCGTGACCTCTGACCACGTGCAGGACGACTGGTTTATTAAGAGCCGCGGCAAGTCTGAGCTGACGCTCACACCATTTTGATTGTTTCGTCTTCTGCGCGGGGGAATTATCCTGATGAAAGTCGAGGCCAATCTCTCCGAGAATATGGAGTTTCCCGGATTTTTCTTCCAGTAATCGGAACATCGGCTCAAGCTCCGTAGCCTCAGTATCCCTGACAGTCCACGGATGAATTCCCATCACCGGCAGGACGAAATCAGGATAATTTTTAGCGAGAGATTCCTGGAGGCGCCATTCATCCGGATTGACGCCACCAAGGATCACCCGGCGCATACCTGCCGCCCGAAGCCGCGAGACAACTTCGTCTGCCATGGACTGAAGCCTCGGATCCGAAAGATGGCAGTGAGCGTCAATCACTAGTCTGTCCTTACTTTACCAGGCGTTTAGCGACATCTGATGTTTGAAAACGCCAGAGAACATTATCAATAAAATAATGATGGATATTGATGAAGAGTGTAGCGCAAATAAAGAAAAACCCAAGTCCCTCAATATTGATTCCAGATTTACCGTTATCCAAAAACGATGGAATCATCTCAAACGCAAGCCATCCCGCGAAAACAAGGCCCAGGGCATAAACCGAAAAACTGGCGAATGACGACATTTCATTCGCGGGCATCTGCTCATCAAACGCGACATTCTCGCTTTTGCGCACAAAACAAAGATACTGCAGAGAATGAAAAAACGGCACCAGCAGCATATAAAAATCGTTTTGCACAAGACTCGGAATCCACCAAATGGCGAAGCTGACCATTGGCAACATAAACAACGCGGATGGCTTTTGACCGTCGTCCCGGTATTTTTTGTAAACCACCAGATATAAAAATGCCGCGATAGACGCGATATAAAATCCCCACATCACGTCTTTCAGCCACGGCGGTGCCGCTAGATCGCTATAGGTGATGCCGCTATAGTCGTGAGTCGCGCCGTAGCCACTAAAGGCCACATAGTTTACAAACCAGACTCCAAATAAGCCGCACTTTGTGGCGTTACGCTGCAAGTTCGAGAGTTTATAATGATCAAACTTGGCATAGACCATCATGATTCCAAACATCTGCTTCGCGTAGTGCCAGCCGACTGTGAAATACATGAGTGAGACCAGACTCCCCATTATTTTGCGGCCGAAGGCCTGCCCGTGGGACCAGTCAAACTGAGCAAGAGGAATAAAACTCATGTCCCTGTTACGCATAAAATACCAAGAGGTGGCCATGGCTGTAAAAAGCAACAACGGCACTACGATCAGCTGCCAGCAGTGACGGGCGACAAACCCCCGACCCTGGCCGTAGGACAGCTTGTACGACACCATAAAGTGCGGATAGTTAACGAGGAGTGCAGCCGTGGACGAAAAGGCGGCAAGATTGCCTACATGACGGCTGATCGCCCAATATTCGGCCTGCATGGGCGCCAATAATTTAAGCACACCCCATACCACGAGGCTTGCCCCCCCCACTAACCAAAAATCCAATGCTCTCGATCCTAATAAAGATGCTTTTTTTGCAGGCATTTCACCCTCTGCGACAGTTTTCAGATGACTGCAACCATCCTAGCACAAATCCTGTTTTAGCATGCTTTCCGCATACCTTTCTGTGGCAATTACACAGCGGAATCTGCTATCGTCGCAGCTTCCAGCTCAAAAAGGATGCAGAAAATGACTGATAAATTCGTCGATCAATGGACTAAGACTTACAGCGAGCAAATTGAAGCCCGCCTGGATAAGCGCGGCAAAATGATCGAGTCGGGAACAAACCCCTACAAGACCGGCCTGCGGCCTAACGTAAAGTCCGCCGAGCTTAGGACTCGCCACGAGACTCATTCCAAAGAAGACCTGGCTGGAATGACAACCGACTACACCATCGCCGGACGCGCGATGCTGGTCCGGGATTTCGGCAAAGCGGCATTTATTGACTGTGACGACGGCTATGGCCGCATGCAGATTTACGTCAGCAAAAACGACCTCTCTGAGGGTGATTTCGCCGAATATAAATTACTGGACTACGGGGATTTTGTTTGGGCACGCGGCGTGATGTTCCGCACGGGCAAGGGCGAACTGGCCATCCACGCCAAAGAGTTCAAACTCGTCACCAAGTCCATCCGCCCGCTTCCTGAGAAGTTTCACGGCTTGACGGATCCCGAGCTTTGCTACCGCATGCGCTATGTTGACATGACCATGAACGCCGAGAGCCGCGCCACACTGCGTCGCCGCAGCGAGATTGTCCGCTATATCCGTGATTTCTTTTATGAGCGGGACTATTTTGAGGTCGAGACCCCGATGATGCACTCGGTCGCCGGCGGCGCCACCGCCAAGCCCTTTCTGACCCATCACAATGCCCTCGACATGGAGCTTTTTATGCGCATCGCGCCTGAGCTTCACCTCAAAAGGCTCCTCGTTGGGGGATTCAATAAAGTCTTTGAGATGAACAGGTGCTTCCGCAACGAGGGACTCTCAATAAAGCACAACCCTGAATTCACCTCCATTGAGTTTTACGAGGCATGGGCCACCTACGAAGACCACATGCGTCTGACAGAAGACCTCATGAACGGCCTGGTCCGCCATCTTTATGGCAAAGAATCGGTCACGTTTGGTGAGCGCGAGATCAGCTTCGCGAAACCTTTCAAACGCCTGACGATGCGCGCCGCGGTCATGGAAGCGACCAAACTCCCGGAGGCCGACACCAGGACACCGGCGGCCATGATCAAGCTGCTCAAGGGCAAAGGTCACGCCGAAAAAGATCTCATCAAACTCTCAGCCGACAGACTTATGGTGCTTTGCTTTGAGGAATTCGCGGAAGGCGGGCTGATTCAGCCAACATTTATCACTGAGTTCCCGACTGAAGTCTCGCCGCTAGCGCGTCGTAACGACCAGAATCCTGACGTGGTTGACCGTTTTGAGCTGATGATCAACGGCTGGGAAATCGCCAACGCGTTTAACGAGCTCAATAACCCAAGCGATCAGCTTGGTCGATTCGCGGAGCAGGCTCACGCCAAAGCGGGCGGTGACGAGGAAGCCTGTGACGTCGATTATGATTATGTAAGAGCGCTCGAGTACGGCATGCCGCCAGCGGCGGGACAAGGCATAGGCATTGACCGCCTTTGCATGCTTCTGACCAATAGCCCGAGCATCCGTGACGTGATCCTGTTCCCTCAACTCAAAAAAGAAGTGTTTTTTGAGGGGTAATCCCCTACCAGACGCTTGGCATGAATCAGGAGCATTACCATTTATTTGAGTGGCTCAAGTAGGACAAGCAAGCCAAATAAACCCGTCTCAACACCACGGCCACTCATAGCAACATGCTAATATAATACCGTATTTTAAGTTTTTTTATCATTTTCCCTATAGTTCCTGCCCCCACTGCCGATAGAGCCTAAGTGCTAGATCCGGTGGGGGATTCTGTGAAGTTTATCCGTAACATATCGATATTAGCGGCCAGTATGGCAGTCGTCCCAGGCGTAGTTTTTGGGAAAGCGGCTGCTGTCTCGGGAGACTCCACGACCGTGCTGGATCCGGAGCCCTTTACCACAACCAGAGCCAACGCTCTCGGTGGAGCGCTAAGTACGGTGGCTGATGATCTCGATGCTCTTTACTACAATCCGGCCGGCATTGGTGGCCTCGGACTCTCAAATAGATCCGCGAAAGCTCCGTTTGTCCCTGGAATTTATTTTCCCTATGTCGCCGAATCCATGAATGCCAACGCGCAATCTACACAAAAACAATTTAACGCTAAAGGCGCCCAAAACGACGCGGGCGCCGGCGCGGCAATTATGGACGCCAACGCGGGCAAACGTCAGTATGCCAGGGTCTCGTTTATTCCAATGGGTCTTATGCTCGGTCGAACTGCGATTGTTCCCGTAATTGACCATCAAATCGCTGCTGTGCCTGTGGTTAATTCCCCGGGTGATGTCAAAATGCGCTACCGCACATTTTCTGGATTCATGATCGGGTCGTCAGTCGCTGATACCGCCAATCGATTCTCACTTGGTTTTTCCCAGGCTTTCGGAACAATACAGGAGACAGCCGGAACCTTTAAATATGTAGATATGGTCGATGTTGAAAAACGCAAAGCGATATTCGCGCAAAATCGCGCTTCGTACGCCGCTAAATCCACAAACGTCGGGATGACCATCCGGGTTCCGAAATCTATCGCGCCAACTTTCTCCGTTGTGGCAAGAAATGTTGGAAACACCAAAAACCCGTCAAGTGATTCCTCTGCCGAGCCCTTAGTTTATAAGGAAGACTTAACCACTGGTTTCTCCATATCTCCGCAGATCGGCAAAAACGGACGCCTGAACATGATGATCGAAGGTGGATACCTGACGCAACAAAGCATTCCCGCGAAAAAGAAAATCAGAGGCGGCGTCGAGTTGCTCCTTGGCGGCGAAACCGACAAAAGCATCTTGGGTCTGCGGGTAGGTGGTAACGACGCGGGTGCAAGTTACGGCGCCCACTTAAATGTGGGACTCATAGGACTTGAGGCCGAGTCTCATGCTGTCGATATTGGAATCGACAATGAACGGCTTATTGAGCGTCGCAGCAGTGCTGTCATTTCCATAAATGTTGCCAGTTTCTGATTTTGATGAACTAATTTTGACGATTCCTCCTAGCCGTGGAAAATTTCGCACGCTATACTTACGTGACTATGCTGCGAGTTAAAAACCTCACGTTCGCGTTCAAAAATCGCCCTCTCTTTCAAAACATCAGTTTTGACGTCAAGGCCGGTCAGTTGACACGCCTCGCTGGATCCAACGGATCAGGAAAAAGCACGCTACTCGGTTTAATCACTGGATTGATTTCAGGCGCTGAGGACGCGGTATCCTACAACGGAGACACTGATTTCCGGGAGTGGACCAGCTGGATCGCCCCAGACGCCAATGGCCTCATCCCGACCATGTCGGCTACGGCAAATCTTTCTTTTTGGCTTGAGCTTCGTGGCCTGTCATCTGACATCACAAAACTTCGCGAGACTTTGACCACCTGGGGACTTACTGGTGACTGGGTGCAGTCCAGTCTTCCCGTAGCCCGTTTCTCCACTGGAATGAAACGCAGACTGGCACTTGCGAGACTTCTTCTTGAGGATACTAAACTCTGGCTTCTTGATGAGCCGTTATTTGGCCTTGATGACGCCGCCTGCCAGCAGTTTCGGGACGCTCTAAAAAAACATCTGAGCCAGGGTGGAGCCGGGATCGTCGTCACCCATGACGACAGACTTCTTGAGGGCCTTAATCCCCAAACTATATATTTGGGGGCACAATGACCTCACCACCAAATCAGCCAAAATCCCGCGCCTGGACTAACCATGTAAGCACTCTCGTGTCTCACAGTCTTCGGGTTGATTTATCGTCCAAAGAGCGACTGATCACGCCGGTTTTTTTCGCGGCGATAGTTTTGCTTTTGTTCTCATTCGCGATTCCGGAGCAAGATCCAACCATGCGGTCCCGGATGATCGTGGCTCAGTCGCTGCTTGCCGTTTTCTTCGCCCTGCAGATAGCCTTCTCAAGAGCCTTTGAGTCTGAGCGGGTGGACCGCGTATTTGATCACATCAGACTCAGCCCCATCGCGTCGTCGGCATTCATCGTAGCAAAACTTATACATGTGCTGCTGATTGGTGCGGGCACGATGTTTTGCGCGGGCGTGCTCGCGATTATTTTGCAGGGTCAGGACCCGTCCTTACTTATGGATCCTGTGGTTATTGGGGCGTCCATTTTGACATTGCTCGGCTTATCTGGTCTGGGCGTCCTGCTCGCAGCGGTAACACTACGGGCGGAAGGGCATCAGATTATATTCCCACTGTTATATTTCCCTCTTTCAGTCCCGGTACTGCTGTGTGCCAGCGAGTCTCTTGTGCAATGGCTTGAGACTCATCAATGGAACGACACCATGAGAGGCTGGTCCATCATGCTCATCGCATTTGACGCCATCTACCTGACCCTGACCATTATGCTGGGAGCTGAAAGCCTTGAATAACAAACTCTGATGAACTGTTACGGACATCGGCCATATAATATAAACCTCTTGAACAATATCAGGAGGGTGCGTGATGCTATTAAGAAACATCCAATTTGCTGCAATTATACTCAATGTGGCGTTTGGACTTTTTGCCTGCAAACAGGGAACCACCAACGAGACAGCAAGCCCACGCCTGATCGCCGCGCGTGGAGCCGATACAAGTTCGACCTCAACCTCACAGCAGGCAGACGTCCCGGATGAGTTATCAGCGGAGCTGACAAGCTCACTTAAAGCGAACGCGACACCGGCGAATTACATCACCACGGCTGTAAGCGTCGGCGTGGGCAGCAATATTCTTGTTGGAGATAATATCTATGCAGAACTCGACGCTAAAATGGAAGGCACGGACACCGGTTACGAGGCGCAGCCTTATTTTCTGATCCAGCGCCAGGACGGGAAATTACTGGCCTACAACACCGACATATCTCCTTTCGCCTCAGGCAAACGAACCACAATCCTCGGTGTGCCGGTCACCGCGGGTGACGGCAATACGATCACAAGTGCCGTCCAGACTCTTAACGTCAATCTCTACAATCTTAAGTCCACCAATTTTAAGCTGACCGTATACGGAGTGCGCCTTTATGTGATCCGCGGCGGGAAAAAAATCACCATCAAACTTCCTGATCTATCCTCCTGGACAAATGTCTCCGGCCTCTCAAAGCAAACAGAACCCGCGATCCCAGCAAGGTCTGAGACGGTAGCAAGCATCCCAAATGGCGGCTACATGTCGGTAAATCTTCCGCTTTCAAACTACGGCATTACCCTTGGAGATAAACTCTACGCGGAAATAAACGCCAACCTCTCCGGCAGTGATGCCGGTTTTCAGGGACAGGCGTTTTTTATCATGCAGGCGCAAAACAGCTTATTTTATGCTTTTGACTCAAACATCGCGCCATACGCAAACCTTGGCCGTGTCTGGATCAACAGCGCTCTTGGCGTAGCAAGCGCCATAAACAACACCATAGCCAACGGTACAACAAGTGTTTACGTCAACCTTTATAACAATAAAGGCCCCACGTTTAATTTGTCGGTTTACGCCGTCAATCTCTATGTCATGAGAAACGGCGTCAGGATCAACCTGGCCACTCCCGCTCTCAGTCAGTGGACAAAGTCCAAGGCTACCACGAGCACCGTTAAATCCGCGGCCGTCCCCGCAGCCACTGGATATCTAATTGCAGCCCTCGCTGATCAGCCCGCAGTGCCAGCGCCAGCGCCCCCCATCCCTCAGAAGAATATCCTTACGGACTTCCCTAAGATCCCCAAAAACTACGCTTATTTTGATTTTAAACAGCGAACAAAAGACTTCGTAAATTTCATCATGGACTGGAGCCAGCCGGGCATCGGGCCTACAGTTGCTTGGAATAATGATTACATTCAATACGGTAAACCAGTCTTCACGATGGCGGATTACTACGGCGACCAACGCCTCGGATTCCATAACCTCCTGGACGATGTCGCTATCGTATTCAGCTCTTCGGTTGTCGGCACCGACATGACCGCCTTTAAGTCAGGAAGCAATACCTATGACTATCTTGATCAATTGAGCGCATACTGGCATCCGGTTACCAAGACTCTGGTGCTTCAGTACTACCAGCCAGATTTCAGCGCATGGTGGTTTGACGTAACGGCAAACGCCTTATACTTCATGCTTGGGGATATCTACCCCAATGCACCAGGCATGGACTCGAGACTCCAAGGTATCTCGGATTCTTATTACAATATGATCGTAGCCCTGGGCGGCCCAAACGCGAATTTTGACTACACGGGCTACAGCTTTACTACCGGCAAAACAGACAGGCGCAAGGACAGCGGTATAAACACCATAGATGCCGGACTGGGCATGGCTTTGGTTGAGTACTACGCCTTTAAGAAATTTGGCGACCCAAAATATCTCACCGCCGCGAAATGGGCACTTGATTACTACGAGAAAAGCACGACCAGTAAGTTCTACGACAACTTCACACAATTCGGCCCTTACATCGCTGCAAGAATCAACGCAGAGACAGGCACAAACTACAGCACCACAAAATATATTGACTGGATCCGCAAAAACAACCGGGACAACCTCGGCGCGATTTCCAAAAGCTACGGCGGATGGGATTACTATGGCCTGGCAGGAATGAAGGTCAGCTACGGCAAGCAAGAGCGTGCCTATTTCTATGAGTCGACCAACTACGCTTTCATGCTGCCGGCCGTAAAATATGACGCGTCGCTGGCGCTCCCTCTGGCAAAATGGATGCTCAACGCGTCATCGAACATGAGGGCGTTCTTTCCCGATCAGAACACAGCTGATAAGCAGGCCAGTGGCTCCAGATTCATGACATCGATTGAGCATGTCATACCCCATGAAGCCCTGGAGGTACAAAGCGCTGAGGGTGTGGCCCATTACACGGAATCAGACAATGACCGTTGGAAAAACGACCCGAACTATAAATTCATTGTGAAGGCTATGGGGCCAACTTGTACGAACCTCTCCATATATAGCGGTGTATGGATGGGGCTCTGGGGCGCTATTATCAACAAAACAAATGTCGACGGCATCCTAAAGCTTGACGTCAATAAGCTCGATTTCTTCAGCAAGAGTTATCCGACATTTCTTTACTACAATCCCTTCGACGCGGCCAAACAGGTTCATATTGACCTCACGCAACCGTCTGATTTGTATGACGTCATCAGTGGCCGATATCTGGCGCAAAACGTATCCAATACGGCGACATTCACAGTCCCGGCCAATAACGTGGTTCAACTTGTTGTGGCGCCAGCCGGAAGCGTGCGCACCTATGACGGCAATAAAACTCTGTTGAATGGCGTGGTTGCGGCTTACCAAAGGCCCTAATACCGACTCATTGACGGCGTGAGATACTGACGAAACATGCTCGCGACAACGCGATGGGGGGGGCCTTAAGCCCCCTTTTCACGTCTGGATATTTCAAGTATATATCTGGTTCCTTAATATTTTACGGAGTCTCCCATGCAGTCCATTCTCGCCACCAAAGTCATGATGGTTCGTCCGCGAAGCTTCCGCAGCAACGAGGAAACCGCCGCGACTAACGCGTTTCAGGCCAGCACCGGCCAGACCATCACTGAGTCGGCCCAGCGTGCCCGGGAAGAGTTCGAGAGCCTTCGCCAGCAGCTCATGGCGCGCGGGATACAGGTGACTGTCTACGATGAGCCGGAAACCGCCAATACACCTGACGCTTTATTTCCAAACAACTGGTTCGCGATATTGCCAGACGGCGACACGTTTCTCTTTCCTATGCAGGCAGCCAACCGCCAGCGGGAGGTCCAACCAGACTGGCTGGCCCCCTTTGCCAAGGGCAAACCCATGATTGACCTCCGGAATCACATCAAGACAAACAAATTTCTTGAAGGAACCGGAAGTCTCATTCTCGATCACAAAACGAAACAAGGCTACGCGTGCTTATCTCAGCGGACAAACCCGGACGTGATCGCTGACTTCTCCACAAAATCTGGTTACTCAATGGTTACGTTCACCGCGTTCGACAGCGGCGGCATGCCGTTTTATCACACCAACGTCATGATGGCCCTCGGCACAAACACGGCTATCCTTTGCTCGGAAAGTATTAAAGACCCTGCCGAGCGCGCCAAAGCGTTGGCAGCGCTCGGGCGTTCTGGCAAGAAAGTCATTGAGATTACTCTCGATCAGGTATCAAACTTCTGTGGCAACCTACTCCAGCTCAAATCCCTTGATGGTCAAAGATACTGGGTATGCTCAGAGCGGGCATTTAACGCGTTTACACCCGCCCAAAGAGCAGAGCTTGAGAAGGATGCCAAGTTCATCTGCGCGCCACTCCCAACTATTGAGACGTTGGGGGGCGGCTCCGCCCGATGCATGCTCGGCGAGATCTACTGAATAAAAAAACTGATTACTCGGCTAACTCGCGCAGTCCCAGTCCATGAAGAAGATCCTGCTTTTTGATCGCCGGATAAGCCATCGTCTGACAGTGTACGGATCCGTTTAGTTGGTCTGACATGTAATTGGAGCGGACGGGCACCACTTTGTAACCAAGATCCTCGTAAACCTTCGTCGCGACCTGATCCTTGTTCGTGCCGAAGGCTGGCATAAATACTGTTTTACCGACAATGAGAGTGTTCGCGTAAGTACGGTATTCACCACCAGCGTCTGGCAGCATAATGACGTTGTAGCCGAGGCTTTTCAGCTGATCTACGTATGAAGCCTGGTTTGTGAGCATGGTGTTGTCACCAAGAGGCTTAATGACTTCATCCACATCGCCTATACCGGCAACGTGATCAAGCATATGGATCGAGGCACAGCCGTAAATAGCCTGAATTTCTGAGGGGCTCATATCAAACAAGCGGTCGCTATCGACAGAGAAACAATTACCTTTTTTATCGGCTAAAAGATTGCCTCCCACAAAAACCTCGGAACGGAGTTCCATCTGGCCAGAAACCGCTTTCGCAATCGCTTTAAACGAGTCGAATGGCCGGAAGTAGTCGTGCGCGACCAGGGTCGCGGTTTTGGTTTCATTGTCCAGAACCGGAACCGGAAATGAATCGCGGGCCCAGAGACCATTTTCATTGTGACTGCTGTTGTCGGTCGCGAGAATTAAACGATTCGCGGGGATCCAAGCCTCATAACGGCTGCGAATTGATGCCGCCGAATCTACAGTGGTCAGAATTACGAGTTTGACATTTGCCGGCAGGTTTGAGGCAACCAAGCGGCGAAGGTCCCTAATTTCCTGAACGCCATCGTCACTCCCAGACATAAGAACATAGGCGAATTCATGATCATCCGGCACAGGGCTATGAGTCGCGCGAATTCCGTTAACATCGGGGGCGCGGTGAGGCGAGCCATTGCCCTCAAAAAAGTCTACTTCGCGGTGATGGGAGCTGTTGGTCTCGCGTGCGGCGGCAGCCTCCTCAGGAGTCGCGCCATGAGGTTTAATAGCCGCAAAGCCCTCTTGAGAAACGAATGTCGCGATACTTAGAACAATGACCTTCAATAACAGTTTCATGAGAGGCGCCCTTCTTTGGTGGAGACGAATGCTGGGGGCAACGGCCTGCCCGCTTATTATGCACAAGGCCGGAAACCTAACACCAGCAAGGCTCTCGAGGCAAGCCATAAGCACAGGCTGTTTGAGCGGAGCACTCCGGCAACGCCAGGGCATCATTTGCAGTGCAACCCGTCCCAAAATTGGATATATTCAGGACCTTACAGCTTGGGATGTAAAAATGAACAATCAGTTGCCTCAGCGTTTATTACTAGTTTTGCTGGCACTGCTTTTTTGCCAGTGGCTTCTGGCTTGGTACTGGGTACCGGTTGACGCGGCCCAGGGCGAGGCCTACCGGATCATTTATCTTCACGTGCCGGCAGCCTTCGCCGCCTTTCTAAGTGCCGGCGTGTTGCTTGTGGCTAGTATTATGGCTCTGCGCTCCAAAGGCGAGCAATGGCTACAACTCTCAAGAGCCTCGACGGAAGTAGGGCTTATATTTACCATCCTGACGCTCGCGACCGGCAGCATCTGGGGCAAACCCATCTGGGGAACCTGGTGGACCTGGGACGCAAGATTGACCACCACGTTTCTCCTGAGCCTTATGTACGGTGGCTGGCTTTTGCTATACGGAGCAATCCCACAAGGACCGTCACGAACCAGAAGCTGCTCTATACTGGGACTTATGATCGCGGCCGACGTGCCCATCATTTACAAAAGCGTGACCTGGTGGCGAACCCTGCACCAGCCTCAGACCATTCTCCGTTCGGGGGGATCAACCATGGATCCAGATATGCTGAAGGTTCTGCTAGCAGGAATTTTCATCATGGCGGCGACCTCGCTTTGCATGATTTTCTCACGCCGCGAGACGTTATTGCTGGAACAGGAACTTGAGGAACGTTCCCTGGGAGGCATGTCATGAATAATATGTTTGGCGAGGCCACAGATCCAATGCCCTACATGTGGGCCTCCTATGCTCTCGGGTTTTTATTTATATTTGGATATTCGTTCTGGCTTTTCCGCGGTCGTAAGCGCGTGGAGAGCTATTTGAACGCGTTAAAAAGGACTAACAGCAAATGAAACGTCGCTCCAATTCCAAAAAGTGGCTGATCGGCATCGGCGTCATCGCGCTCTCTGTGACAGCGATTGCCATGACGCAGCTGTCGTCTAACGTCGTTTATTTTTACACACCCGACGAGGCTCAGGCCAAGGCCGCTGGCATCAGTTCGCAAACCATTAAAGTGGGCGGAATGGTCGTACCTGGAAGCGTCGCCTGGAAGGCAGAAAACCTTGATCTCGGGTTCACGATCACCGACCTTAAGGGCCACGACATTCAGGTTAAGCACAAAGGAACCCCTCCTGACATGTTTAAAGAGGGACAGGGAGTTGTTGTTGAGGGAATAATCACGGCTGACGGCCACTCAATGACATCGCGCAAACTTATGGTGAAGCACTCTGAGGAATACAAAAAACCCGGTGATCACGCGGGTAACGTCAATAAAGAGCTCCTTGAGAAAAGCATCTTCAAAGATCAGTCAGGAACAACGCCATGACAGGCGCAATAAACGGGAAGGCGGCTAAAGTTCGTCGCCACCGGATCATCACAGCCTTCATTACCTTGATCGCCTTAGGCGTTTTTGCGGTGCTCTTAAAGGGTCTCTCGCTGAATCCATCGATTGTCGCTTCGGCTCAGATCGGCAAACCAGCCCAGGATTTTGAGGTTGAGGTTCTAGAGGGAGCGTCCTGGCTTCCCAAAATGAATGGCACCAAACTACGTCTGAGTGACCTTCGCGGACATCCGGTCATCGTGAATTTTTGGGCGAGTTGGTGCGTCAGCTGCCGTGAGGAAGCCATGCAAATGGAGGCCTTTTGGCAGCGTTACCGCGAAAAAGGTCTTATCGTTCTCGGCGTCGCTATTCAGGACACGCCAGAAACGGCCCGCGAATTCGCTAAAGCTCATGGGAAAACGTACCCGATCGCTCTCGATGTTTCAGGCAAAACTAGTATTAATTATGGAGTTTACGGAGTTCCTGAGTCGTTCTTCATCGACGAAAAAGGAATAATCGTCCACAAGGAAGCCGGACCGGTAACGCTCCAGCTTTTGGAGTCAATCAACTCGACGTTTCAAGCCAGCCGGTCTGATCAAGGACAAATCCAAGAGTATAAGCCGCGATAACAAGTGGTGCGATTAAAGCGATAAAAACAAAAATGGGAAGAAATTCCACAAAGTCGCCCACGTCAGTAATCTTGAAATCCTCTTTGCTGAACAGCATCGCTTAAACTCCCATTTGAGTAACAAATACACACCCAGATGCTAACACATCAAGTCTTGCTATGTCACGACTTGTTAATTGCTGATAGTTCCCGCGGCTGATCGAACCGCCAGGGTTGGAATGCCTGGTACTTTAGCCAGAGACTGAGCAACCGCCTCGTACGCATACGTTGCGCCTGATTCCATGATGTTTGAGGGAATTGTTAATGTGCGGGTAGTTCCAGGAATCGCCGTCGACTCGTAGACTTTCAGACCTGCCGCATTTGTAATCGATACGCTCCAGACAAAAGTCTGGGTGTCGGTGCCATAAGGATTGCCAGCTAACGTCACGACTCTTGTAGATGAAGTGTATGAGGTTGTGATCGCGCTCATAGTAACGTTCGGCATCATCCAGGGGTAGTCCAGTGTGAAAGCGGAGTCGCCTGTTCCAAAGGTTACCCGGGCGAATAGCACCTGGTGGACCCTCGGAGCTTTGCCTGAAGCAAGCTGAACTTTGCGCCCGTAAACTAAATCTGACGCGGCGCCGTCATAATTTGACCCATCATCGGCAAGAGAAAGATCCCATGACGACGTAGTTCCGTCCGTAGCAATCGTGGTCGCGCCGTCTGTCAGACTGGTCGGAGCCTTAATTGTCACGGCTGTAGGCGATGGTGACAAGTCATTCCTGATCTTAACAACAAACACCATATTATTGGCGCTCACGCCTTGCTCATACCGCACGGCAAAATATTCAATGCCCTGGTTATAATAGGCGTCATTATTGGTTTCTTGAGAATCTGTGATTCCGTTGCCATTCGAATCCGTATCAAAAACATCAAGCGGGCCATCACCATCGTCATCATCATCAAGCGCGTTGACAAGCCCGTCGCCATCAATATCACCATCAATTTCGTTGACCAAACCGTCTCTATCCGTATCAACAGCAGCCAGGTTAAAAGAGCTAAGATTTAAACCAAGAGACCCTACGCCGTCAGGGAGTCCATCGCCGTCACTATCGATCGCGTAATAATCATAGACAGTCACACCGGTCGTGCCTTGAAATGAGAGCCCTGAACCCTTCTGAACAAGCTGGGGAAGTGACGTGCGACCGATCTTAAAATATTGCTTTACTGAATTGCCCTTTGTTGACGGAATAGCCATAACCGCTTGCAAAAGATAATCCGGCGACAAAAGAACGGCAGTCTGCGCCGCGTCAAAACTAACTTTACTCCATCTCAAAATACCGGACGCGTCAGCGTCAGCGACACGCGCAACACCGCTGTCACGCTCAATCAAGGCGGCAGCCCAACCCTTCATCTGCGCTGGCGTACCAGACTCACTCGTAACTGTCCCTGTCAGGCTCTGCAAGTTGGTTGAGAACGTAGAGCCGCCGGCGGCGCCGCCCCCGTCTTCACCGCTGGACTTGTGTCCGCACGAGGAAAACGCGATGGAGAGTCCCACCCCGACCGACAAAATTGTAAATGGCGTACCCATGATACTCCTGTGAGCCGATCCGATGGCTCCCTTCGTTTGATTTCGGTAGCTTCACAAAAAACATAAGGCTTTTTTTGGGGATCCTGTTGCAGGCTTGTCGGCAAAGTTCGAACTTTTGGCCATTTCATCTGCAAAATCAACAGAAAATATTTGAATTTATTGCCTAATGCCATCTGCCATGCTACGAGACTTACTTCTTTGCACCGCGGACGGATGCTAGCGAAAGGACGCGTTACCCTTAGATGGCCGGTAACTTCACACATATCAATGAATCGTTTATATGCGAGAACTGCGGTGTGGAAGTTCCTCCGGCATCAAGCGGCTGCCGCAATCATTGCCCTAAATGCCTGACCAGCAAGCATGTGGACGTGAATCCCGGCGACCGGGCAAATCGGTGCCAGGGTCTGTTAAAAGCCACTGGTTATGAGCTCGACTCAAAAAAGGGAATCGTCCTGATCTTCACGTGCTCAAAGTGCGGCGCCAGAACGCGTAATAAGGCGAATCATGAGGATCCTGTAAGCCCTGATGATTACAGTAAAATACTGACTCTCTCCACTCCGGCCCCTTAGATTCTTTCTAATAGACTTTATAACTGACTTTATTATTGACTTTAAAAAGCCCAACCCGTACATTCCGCCGGGTCAGAAGGCACAGGTCATAATGACAGTCCGGCGGACTGCCGCGGGTTAGGGTTGCAAGACCACGATTCGAGGAAAGTCCGGACTCCACAGAGCAGGATGCTGGCTAACGGCCAGGCGGGGTGACCCGACGGAAAGTGCAACAGAGAGTAAACCGCCAACCCGACGTGAGCGATCACGGCGGCGGTAAGGGTGAAACGGTGAGGTAAGAGCTCACCAGCGGTCTGGTAACAGGCCGGCTCGGCAAACCCCATCCGGAGCAAGACCAAACAGTGGAAGGTTTTTGGCGCAAGCCAAAACGAACGTCGGCTCGACGTCTCCCGGGTAGGTCGCTTGAGGTGATTGGCAACAATCATCCCAGATGAATGGCAGTCTCCGTCCGCTTCGCGGGCGATGACAGAATCCGGCTTAAAGCTGAACTGCCAAGTCCTGTGCCTTCTGGTATCTACACACCATCGAAAAACAACTCCGTTCGACAGAGGAATTTCCATGCCGGTTCGCTCAATCGATATTTTCGCTGACGTCGTCTCCAAGTTTGATAAAAACTGCAACGCATACGTCGCCAAACTCGTTGACGCGCAAACCGCCGGCACTCTCCCTGTCGCCATTGGACCAGCGCTTCGGGATTTCCCGGGACAGTGGCGCTCAAAGTTTACGGTGATTCCTGGTGACAACCTGGCAAAGCCTCTAATTGTAGAAATCGGATGCCACACGGGCCACACGATCTGTGACATGGCCGAACAAAGCCCGGAGGTCTTATTTGTTGGGGTTGATATTACTTTCAAGCGCGTCGTGCAGACCGCGGAACGGGCCCGCGAACGCGGACTTAAAAATATATTTGTCGCTCTCGCCAACGCCAGAGGTCTTGAGGATCTTTTCACGCCTGGCGAGGTCAGCGGTTTTGTGACATTTTTCCCGGATCCATGGCTCAAAAAAAGACACGCTCATAACAGGCTGTACGCCCCAGAATTTTGCGCGACTGTGAGGTCACAGCTGTCCTCTGATGGATTTCTCTGGCTTAAGACGGATCAGAAGCCTTACTTTGACGATGCATGCTCGTTTGTCCAAGAGTCCGGATTTCACGAGGTCAAGTCATTGCCGGTATTAGGTGATAATGACTTCTCAAGCTTTTTTCTAAGGCGCTTTGAGCTGAGGGGTCTTCCTTGGTATGGACGCAAATGGATTAAGTCAGTCTCGTAATACCAGATAGTTGCGCCGGATCCTCACGTAGCCGTTCATAACATGATAAAATATTGCTTGTGGGCTTTCATAACGGGAGTCCAATGTCAGCACGAGTTGTCTATTAAGATGAGTAAAGATACGAAATTAAGAACCATTGGCGCGCGCAAGGCTCCCGAGCCTTTGACAATGTCCGCGCTGCTGATGTTCGCTGAACGCGTCATCCGCACTGACAAGGACGCGGCGCTTCGCGCTCAAAACTCCGTTTCCGACCTCGACGCGAAATCCAACGATGGGCGGCCATCTCCCCGCGTCAGCGGCCTGAGTGAGCTTTGCGCAAAGTCAGGCTCCGTGAAAATAAAATCAGACGAAGTCCATGACGAGGATTCCGAGAAACTCGTTACGTTTGCTCCAACCCGTCGTGGCTCCTAGGTGAAAAACAAAGTGACTCTGAGAGTGAAAAATATCGCCTGCGTTCATGTCCTGAATTCCTATCGCTCATATAATGTCGACCGGGCGAAAATCACGGCTATCGCCACTGAGATCTGTCGCCGCCTTGGCGTGGCACACTACGAGGTGTGCCTTCAGTTTTTATCTCCGCGCGCGATGAGAACACTCAACCATAAATTCCGCGAGAAAGACAAGTCCACAGATGTTCTCTCTTTTCCGCAGTATGACTTTAAGCGCCCGCTGAAGGTCCATGCAGCACCTCCGGCATTAATTCCAGTGCTGAATCCCCTGCCTCTTGGGGATGTGGTCATCTCTATCGCCGATGCGGCCTCCAACGCCAGGGATGCCGGGCAACTCCTTGACCGGGAGGTTTGTTTTCTGGTGATTCACGGGATCTTGCACCTTGTCGGGCATGATCATATGAAAGCAGTCGAGAAAAAACTGATGTTCACTGAGCAAAAAAAACTCATGCGTATTTTCGCTGGATCCAAATCAAAGGCGGCGGCCTGGTCGGAATGCGCCGTTCCAGCGCTTAAAAAAGCAAAAACATCAAAAAAAGCAAAAACATCAAAAACCAGTAAGAGGCGCGCATAATCAATGGATGATTTGTTCGCAAACGATACCGCGTCGATTATCGGATTTATAACCTGTGGAATCGTGTCCGCGCTGTTTTCCGGTGCCGAGACTGCGATTACAGGACTTGGCTCTCTTAAGGCCAAACATATTCTCGACATCCGGGGTGATAAAGTAAAAGAGTTAAATCTCTGGCTCACGCACCCTGGGCGGGTACTCACGACCATTCTGCTGTTTAACACCGCGGTGAATATTCTCGCGTCAGCACTTGCTACCGAATTTGCCAATCGCCAGTTCCACGATAAGGCGCTGGCGATAGCTACTGGTTTTACGACACTCGTAATATTGATTTTTTCTGAGATCATTCCTAAGTCAATCGGAAAGATATACACGGAGTCACTAGCTGTTCCGGCGATGAAGTTCGTCTTTTTCTGGTATCGCGTCACCTACCCCCTGGTGCTGGGACTAAGCTACCTGGCATCGACTCTGATCCAGGCCTTTGGCGGTGGTAAACATCAACCGGGCCCTCAGATTACTGAGGCTGAGTTGGAGTTTCTGGTGAACGTTGGTGAGAAAGCCGGGGTATTTGAGGCAACCAAACAGGATATGATCTCGGGTGTATTTGAGTTTGACGAGATCAAAGTCCGCGAAATTATGACGCCCCGAACTGACATGACCGCCATTGAACTCCAAACCCCGCTCCGGGAGGCGGTTAAACTGGCCTACGAGAGCGGTCACGCGCGCATTCCTGTTTATGACGAGCGCATCGATAACGTTGTCGGCATTCTCCTGGCAAAAGATCTGCTCCAGTTCGCCACGGCACCCGAAAGACTCCAAACGGTAAGGATTCAGCATTTAATGCGGAAAGCCCGCCAGGTTCCTGAGTCAAAGCTCATTATGGACGTTTTTAAAGAGCTCAAGCGCAGCAAAAGCCATATGGCGATCGTAATCGACGAATATGGCGGCACTGCTGGCATCATTACACTTGAGGATATGCTGGAGGAGATTGTCGGTGAGATCCAGGATGAGCATGATGAGGAAGATGCCAAGGTGATCGAAGTCAGCCCCGGAATATATGATGTCCTCGGCCTGATGAATCTTGACGAGTTCGTGGATTTTTTTGATATCGACCTTGAGCAAATTCATGGCGACGGCGAGCATGACGCGGAAACTCTGGCAGGATACATGATCCAAGCCATCGGTGACTTGCCGAAAGTCGGACAAAGCATTCCGATGGGGCCCCTCACCTGCGAAGTTTCCCAGGTTAGCCGACACCGCATTGAGAGGATACGGGTCCGTAAAACCATTGAATCCACACCAAGTAGCGGTATAATATTTTAGGGTTGCTCTTCTCACTCTCTATTTCGCTACGAGGACGACGTGACACCATCCGCGGAAAAAAACATATCGATCATCGAGTTCGTCCAAAATACGAATGTCCGGGGACAACTACTCGACACGCTCAAAGAGCTGTCAATTGGCAACGTGACGCATTGTGAGAACGAGGAACAATGCAAAATCGCGCTCGCTGGTGACGCCAAAGCATGGTTTGTGTTTGACGCCGCGGTGGACTTAACGAACGTCGCTAGAATCCTTAACGCGGCCCAGGCGGCATCCCCAATTTTGACCAGACCGATTTATATGGTTACCGCCGACATCTCCAAGGAAATTTTAACGCTTGCTCTTGAATTTTATGTTCTCAAGGTCCGTTCTGGCGAAATTAATCTCAACGCCATCAAATCAGATTTGCAGACGCTTCTCAGCAGATCTCAGAACCAGGGACTTATCCAGGAAATCATGCCAGAGATCATAAAATACCGCGCGGATGCGCGTTGGGATGGTGCGATCGCCTCGCTTAAAGTTGCCCAGATGGCTGATCCTGGTAATGACAGTATCGCTCTTGAGCTTGCGGACACACAAATCGCGTCCGGTGACTTAGATCTCGCAATGGAGGCTGTCTCAAAAGTATTGGATAGGTCGCCAGCGAGTCTGAGGGCTCTGCATATTAAAAGCCGTGTTCTGATGAAACAAAAAAAGTTTCAGGAGGCCGCCGACATTTTGCAGGAAGCAGAGAAAAATAGTTTGTACAATCCAGGTCGCTTGGTAGACATGGGTGAGTGTCTGCTGAATCTCGAGCGCTTTAAAGAAGCCACTGACCGCTTTAACCGCGCGCTCGCCATCGATACGGAGGATAATCGTGCTAGATCCGGCCAGGCCAAGGCGATGATCCTGCAGGGTGATGTGGATAGCGCCCTGGATCTCATCGCGACTTTCTCATCTGATGAGCAGATCGCCGCCACTCTGAACTCTGCCGCTGTAATCGCGATGCGCCAAAAAAAGTCCGACAGCGCCATGGCAATGTACGGGCAGTGCATTAAACTGCTTTCCAAAAACAAGACGCTGTGCGCCCGCGTCTGGTTTAACTTCGGAATCGCCCATTACAAGCAACACAACCTAAAAAAGGCATCAGCCTGTTTTGAGACTGCCTGTATGCTGGATCCGACGTTTACACACGCGGCCCACAACTATTACGTGGTCACAAAAAAATTAGCGAAGCAGGGCAGATCCGCGGAATTGCCGGGACATATCATGCAAACTCCCTCCATCGAGGAGAAGCTATTTGATAACAGCTTCTGCAACGACGAGATATCCGGAGACAGCGACTCCTGAACTATCACATTTGGTTTTATACAATTAAATGAGTGCATGCCGCATGGAGGTTACCCGTCTCGCGGCATCATCAAGCCTGGCTGAGAACGCGGGGCTTTTTTTAGCCTCGGCACGCAAGGCATCCAGAGCCGCGTAGCAACGGTCAAGGTGCCGGCACACCAACAGAGCGTCACAACCCGCCGCGACCGTGTCAATCAGGACGTCTTTCCATTCAGCAATTTGCTGGGGTAAAGCCCCCATGTTCATATCGTCACTAACCACAACTCCCTCAAACCCAAGGCGCGCGCGCAACCAGTCCATAATTATAATCCTGGACCGGCTAGCCTCGAGATCGTCTAAAACAGGAAATATGGAGTGCGAGATCATCACCATAGGGCACTTTGTGGCGAGAGCCTTAAATGGCACAAGCTCACGGGTAATCAAAGTCTGAAGACTGACATCAATGACGGCCGTTCCCTGGTGGGTATCCACCCGCGCGTCACCCTGACCAGGAAAATGCTTGAGACATCCCATGACCCGTTCAGAATGGAGCCCCGACATGAACGCCTCAGCACGGGGTGTTACCTGTTCTGGAGTCGTACCGAAACAGCGATCACCAATGGCGAGATTTGTTGCCTCAGTCAGGACATCCAGAACGGGCGCGAAATCGACGTTTATTCCAATATCCCTCAGAGACCGCCCAACGTCCTGGCCGTATTGACGGAGCCGGGTGAGCGCGGACCGGTCGAATCTCCCATCTTCAATAGCCATAGCCGGACCTAGATTAGGAAATGGTGCCGCGATACGTGAGACGCGACCACCCTCCTGATCTATAGCAATCACCATTGGAGGCGCACCCGAACCGCCGGATGCCTGCAGCGAAGCGTTTAATCGAGCGACATTTTGGAAGTTGTCTTGTGGAAAATTACGCCTGAAAAGCGTGACCCCGGCAGGTGATTCTTCTTTAAAGAACCGCTCCTCGTCCGGGGTTAACTCCAAGCCTTCCACCGCCGCGATAACAACGGCACTGGCTGCGTCACGCATGGAATCTACTCGTCAATAATCTGAAGAATATAACGCTTGTTGTGCTTGGCGGCCGCGCAATTCAGAATCGTGCGGATCGCGTCAGCGGTGCGACCTTGGCGGCCGATCACTTTACCGATGTCTTCTTTAGCGACTTTGAGTTCGATAATATTTGTTTGATTTCCAGCGACTTCGGAAATTTCAATTTTCCCCACATCATCAACCAGCGCCTTGGCCACAAACTCGACCAATTCCCTCATCTGCGTATCATTTCCCATTTCAGATCCACCTTGCAGTAACAATTCATCAATTAGAGTTTCAGCATATACTTACCTTTTATAAGTTTATACAATTATTGTTTCAATGCAAAGGAGGACTTTCCATGGCGGAGCTTGAAACGACCCACGTCTTTAAAGGAAACATTAATAAAGTTTTTGCAGCACTCGGCAAGTTCAAGCGCTATCCGGAGTTCATTCCGGGAGTTACGGGTATTGATGTACTGCCCCCACCCGCAGGAAGCAAGGCAAAGTGCCTTGTCCGTTATGAGATTAACATCGTTAAAACATTTTTCTACACCATCGAGATGTTTGAAGAGTCCCCATCAAAAATCTGGTGGACCATGACCGACAGCAATCTGATGAAGCGCAACAATGGGACCTGGCTCCTGACCGCCAAGGGAGACGGCGAGACAAGTGCTGTATATAAATTAGACGTCACATTCAAAGGCCTGGTTCCGTCCATGATCACGGACCAGATCGCTAAAGCCAATCTTCCTGGCATGTTTGAAGGTTTTCAAAAACTTATTGATGCTGGTTGATTTCCATCAGCGCGCGTTTTTGCCGATCGACGTTAGGTCCGACCAGTCCACAATAAATGGCACCCCGAGAGCTTCCCGTACTTGCGGGTAGTCATCAAGAACGAGGCCTGCCTGACCCAGGGCACGGGAGGTCTCAAGAAGCATCGATCCAATAACACGGTCACCCCCCTGGGAAACCAGATTACCCTTCGGCATGACGATAGCGGTCAGGCCGCTGGCCTTAACGACATCCATCGGTGGAATCAAAGAATCTCCCTCAAGGGAGCGAGCCCTCCTGATTGCATCTTCCCAGCGAGCCATCGCTGCCTCGCCCCGCTGCGAAAACGATGCCTTAGCAACGTTGACGGCAAGCGGCATAGGAGAACACTCAACCTCAAAGCTCTGAAAGTGGATCCCCTCACCTAAAAACCCCGAAACTGATCGACGTTCATTTTCCGAGATAGCGACCAGACGCCCCAAGAAACTTGTAATTAATGACGCGTCATAGGCTCTATAAAACATCTCTCTCAATTGTTTGCCAGCTGGCATAGGACTCTCCTAATAGCATAAATCACCTCGCGTGATTGCTTCACCGGAAGCCCTGTGATTATCTCATGAGTCATGGTGCTCTTGCCAGTGGGGCAAGGCCGCCATAGGCCATAGGCCATGTGTCAGGATCCTTGACACTTTGTAAATCGGCCATACACTGCTTTAGGTATGCCGGCAGGGGATTTGGAGCAACTATATGATATTATATGGTTTTATTTACTTCTGCTGGATAGGCTTTGGCCTTCCCTTGTGGCACACCCCTTGCTTCATATAGGGTAGGGCGGGACGATGCCCGAATCTGAATTAGAGAATTATGTTGTTAAATTTGGGAGTAACTAATGCAGAACCAGACGAAAGACACGGATACAAAAGTTGTTTCACTTTTCGGAGCCAGGAAAGCCGACGCGAAAGGTGATGACACCGGGGAAAAAGACGGCAAGGAAGAGAGCTTCTTTGACTCAATCAAGAGAAATAGCGATAACGAGGAACGCCTTCGTCAAGAGCGACTCAAAGCTAACCAGTCGGTACTCAAATCCTACCGCATCAAAAACTAAGAGTTTACTGCACCGCTTCTCCATTGCCGCTGTTGACCTTTTGTTGTACTTCCACCTGCCGCTCGTAAGGAACCTGCCATGTCTACTATCCCATCAAACTCCCCAGAAAAATCCTCTGAAAAATCCTCTGAGAAATCGACTGAGAAAAAAGTCGTCGACTTCTCCGCCTTCAAAACCAAGCAAAACGTCAAGAACGAGTTTTCCCGCTCTCGCAAGCCTCTGTATGTAGATCAGGATGAGGGTAAAATCTCAGGAGCATCTGATGGCGCGAAATCCGCTGCTGACACTTCCAATGAGGACTTTGGCGAGCGCCTTCTGAAGATCCGCGCGAGCCTTGATCGCATCAACTCCCTGATGGCGAATCTCAAAAAACTCTCAACTCATCGCGACAACAACACTCTTAATTAATGCACGTTGACCTTAGCTCAGGTTTGAACCTGAGCGATAAAAGGTAACTCGCGATAGCGCTGATCAAGGTCAAGCCCGTAACCAATAACGAACTCATTTGATATTGAGAACCCGTGATAGTCCACATTTATAGGGACTTCACGGGCTTCTGGTTTATTGAGCAACGCGCAGAGCCGCAGTGACTTTGGCCCCCGCTGGGAAAGAATTCGCAGAAGATAATCAAGAGTACGTCCGGTATCGACAATATCCTCGACTAAAAGGACATTTTTGCCGGCGATATCAGTGGAGAGATCGTGAGTTATGCGAACCGTACCCGTGCTTTTTGTCCCGCTGTAGCTCGCGCACCCTATAAAATCCACAATGACCGGCGCCTTAATCGCCCTGACAAGATCGGCCGTAAACATAAACGCGCCTTTCAGAACACCAACCACCACTACACCCTCACCCTTAAGATCCTCCGTAATCTGCGCGCCAAGTTCCTGCACGCGCTTTTTGATCTCTGCCTCGTCGTGCAGCGGCTTATACTTGATGGTCTCCGGATTGATACTACCCATAGTCAAAGGCTCCTTCTAGATGTCACGATATTATATGATACGCCAAATCAATGGCTCAGGCGTAGCCGAGGAGCCGACGCTGTAGGCTCTCGACACACGGGTTGCCACCCGCTCTGCCAAGTCCTTGCTATCCGCGTGGATCATGGCGAGAAGGTCGCCCCGCCCAACACTTTCACCAACCCTCTTTAATTTTGATAGCCCGACAGCTGGATTGATTTTATCGGAAGATTTCAGGCGGCCGCCTCCCAACTCGATAATAGCGAGCCCAAGCTCCCGGACATCACAGCCTGCGACAACACCGCCTTCCGCGGCGCGCACTTCAATCCTGACGGCCGACTGAGGCAATAAACTGGTGTTCTCAATCTGTCTGACATCACCGCCCTGAGCCGCAATGACTTTTGCGAAGGTCTCATACGCGCGACCTGAGGAAAGGTGCGCAGCGAGTCGCTGCCGCGTCTCATCACGACTGCATCCCGGACGGGCCAGCAAGACCATCTCAACGGCCAGATCAATGGAAAGATCACGTGTCGAGCTGGGTCCTCGTCCCTTTAGAATTTCCACGGACTCCTCAATCTCAAGGCTGTTTCCCGCGCGGTCACCGAGCGGGCTACCCATGTCTGTCAAAGCGCAGCGTATACTAAGACCACTTGCTGATCCAACGGCGGCGATTGACTCAGCCAAGGCGAGCGCGTCGCTTTTTTCCCGCATAAATGCACCGGAGCCGAATTTTACGTCCATTACCAGCCCACCAATTCCCTCCGCCAGTTTCTTACTGAGAATTGACGCCGTAATGAGCGGCACACTCTCAACGGTGTCGGTGACGTCACGCATCGCGTAAAGACGCTTATCAAGCGGAGCTATCTCCTCGGTCTGCCCCATGAACACGCCACCATTCTGAGACAACAAACGAATGGCGCCATCGGGAGATGGAAAAACATTCATACCGGAAATGGACTCCAATTTATCCAGTGTGCCACCCGTGTGACCAAGTCCGCGCCCCGCGATCATGGGAACCTTAAGCCCCTCCAGCACACATAAAGGCAAAATAATCAGACTGGTTTTATCCCCGACTCCGCCAGTACTGTGTTTATCAACAATCTCAACCTGGTTTCCCGGCCATCTCAAAACCCGACCGGAGTCGCGCATCGTCAGAGTCAGGGCAGTCGCCTCATCTCGGGTCATTCCCTTGAGTACGATCGCCATAAGCATCGCTGATACCTGGTAGTCAGCTACATCGCCCCGGAGGAGCCCGCCAAAAAAGACCTCGATCTCAGATTTGGCTAAAACAAGTCCTAGCCGCTTTTTACGGATGATCTCCTGGGGAAGCATGGTCATGGAAGTTCCTGAAATATCTATAAAATCTTAGAAATTCTAAGAAATCTATTAAAACATTGACAAAAATAGACACCTCAGTGTATTTTACGCCCCTATTTTGGGCTAGGGAACTTGTTTTTTAAGCTTCGAGTTTATTTGTTCCCACTAAATAATTTGGTAAGAGTTTAATCAGGTTCTCACAGGAGGTTTTTGCATGGAATTCGAAACCACTACCGACGCGGTCGGCAACAAGGTTAAAAAACTACCACCATCTGTTGTCAAAGACATTGAGCTTAAGAATCACGCGCGACGCCTCGCCAATCTTTCTCCGATCAGGATCAAAGTTCGCGCATGTATCGCCTGCGGCACAATGTTCGAGTCAGCAGGTAACCGGACCTGCGGATGCAACACCCGTAGCACTGGATTTATCGCCGGACGTGAGATTATCTAACGGTTCAATCCACCCGGGATTATTGGTGGAAGCGAAATATTTTTCGTGATTGACCAAATGTACCCCGGCAATTTTTACCTTATATTTGACTTGGTAAATTCCGAAAGCCTCCTTGAGAAAGGGGGCTTTCGTTTTATGGCTGATCCTGTCCAGTTTGATCGCAAACCATATATCGTCTCGTATGTTGATGCCGATGGTGTTCAACAAAAAATAAGACGCGTCCCGCCGCCTAAGCTGCACGACGCGATGCCGACGGACCAGGTGGAACTCACACGCAAACACAGTGATGACTTCAAAGATGGCGATGTGCTAACCGTTGTTGGAGTAAGCCCCAGACAGCCGAATACCCTAAAAGTCGAGAACGCCGCCGGGCAGGTAACGTTCATCAGTCAATATGACATGCTGCTAAAAGAGAAAAAAGCAATGCGGGACGGACTCACTCCGGAGCGCCTTCCTGAGCGAAACCAGTACCTACTCTGGCCCTAATACCCGAGAGAGATCTCAGGTTCCATTTCGCAGGCAGTACTTGCTGGCTACTGGGACCCATGTTTTGTCAAAGCCCCGGGACTGCACGAGTCTGGTGGACCAACCGAGAAATTTTCCGGCATCACCAGTCGCCTTCACGCGGAAAAATTGGTCGCCTGTACCGTTTGGACCCGCGTCGTACCATACATTGTCATTGAACGCGTATTGCGTGACAGAAAGGACTTGCTGCTGATCAACAGGCTCCCAAACCACTCGGTGATCAGGAGTCGCGCAGCGCACGAGTCGCTCGAGCTCAAGCCTGCGGGCTATCGACTGAAATCCCACAGTCAGGCGGAAAGGTGTCCCGGCGGTCTGGACGGTGTCGGGGGTGAGAGTCAGGGTGGTAGTAGCAGACACACCATCAGCGCCGGTAAGGTATGGAGCGATGATCGTTTCATCGAAATCCGGAATGTCCCCCCACAAGTAGGCGTCGCCTGCCTGGGTCCTGAACGAGATCCCGGAGGTGCCGCCGAAGGTCATACACTGCGCGCGGTCTACACCATCCGAGCGGGAAATCGCGCTGCAGATCTCAGAAATCGCGGCGCCTAATAAACGCAATTGAAAATCCGTCATCCACATGGGATCAGCGAAGGTTCTTTGACCATCAAGATAGCGACCGCTTGAACCGGCCAGCATGATGATAATCCTGTCTTTCACGACCTCTGGTTTGCCATCAATGCCAATCAGGGACGCCGTTTCGTCGTGATGAAGGAACTGCAAAATACCTGGAACAGTGCTGTCACTCCTCCCGGGAATGACATAGTGAGCACCGAAGGGAGTCGAGTCTGTAGACGCCGTTTCCTGCATCTGGAGGCAGGTTGACAGGATAAAGGGACAATGAATCACTTCAATCCTGGTGGGATGATTCACCACGTCACCATGACCGCTTTTAGCCAGTGAAAACAGATACGCGGAGCGAATATCGGAGTGATAAACATCAAGCATAAGATCCTGGCGCACATTTTCTGGGAAATCCTCGTCTTTAAGGGGAGCTGGCTCTTTATCAAGATGAGCGATCACACCGTCGGCTGACTGGACTGAGAATCCGGTATTCAACGTTTCCATAATTTCACGGGAGAAAATGGCCATTAAATTTCTTTTGGCACCCTCGCCGCTATGAACGCCGGCGAGTTTCCAGGTCCAGCGCATTTTTTCTTCCGCGGTTACAGCGTTAGCCGGCAAAGCATCGCTTCCAACTTTTGACTTAATGAAACGTCCGTACGCGGCGATCTGCTCAGAGAGACCCGCCTGTCCATTATCGCTAAGACCCAGATCGGAGAAGCTGACACCAAACGCGCTCTCCCCTTTAGCCGGTGCAAGAGAAACAGCGCGGCCATCAAATTGATATGAGGCCGAGCTGCGTTCGTCACGAAGGCGGCTTTCCATGAAACCAACCGCCATCATAAGTCGGACGGGAATATGATTTTCAGTCGCCGCATTCAGAAAGGCTTGCTCAGTAGCAGTGCTGGCCGCCACCGCGCCGTAATCACGCCGGCGGCTACCGCAAGCAAAAAGCAACGCTGAGACCGTGAACACGTTGATCAACACGCGAAAATTTAAAACTCGCATTTAAGTATCTCCCCAATGAGGTATGGACATAGGCCACCTAAGGAATATTCTACTATCTCCTGCGCCCTAATACCTAGATCATAAGCCAAATTCCTGAGACGCTGCCCAAAACCAAAAGCGAACCTCGTACCCCAAGACTGGATTTCCCCGAAACCCACTCCCATAACAAAATCCAGACCGGATAGGTCGAATTGAGCGCCAAAGCCACGCCTAATGGCGCGTGTGCCATTCCATACATCATCATCGTCAACCCCAGAAAGGTGCCCGTGAATCCGGCGACCGCCAGCATGGCAATCCCGCCCCCGCTCGTAATCCCCCTTACGGCCTTGAGAATTCCCCCTTGATTAACCATTTCCCAAACAAATAAAATTGACACCGGAAACCACAGTCGGAGCGACGCCGCTACAAATGGAGAAAGCCCATTTAACGCTGGTTTTGCGACAACGGCGCCTGTGGCTTGCGACATTGCCGCGATCACCGCCAGGGCAACGCCTCCAAAAAATATACGCCGCGAACCACTAACCGCCTTAGTTCCGGCCTGATTAACCCGACCGGATTTTCTCGCCTCAAAAAACACGAGAACCGCGAGACAGGCTGAGGTTACAGTCAATCCCGCAACTTGCCTCATCTCAAGACTTTCGCCCAGGAACAGCCAGGCCAAAATCGCCGTCATGGGGGGCGCGAGGCATTGAATGGTCGAGGTCAATGTGCCGCCAAGACGCATTAGAGCAGAAAAAAAAGCCCAATCTCCAACCAAAATGCCAATCACACCGCTCCACGCGAGCGTGACAACAGCCGAATTTGAAAGCGCCTCATCTGACCGCGTTAATAGGGACGTGACCCCAAAAAGACCTAACGCTATTAATCCCTTGAACAAGATCAGCCATCTTGGCGACCTTCCAACACCCCATGTCCTGTATATAGTAACCGAGAATGACCACGCGATGGCGGCACCTAAGCTGGCGATCCAACCGGATGACGACGACGTCAAAAAATTGACACTAAACGACATCAAGACTTACTCCATGACACTTACCTGTGATCAAAAGAAGACCTATAATAACAAATAGATAGTTTACGCGAAACCACCGCCATACGAGGTACTAAATGACGCAGGAACGAGGCAACCGTCTTTGGCCAAATAAAAGGGCCATCGTTGTCAGCGAGGAGAGTCATTTACATCTCCTGATCAGAGAGTTGGTGCGTGCGAATGGCTGGAAGGTTGAAATGCCTCCGTGCAGTCCACGTGCGGCCATTGAGCTCGTCAATAACGGCAATGCCGAATGTATCATAGTAATCGAATCACCATCCTCGCCCATTAACGAGACAATGAGGATTCTTTTAAAAGACCCCCGTGTCCGCCTGACTCCGACACTCGTGCTCATTCAGGATGAAAACACCCAGGAGCAGCACGTCTACGAGAAAATATTCAAGGTCACTGTTGCGGTAAAACCACTACGCCCCAATAATTTTATTCCCGCCTTCAATCGAATGATCAAAATCTGGGAGAAGCCCGTTATGATTGCCCTGCGAAGGGTGTCTTACTTAGCGGGAAAGGAGTCTCAAGAAAAACGCATGACGATTCTGAACAGACTCTGTTTTGACGACGTCTCCCTTCCCTACGCGTTTTCGGCGCTACTGCAGATGATGATCGCGGAAGGTCAATACAAAGAGGCCGGTAAGAAGGTTCTGAGAACTTTCAAGGACCACGCCACCAATCCAGCGGTCCTGGCCATATGCGCCTGGTTCTATATGTCGGCCAGAATCCCCCAACTCGCGCTTCGCTATCTAATAAAACTTCGCGGTGTCGTTCCCGGCTCGTCCGCGTTTAATTTCGATATTGCGTCGGCGAACTTGGCCTGCGGCCAGGTCTCAGACGCACTGAAAGTCCTGCGTGAGTGGCACGAGAAACGCCCAGGAAACAGCATGGTAGAATCCTATCTGGCCCGGTTAATCGTCGCTGACGGCAAGCAGGACTCCATGGAGATCGTCAGACTGCCCAAAAATCTAGTCCGTAAGATCGCTGACTACTGGGACGGAATAGATATGGCTCTGGCAGCGGAAACAGTCCAGAAAAAAACAGGAACCAAAGCGTCATGACCACCCTGTCCGCCGACAGCGCGGTGATCGGAAAATTGTTCTCGCGTACACCCCACGGGGAAGAGCGGATATTGCCACAATGGGAGCGACTCATCGGCGACATCACGAATCTTGCCTGCGCGGCGAACGCCCTGATGTGCGTATTTGGCCCGGAGGGCGCCGGAAAAACAACGTTCATAAAACTACTGCGGGAGCGGGTCAAAACCGCGATGGACACTCTTCACATTGCGCCTGCCGCACCCTCCACGAAGCCTGGCTGGCTATTGGAGGCGATCACGCCTTGGCTTTCAAGCGACAGCAAAGATGTCGCTGGAGTTCAGGCGCGCATGGCGGCACTCGCTGAGACGGCGCGCCCAATCCTGATCTGTGTCGACTCCGGCGACCTCATTCGCGAGGAGCATTTAGCCGATGACATTGGCGCTATGCTGAATCTGGCGGATGCGTGCGAGCTAAAGCTCTCCATTCTGGTTTGCTGCGGGGAATCACGCTCACTCCATCTCGCGGCCAACCCGGTGACAGCGAATCGGCTGCTTTTGATTTCCCGGCTCCCGGGATTTACCGAGATACAGCTGATCGAGTATCTCGAGACAAAGCTCCGGCAGGTTGATTTGCCTGTACGCCAAATCCCAGGCGCTAAAATCGAGGCTATCGCGCGAGAGGCGGAAGGAACACCAATTCACGGGATTCGTCTAATGGCTGAGGCGCTAGGGCACAAATTGTCCAGAAACCGCATTCCGCCAACAGATTCCCCAGCTAAGACGCGGGAGGAAAAAAAGAAACGGACCCATACAGAAGCGAGCAAAGCCAGAATTGACGATCTCCTCGCGCCACCCAAAAAATCCTGACCTCACTAGGAATGATCATGAAGCGCCGGCACAACAGACTCGTAATAGCCATCATCGTTCTGATGTCGGGTCTTTACGTCGGCAATTTAATCATCGACAACCCATACACCCATAGCCTGGTTAATTTTTACCTGAATGAGCAGATCCTCAAAAAGCTACCGATCCACGCGGAATACCAAAGCATGAAGGTTGAGCTTCTCCCCCCCGCCATTAATATCTACGGAATCAAAGTCACTGGGATGACGGATAATAACGAGGAAACTGACCTAATTTCCATTTCCACGCTCTCATTTAAAGCGTCTGTTTGGTCAATTTTCATGGCTCGTCCGCAAATGGGTGACCTTGAGCTCAAGGATCTGAGTTTAACCTGGCCGCCACCTGCTAAATTCATGGCGGCGTTAAAAAACTTGAACTATACAGCGACAGAACAACACGAAACAGCGCCTGTGTGGCCCCCAGTCCGCCCTCCGCCACTTTCCAGTCTCAGGATATCAAACGCGACGGTTCAGGCCACGCTTCCAGGTGTATCCGTGAACTCGAATCAAGATCCCGCGGAGGTCACAAAAATCACGGCGGATGGCCTGAATCTTGACCTCGAGATTCACGACTGGAAGTCTTTCAACATTGATATCGACTCAACCCACACCTCTTTAACGGACCTGACAAGCTCATACCTTGAGGGCGGCCATTTGAAGTTAAGAGGAGTAATGAGTGACAATGAGTTCAAGACAAGAAAGCTTGAGTTGAGCTCACCGCGACTGAATTTAAACGGGAAATTGAGCAGCAAGATCCTGACCGACAAAAAGAACAACGTCATCCAAGAGGTTCAACTCCGACTCGACTCTGAGAATCTTATCGGCGACATGAGTATTATCGGGTCATTTCTTGACATTTCTGGAAACCGCGGCACTTTCTCGGGTCAGGCGGCGACATTGGTGACGATCCCCGTTACATCCAAAAAAAACGCGCATTTTTCCAGCAGCGGTCATATCAAAAGCCGCGACGCGCGGTTTTTTGACTTCAGGCTTTATGAGACCGAGACTGACTTCGCGGTCGACTTCGACCAATTCCAACTGAGTAATACCAGTGTCAAACTCGGCGACACTACCGTCGCCCGCGGCGCCGGTAAAATAAAACTCGACAAAGCAGTCACCTTTGACTTCAAACTAGCGCCCACCAATTTGCCATTCAAGGATCTTCTCGGAATTTTCAATGTAAATTTTGATGTCCTGAACTTTAATTTAACGAGTCCAAGCCTGTCTATCACTGGCACTGGAGATCCCTTCAAGATGTCAGTGGTTTCCTCGGCCTCGCTCAGCGACTTCAGTACACCCTCGGTCGAGTACGATCATAAACGGCACCCCGAGTCGCCACAGTGCGAGATGGATCTTGACCTTCGGATAGACCCGAAGGAGCTTACGTTCAGCAAAGCATCCGGTGACTGTCACATTGTGGGAACTGACACTAGACCGGGAAAATTCCCCCTAAACATTTCCGGCTTCAGCGGGTTTAGCACTAAACGCGGGATGAACCTGATTTTAAGCTCTGACGCATTCAATCCAGCCCCACTAACATATTTTGCCCAGGCCTCGCTTGAGGGTGGTGGCAAGATGAAAACAACGGTTCACGGTCCCTACGACCATATTAAAGTGGACGTTGGCACAACGCTTCAAAACACCATTATCGGATCAACTCCGGTTGGGACCTTATCTGCGGATATAGCGATCGATGACGGTGTCGTGAGCTGGACTGACGTACTGATCGCGACACCCAATGGCGGTAGAATTAACAGCTCTAAGGGCTCTCTCCAGCTTAATCCGGATCTTGATGTGGAGTTTGATGTCAGCGCGAAAATGATCGACCATGGGCTAATTGGATCCGCGATTCGCGACATGAGCAATGACACCTCCAGTGCCGCGTTTGTCGTGAAATCACTCGATGGACATTTCAAAGGACCAGTATTGCGGCCACTTCGATGGCAGGGAATCGCGACTGTCGACCTGGAAAACATCCAGGATCGTCAGAATATTTACGCGAAATCACTGAAAGGATCCGTCACAGGCACAGAAACCGGCTACGCGACAGAGAACCTCAGTGCCCGTCTCGCTGGTGCCCGCGTTGATATCAAAGCCACCCACTCCTGGGACAATGCGGCGGCCGGATCCAATTTCCTGTCTGGCCTCGGTCTTTCACCATCAGACCGTATTGAGATTGCCGCGAAAATGGCTGCCATTCCCAATGCCGGCGATGAGATTAAACTCCTTCCGGTTCTGGGGAAAATCGCGGCCGATAATGGAATCTCCGCGCAAATATCCGGAGACGCGAAATTTTCAGGCACCTTGACCAAGCAAACCGGTATCGCGAGACTACAGCTGTCAAAATCAAAAATTTTGAACGCCCCGGTAAGCAACATCGTCAGCACAATCGTCGTCGACGGATCCAATCTCGACATTATGGCAGAGCAGGGCGGAAGCGCGTTAAAGGCCCGGGTCCACATGGATGTAGGCGACCCCACCATTCCATTCAATTGGTACATTGCCGCGAAAAACGCTGACTTCAGACCGTGGCTTCCGGAGGGCATGAGCCAGGACGCGCGAAACTACGCATATCTTAGCGCCACCTGGAACCTGCGGGGAACGTTTCAAAAATGGTGGGAAAGCAAAGGTGAGCTTGAATTCAAGGATCTTCGGCTTCGATATTACTCCCCAACCTCCCGCAGTGGCCAACGGATAGACTTTCGGTCCGCCTATCCATCCAGAATTTATTTTGACGGAAAAGATTGGACAATTGCCGACAACCAACCCGTCACGATCACCAGCAGCGTCGGCGAGATTCGCGTAGGGCTCAAAGATCACCGCCCCCCATCACAGATAGGGCTGACAATAGACGGTAAAGTGGACGTCGAAGCTCTCCGTCTTTTCACGGCAGGAATCGAGACGGCGTCCGGAACGATTGCTTTGAAAGGCGGGATCAAAGGCTCTATTGAAAACCCAAATGTAGACATCACCGTCAAGAACAATACCGATGGGGTAGGGGCCTCAGATATCAACTTGGGCTTCACGGGATTCAGGCCCTCGTTTCAGAACATTGATCTTGATGCCACAGTCAAATACAACGGGATAAACGTCAGAAAATTAAACGCGAATAAAGGCAACGGTTCCATACAGTCCAGTGGATTTCTCGCGCGTCCTGGATCTGGCGAAGAGACGGATTTTACTGTCAACCTCGACAACGCGTCCTTCCTTTACCCCTTCCCTATCGTAAAGTATTTTGACTCCAGTCTGGATGGGCACATAAAAATCAGCGGGGTGGGGCGTCCCTGGAACGCGGCGGGCCGCATCCTGATTCGCAAAGCCCGCTCAAATCGTGACGTTGACATCCGCGAGGCCATAGTCGAGAGCTTAAGATCGCAATCTGCAGTTGACTCAACTGAATCAATCTCACCCCTGATGAACCTGGATATCAGCATCGCCGCCGATAAGAGCATCGCCTTTAGCAGTCGTTCGGGACAGGCACAGCTGTCGGCAGATTTGCGCGTCGGAGGAACCAACATCACGCCGAGCATCCTTGGCATGGTCGACGTACCAAAAGGGCGGTTTTTCTACAAAAGGGACTTTGAGATTAAACGGGGACTCATTAATTTCGATGATCCGGTCAAAGCGGATCCCGCCCTGGACATCTCTGCGACAAGCGATGTTTCCTCCTACCGGGTGGGCATTAATATCACTGGACGGGCAAGCGCCCCGAGTATTGACTTCACAATAGATCCCCCGACCCGGCCAGATGGGACCGCCCTCTCGAAAATGGAGATCATCGGTTTGCTTAGCCGCGGATCCCTTTCGAACACCCAGTCTAGCCAGGGCAGTTCGGAATCAGCGGCAGCAGCGGAGGCTCTCAATCTTCTCGCGGGCCAGGTCGAGGATACTGTTCAAAAAATATTTGACCTGTCGGGGCAAAACGTCATCAAACAGGTGTATATCGATACCTACGCGGACGTCGAGGGTCAGCCAGTCGCTCGTTTTAATTTACCTCTTAATATCGCGGAAGACTTTGACGTCATATTGAAGGTGGACAAATCAAACGTAAATGTATCGTCAGAATACAGCCTTCATGATAGCATTTCAGTCACAGGTGGGATTGAGAGTAGCAATGATCAAGGCGGCACAGGCAGCAAGGCAACTGGGACTCCGGCGGATACTGGCGTTGACCTTAAGTTTAAGTTCGCGTTCCCTTAAAGACGCGTGTTTCGCCACGCTTATAGCTCTGGCAATGATTATTCTGCCAAGCGGGAATTCCCTTGCCGCAACCTGGTCCATCTCACCCGAGATCGGTATCGCCAAACAAGAGGACAAGCGCCTTCACACCAGAACACCGGAAATCAACAATCCAGCTGATTCCCAGATCATTTTAACATCACTTGCCCTCAGACATCCGTTCACAAGTCTATGGATCCAAAGAACAAGTGGCACATGGGTCGTCCGTGGCGCGCGAGGCACCTCCGTGAGCCAGATTAATTTCAGGATGGCTCCCATGGCCCTGACAACATCCCTGAGATCTGTCACGGCTCCGTACATCGGGCAAGTACACTCCGCTCAACTTCTGAAAAAGCTATCGACTGAGCTAAAAACTGCATTGAGCAACCGGGGATACACGGGAGCTACGCTCGCAAGCCAGGTTTCCGATGATGACAACTCAATCATATATACATTCAGCCTGGATATTGGCGAGCCCTGCGTCGTTCGCGGCTATAAATGGGAGCAGCACCCCCCGATCAAAGTCGATCAATCACTGAAACCCGGTGACATTTGCGATATCGATTTCGCCTCTAAGGCGGTCGCGGAGACAGAAAATAAAGCGAGAACTGCCGGTTATGCCGAGGCTAATCTAAGTTTTGAGGGATTTCAGTTTGACGCCGGTTCCTCCTCGGCATGGGTGCGGGTCAGTGGCGAGTTTGGTCACAAAATAATTTATGAGTTTGTTGACCAGGCGACTGGCAGGAGCCTGTCGGGAATTTTCACTAATTCAGAAATGCAGTTGTTTGACCCCACCATTCTCAGCCCAGACTCCGTGAGCTTTGAGCTTGTCAGACAGTTAAGGGCAAGAGGTTACAGTAACGCGCAGGTTGTCGGCACAACGATTCTGGAATCAGGAACTGATGAGCAAACACACCGGTTTAACGTCCAATTGGGGGACAGCACTGTTATCAGTCGACTGCAGATCGAGGGAAATACGACCTATTCCGAAACCGAGATATTCGCGTTGCTTGGCGTGGAAAGACCAACCCAGGCTGAGGGCCAGGCGTCAGAGGTGACATTCAACCCTGACGCGATCGCAGCCGGCGTGGAACGGATCCGCGCTCACTATGTCAATCATGGGTTTTGGGATGCGAAAGTAGTGGATCGCCAGATTCAAAGCCAGTCTGGATCGGGTCAAAATGGCCGCGTTGTTGTCGTTATTTCCATTGAGGAGGGGGATCAGCGACTCTTTAACATAATCACGATCAGCGGCAATAATACTATTCCGATGGGCGAGCTCCTGCAACTTACGCCATTCTCAAAAGATGACCCCGTCGATCGAAGTAAAATAGTCGAGCTTCAGCAAAAGATTCGTGGCTACTACGCGACGAGAGGCTATTTCTATACGTCAACTTCCGCTGAGACTACGTCGAAGAGCAGAGGCAATAGCCAAACGAACGTCACCATCATCATTCGTATCGACGAAGGTCCACGGGTTAAATTTGGGGACATCTTTGTCACTGGATTGGTAAAAACCAACTCAAAAGTGGCCATGCGCGAATTGTTTTTCGACACCGGGGATTGGTACGACCCCGAACTCGTTTTCGCTTCAAGAAAGGCTCTGCTCAGGATTGGCGTATTCTCGACCGCGACCATCATGCCCCTTGATCCCGATCTGGCGATCAAACGCTCAGAGGTCGTCGACATGGTCATCGCGGTCACAGAAAGCCCCACGAAAACAGTTAACTTCGGGCCCGGTTGGAGTACCTATTACGGCATGCGTTACAATATTGAGGGTGCTCTGACAAATATCGGCGGGATGGGAAGGCAGCTGTTTGGACGCGCCAGTTTCGATGAGGAAGCTCACCAAACAGCTATTGGACCAAGAACCCTGCTGGGACGGACAATCTCCGCTGGATACCTTGAACCCCGCATTCTGGACAGCGGCATCGACGGAACCGTGTCGTTGTCACAGTCGGCTCGGGCCACTACTTACGCGTGGTCCCTGACAAAAGGGGGTGAACTCGAGTTGTCCCACAGCCTTAAGTCGGTCGTACCTGGCTCAAAAATCTCAACCTTCTACGCCAGAAAGCTCAATGACGAGGAGGGAGCCCAACAGGATGTCGACGCCTTTCTCGCCGACACTTTCTCGGTCGGCCGCGTTGGGTTTCGCTTTCTCATCGACAAGCGTAACGACAACCTTTGGACAAGTGACGGCTATATTCTAGGATCGGAGCTCTCGTGGGCCCGCTATAATTTCGGTGGTGATTTGCGCTATTTCAGGTGGGACGTCACAAATAACCATTACTTTTCCCCCGTAGAGAACCTCGTTTTCGCTTTTGGCGTTAATTTCACAAGCTATGAGGACGTCGAGCGTCACGGTTCAACTAACGGCGATGTATTGCCCGCCAGCGAGCGACTCAACAACGGCGGCGCTGATACTGTCAGAGGATTTAAAGAGAAAAGTCTTGGTCCCATCGTGCGTCGCCCGTCACTCAACGCGCTGAACCAATGGGACTGCGGATTCACCGCATCACCAACCGGGGGATCGAGGCGTTTGATCCTCAAGGCCGAAACGCGATACCGATTCACCACGTCTCTTGCCGGAACGTTATTTGTTGATTCCGGAACGGCCAGCTTTAGCCGCACTGAGATCAAAAAATTCACGGAGGCGTTCGCCAACGATAGCAACAACCAGGAAGATCCGAATTGCCCTGGCATTAAACGGCAAAGAAGCGTCGAGGACAACAACGGCTATGATCTGGGCGATGTGGCCTCTAACCCGAAAATCATCTGGAATAATAACTTTTCTTCCGCTGGCACGGCCGTAAATTTCCTGACTCCTATTGGGTCCATTAACCTTGCCTACGGGATTCCATGGCATGAACCAAAGTCCAAAAAATGCCAGCAAGACACCAACTTCTGTTACCCGCGGTCAGATCAAAACATTCCACTGTGGAGGCGTGGAGAGATTCATTTCAACGTGGGGGCTAAATTTTAAAATACCAGTCTCACGGCCAGACCATGGGGCTTTATTTTGCCGGGTTCCAAACGTCACGATCCCAATAAAGAAGATTCGAGTCAGTGAATGAGTCAGGTACCATTGTTGTCACCCAAAGTCGCCCTTCAGAATCCACATGTAGGTTGGACATTTTCGGAAGGCGGACGGGAAGTTTTAAAGTTTTCTTCCATACGACATCAAAACAAGAATTAAATTTGTAAACATCAATCTGGTTGGTGGCACTGTCGCCAATCACAAATTCACGACTTCCAGGAATAACGCCTACGCCGGTCACAGATTCCGAGGCTCGTTTTGGTCCGCCCTCCAGAAAGCAATGTCGCGCGATCCTGCAAGTGGCGGGATCATCTTTTAGACAACTCATGACGAGAACAGGAAACTCCGCGACATGAGAGCTAACCAGAAACTGACGACCATCACTTTTAGCCCATTTTGGGGGCATCTCAGCCATTCCCGAGAATTTACTCCCGAAGATTTTCCGACTGTTTTCGCGAAAACGCTTGCGCGTCCTATTTGTCTCCATGGCGGTGGGCTCCCCCATGCGGTCCGAGGGTGGCTTGAGCATATCCGTAGGAACAGTCGTGCTCAAAACAGTTTTGTAGTCTTTGGTCCGCAGGACCAAAAGCTGAAGAACTGAAGCGTCCCATACGATTATCCTGTCGGGCGCCTCATAGGCGCCCCGCCAATCACCAGGATACGCCGCGTCTTCCAGGGGAATCCTGACCTGGTCTGTCATTTTCCCGAACTTTGCCTCTCGATCTTTAGCTTTCATATCCTGAGGGACTCTCACAATATGCTGAAGCTTTCCCGGAAACACCAACAGCCCGTTATCAAATGACGAGATACCATAAAGGCCACGCTCCACGGTCAGGGCAGCATGTGACTCATCGGGAATCGGAAGTTCCACGACATCTTTCGCCAAACTTTCGCGGCCAAAACAGGCTGAAAACAAAAGAAAAATAGCCGATATGTCGCGACGTCTCAAAATCCTCATATTGTGCCACCACCCAATTAGTCCGATAGCGTTCCCACAGTGCGTTTATCATAACACGGAGAGTCACCAAGACAGGAGACTCTGATCATGCGAGGGCTAAAAACTCATGGCTTCATCTACGAAACCCGGCAATATCAGCGACAAGGACTTCGACGCCTACCTTTACGCCGAGACATCGATTGATAGAACTGCCTTGTTGAAAAGATGGCAGAAATCCGGCCTGACGATGGATGACCGGATGGTGCGCGGGCTATTGACGCTACCGGTCTCGCAGGCAGAGATTATAACGTCGTTTGAGATCTGCTCAACTCAATCCAAACCACGATTTGAGCTCTGGATCATGAACAATCTACTGTCCTGGGATCAAAATATCGCCACTGTCGCTCTTCGCGCCTGGGCAAGAATTACGGATGGGACACTTTGGCACAGACTTCTCCCAATCGCTGCTATTCCTGGACTTCCACAGCGCGTTCGTTACACAATTCTTGATATTTCTGAGCTAACTCATGGGTATGAAATCACGCGCGTTATACTTCAGAGGCGCGACTGGGATGAACTTTCGTCCGCGTTTCACGCGTTACTAATGGAACGAGCACTCCAATATGATCTTCCCTCGGAACAACTGACCAAAGTTGCCTGGCGTGTTCTGGAAGAGAGTAAAACTGATCAACCCGCGGATCAGAAAGCTTTACTCTCCTCTGTGGCTTGGCTCTGTCGCTACAGCGAGAAGAGTTTGAAAAAATGGCTCGATGATGCCCCTGCAACCATCTGGAGAGACGTGGCGCGTGCCACTCTTGACACCCATGGAAACAGGGAGGCGATCCTCGCGAAATTAGATAAATCTCTGCAAAAGCCGGGAGGCTCAAGCAAAGTCGCAGGGAAATTACCCGCGCTGTGGTCACGCGGCGAAGCCAGCGAGTCATTATTTTTGGGCATCGTTAACGAGCCTTGCGATGACAGGACTTTAATTAATGGATTTACAAGAGACATCATCGCGAAGGCTACAGAGAACTACTCGTGTAACTCAACGTGGACATCCGCAATAATCGGTCACCTTCCGCTGGATCACGCCTCTAAGCTGGCGGGATCAGACCCAATGCCATTTCCGGCGTCTTACAGCTCATCCCGCTTCGGTTTACTCTATGACGCCCGCAAGCAAGCCTGCGAGGGAACACTCGCGATCGCTACTGATAAGGTCAAAGACGTCGGGGGTTTCGCCGACAACTCATCACCGTCAAGGCCTGGGACGCCTCACCCAGCGGAAGCCTTTTTTGACGCACAAGACGGAATTTCCTCACCTGATATATCGCCAAAATCTATTTGGACCACGCTTGCGGATGCATGGAACAACTCAAACAAGGTAAACCTCACAGACCTCACATCGGCGGCCCGTAAACATACCGGACTGGTCGCCCTCGCGCAAATTGCGATCATGGCGCGCATGACCGGACGGGACGAGGCCGTTTTAAAACTCCTTGATCATATACGTACCAACGATGAGGTCGAGCTACGGGCAGTTGCCCGCGCGCTGGGGCAAATTAACACACCGCGAAGCCTTCTTGAGCTTATCGCGATGCTAACCAGGCCAAACACAACGTTTGCAGTGCAACAGGATATTGTCGCTCTCTTGACAGGAAAAGATCTCAGAGGTCTGCAAAAGGAAATCCGCAGCGCGATACAAGACCTCAGGCTGCCGTCAGATAAGGAGGATCCTCTGTACCAGATCAAAGACGAACTTTCGAGTATGCTCACTCCCGTTGATGGCGCGGGCATGACTCACAATAGTCCGCCCCAATCGACTCAATCTGGAACTTTGGATCTCGATAAAGACCTCGATAAAGACCTAGCCGGCATGATCCCTCACTTTCAGGAGCTCTCAAGCGAGGTCAAACGTGCTTTGCGTACGGCATTGTTTTTCAACAAAACCGTCACGGCCAGCAAGCATATGAACGCGATTGATTTATCACCGCTCATTGATATGCAATACAAGGCCATGGAACTCCTTTACCGGGAGTTTTTTGAGGATGCGGTGAGTCAATCACTGCACAAAGGAGTCATTCAAAGAAAACTGGACGTGATAGGCTACGCGCGCCCAATCCCGCACCAGATGGACTCGTTTGAGTCCTATATCGCGTCACTTCCCATCGTAAAAGACATCCCGTTTTTCTCAAAATTCAAGCTACGAAAAATGCTGAGGGCCCTTTGTCAATTTGAACCTGGACGACGCTTTACATTGGATGGCTTGAAGGCCTTCGGCCTCTACTTTCTGGTGTTCGGCCGCCAGAACTGCAAACACGGCCTAGCTGGCGTTTTCGACGTCGGATCAAAACATGACCTGGAGCTCGCCGAATTCTGCAAAGAACTCCACATCTTTCAGGATTTCCGTAACCGCGCCGCCCACGAGGGATTTCATCCGGATGCCAGTAACGATGTAATGGGAATCTGGCGAACGACAGCGTCCGTCGTTCAATGGGCATTCAAAATTCGGGAAGCGCAAAAACAAAGCAGTCGACCAACTGAGCGCCATGCCTCATAACCCTTGTGATAACGGCTGGATAAAGCTCATTGTCGGGTTCCACCGGTAGTGTTATCCTCTCGGGCTCAATCTATTTGGAGCTTTTGGAGGAATCATGACAACGCCAGCAGCCTCACCAGCGAAAGTCGCACTCGTAACCGGAGCCAGTCGTGGTATTGGAGCGGCGTGCGCCGCAGCTCTTGGTCAGGCCGGATTTAAGGTCGCGGTGCACTACCGGGGCTCCGAAGACAAGGCCCGGGCCGTCTGCGAGAAAATTCCGGGATCTATGCCATTCAAAGCCGATCTTTCAGACGCGGCCGCCTGTCAGGACTTAATAAAAGCTGTCACCGCCGAGATGGGACCGATTGGCATTCTCGTGAACAACGCCGGCGTATCCATTGACCAGGTTCTCCCGTTCGCGAAACCAGATGATTTTGATACGCTGATTAACACAAACCTAAAACCCGTTTTCCTGCTGAGCAAATTCGTGACAAAGGGCATGATCCGCGCAAAAGCCGGACGCATCATCAATATCGCGTCAGTGGTCGGCTACACCGGAAACGCCGGGCAGTCCATGTACGCGGCAACAAAAGGCGCTATCACTGCCTTCACAAAAAGCATCGCCCTGGATCTCGCGGGCTTTGGAATTCTATCCAACTGTGTCGCGCCTGGTTTCATCATGACTGACATGACAGACGCTTTGCCGGATCAGGCGAAGGCTGCCGCTTTAGCTAAGATCCCTTTGAAACGATTTGGCACACCAGAAGATATCGCTCAGGCCGTTGTTTTCCTCGCGAGCGACAACGCAAAATACATTACCGGCAGCACCATTCATGTGAATGGCGGAATGTTTACCAACTAGTTAGTCAGGAACCGTCCGGATGTATATTTACAGTATGGGTCATTACTTCCCCGAGAATATTTTAGATAACGATTTTTTTGACAAACTGGACATCGGCTCGGCCGCCGACTGGATCAAAGACCGTGTCGGCATCGAATCCAGAAGATCCGTCCTCACACAGGATCAGGTTATGGATCTGCGTCATGGCCGCACCAACAGGCAGACTCTCAAAGAAGCTGGCGCCATTGAGTCGATTGCCCAGATGGGTGAAAAGGCATGGAAAGTCGCAACCTCCAGAGCCCATATTGTCGTAGAGGATATTGATACGGTTATAGGCGGGACGTCCGTACCTGACGACGACATACCCGCGAGCAGCTGCGTGATAGCCTCACATCTGGGAATGGAGCGCGTTAGGGGATTTGACGTAAACTCCGCATGTAGCACTTTTGTCGTTCAATGCCACGTCATGCGAGGTCTCATGATGAGTGGCCTGACTAAGGAAGGCGCCATTTTCGGCGCTGAGCGCTACACCACTCGTGTCGACTACAGTGACCGCCGCAATTCCATACTTTTTGGCGACTCCGCGATCACGGCTGCGGTAAGCTGCACCAACCGCCCTGGCTCCCTGAAAGTTATCGACAGCCTGGTGGAGTCAGCCCCAAGCGGCTGGGAACACATTCACCTGCCCGATGGTAAGTTCTTCCAACAAAATGGGGCGGCAGTTCAAAAATTCGCGGTCACAAAGACCATTGCCGCCGCTCAGGACATTCTCGCCAGAAATAGCTTATCGACTAAGGATGCCCATTGGTTTATTGGTCATCAGGCAAACTACCGCATGCTGACCTCAGCCATCGAGAAAATGGGCGTAAACCCCGATCATCATCTCTATAATGTTGTCGATCGCGGCAATCAGGGCGCTACTGGCGCGCCTTCCGTGCTATCGCAAAACTGGGATCGTTATAAGTCAGGAGATTATATCGTTATCGCGGTCGTGGGCGCTGGCCTCACCTGGGGATCACTGCTGCTACAAAAACAGTAAATAGTGCTTGTTCGGAGTTCCCTGACTCCGAATAAGCACTAAACAGGTTTAAATACAAAAAAGGGTGAGGTCAGAAACCTCGCCCTTTTTTAAACAAAATGGTCAAATTACTTCTTATCAGCCTTCTTAGCCTTTTTAGCGGCTTTCTTTTTGGATTTAGCCGGCTTCTTGGCAGGCGCGGCGTCCTCAAGTGTGACTGGGGCTTCAGGTGCCGTAGGCGCATCAGGCGCGGCCGGAGCCGAAGGAATTTCCTCAGCCGCTGGCGGAGGAGCAACGGGTTCCTCAGCCTTCTTTCCGGTACAAGCGGAAAATGAGACAAAACTGGAAACAATCGCGGCGATAACCGCGCGGCGGACAGAAACGATCATAATTGACCTCCTAAGATAATTTTTTACAGCGAACAACACTGGCAAAGCAATCCACAATGATTCTTTCAATTTATTGTAATAAAATTCCAGCGAAATGCAAATAATCAGGGAATCTACTATGCAAGTAGCAAGACGCAATTCTGGAATCGATCTTCTGCGAGGTCTCTCTATTGTTTTGGTGATCATGCATCACTTGGGACTAAGAATTCCTCTTAAAGAAAGCTTTTTGGCTTATTTTCTCCCGAAGTGGTTTCTTAGCGCCTTAATTTACAATGGCTCTGAAGCCGTCTTCATGTTTTTTGTCATATCGGGCTTCCTTATCGCGTCCAATACCATTGAGCGGTGGGGAAGTCTTAGCGCCATTGAGCCACGAGCCTTCTACTCAAGACGAGCGACGCGGATACTTCCCTGCCTTTTAATCCTGATCGCGGTACTTAGTTGTCTCCATTTACTTCACGTCGAGAACTACACCATCGACAAACAATCCCAGTCTCTTCCTAGCGCGATTTTCGCGGCTCTTGGACTTTATCTTAACTGGTACGAGGGCTTGACCGGGTATCTGCCGGGGAATTGGGATGTCTTGTGGTCACTATCGATTGAGGAGGCGTTTTATCTTTCGTTTCCGCTGGCATGCCTTTTCGCGCGCAAGCGGTGGCAGCTGGTAACATTCCTGACTCTGCTCGCGCTGTCACTTCCTGTCACCAGGGGCGCTCTCGCCGAAAACGAGATTTGGCAGGAAAAAGCGTATTTACCGGGCATGGCCGCCATCGCGACGGGAATTCTCGCCGCGATCTTGGCTAAAGAGTTTAAGCCAATTGAACGCCACGCGACATGTCTTCAGGTCGCGGGCTCAATCGGTATTATAGCGATACTGTTCTTTGAGAGTTTATTTTGGCGTCAAATTGGCAACGGCGCGCTGTTGATTCTGACCTTATCCAGCGCGTCACTTCTGATCGGATGCCAATGGAGATACGTCTTTAACCCAAATTGGTCTATCCCGGGAACAACCTGGATCCGCTCATGCGGACGCCTCAGTTACGAGATGTATCTGACTCATATGTTCATAGTCTGGCCCGTAGTTAGCCACTTCAAACAAAGCGGCAGCGACGTCAAATGGGGCATACTCTGGTACGGACCAGCGCTCGCTTTATCTTGGCTATTGGGAACCCTCGTCGCGAGATTTATCTCGTTACCGGCCGAACAGGTCATTCACCGACGTTTTCAACTCACAAATTCGGTCCCCAGCAAGGGGTTTGCGCCTCATAAAGTCCCGTAATCAGCTGCCGTTGATTACTACCGTCGCGATTCATCATAAACAACTGGTGTACGCTCTTCACATTCTGACCGTTGGTGCGATTGGACATAAACACCAGATTCTGTCCGTTTGGCGAGAACCACGGGCGCTCATTATCTCCCGTGCGAAGTGTCAGACGCTCAAGCTTCGTCCCGTCAGAATTCATCATAAATAAATCAAAACGGTCGATTTCCTTATCGTAGCCTGCGAACGCGATTCGGTCGCCTTCCGGGGTCCACGCGGGAGTCGCGTTAAACCAACCGGCGTAGGTCAAACGCTGATCACCAGTCACGCGAGGCTCAGTGGGCGACGCCCAGTTGAGATTCGCTACAAAAATATGAGGATTTCCGAATCGTCCGCTGACAAACGCGATCTTAGAGCCATCTGGGGAAAATGACGGGTCGACGTCAAGCCCTGACCCGGTGATAAACAATTTGCGGGTACCGCCACCAGGCAATATGGTGTAAATATCCGCGTCACCATTCACTGAACCTGTGAACGCGACCACCTTACCGGACGGCGCAAAATTCCCGCCGCTATTAATTCCCTTTTGCCCTGAGAGTTTGCGCGACGTACCCGCGGCGACGTCATAAATATAAAGATCAGGATTGCCCGCCTCGTAAGACGTATAAGTCACATATTTGCCGTCCGCGCTGAAAGACGGCGACAAGTGAGGGAAGTTCCCGCGAGTGATCGCGACCGCGTTTGAACCGTCAAAATCAGAGATAAATACCTGTTTTGAGGCTGACGCGGACGTGCGCCCAATGAACACCATCTTGGAGTTAAAGATCCCCGATTTGCTTGTATAAGCCTTTAACACCTCATCGCCATAGCGACGCATTACGGCGACAACCTGCTTGCGACCCACCTGGGAGTATTTCTTACCGATCAAAACCTCGCGTCTGCCAATATCGATTGTCCGGATCAAAATCGTCCAGAAATCACCCTGCTCGCGTGTCACTTCTGCCAAAGTTAGCGACTCGACACCAACTGTTTTCCATTCTGGGACATTGACCGAACCAATCCCCTGATCACTGAACCAGGATGGCTGTGCCTTGACCATCAAATCCTTATAAGCAGCCTGACCGATCATTTTGAAAATACCGGTGAAGTTCAAGAGCCTCTGCAACTCATCATTAGCCTCAGTCGCGACAGCCGCGGTCTCGCGGTCATCTGAGGACTTGGCAACCGAGAAATCAGGAATGGCGGCAACAACTTCCCGGAACTGTGGGTTATCGATATTTACGACAATGCCAGCGGCCAGGGCACCAGTGGACATCATTCCAGCACACAGCACAGAGGCAATACAGACTACCAGGCTCAAGTTACTTAGTTTCATAATTTAGTCCTCGTGACTATTTCGAAAGGTTAATTGTGATAGGTTGACCCGCGATGTCCTGCGGAGGCTGCGGCAACGGAGCAGAGTTTTGCAGAGCCGCTATCGCAGCTTGGTCATAGGCGCCGTTTCCGCTTGAGCGCGCAAGTTTGATTTCCATGAGCTCTCCTTTTGCGTTAATGGTCACACTCAGCTGAGTTATGAGCTGCGCGCGGTCATACTCAAAAGATTTCGGCAAATAAAGATTACGTTTCACGGCCGCACGCAAAAGATCAGCGTAGGTTTTGGCCCTGATGGCACTCACGCCAGTGGCTCCCGCGCCGGAGTTGGACTTCGCGTCCTCAGCAACTAAGTCTTCTTTCAGTTTCGCGAGAGCGCTTTTTTGCGCCTTCATCTGCTGGTCTACTTTGTTTTCCCGCTTTAACTTCTCAACCGCGAGACGTTTGAGGAGATCTTCCTTGGTCACCTTATTGGGATCTTCTTTGGTTTTCGGTGTTTCCTCTTTTTCAGGCGTCGCCACTTCCTTCTTCGCCAAAGCCTCCTCGGCCTTGGGATCCTTCTCCTCGGCGATGGTTTTTTCCTCGACCTTCTTCTGGTCCTCCACCTCGAATTTCTTCGGAAGCTGCGGCAGAAGATTAGCCGGAACGGCGACGTCCTCTGATTTTTTGGCATTCGGCAGCGCGGTTTCCTGGGGAGCCTTCATAGAAAGATCATTCATGAAATCCATATCAACCGACGTGCTTTCTTCCATGTCGATTCTTGGGGGCGAGAAAAACCAATTGGGGTTCAGCACTAAAATAATTAGGTGTGCCAACGCCGTGACACCCAAAACAATTTTGAGATAACGACGATCAGCCGGCATTCCGACATGCTCGACCCTCTTGAGCAGTCCGGGACCGAAGTCATACCTAAAAGCTGGTTTGGCGGTTACTGCGGCCATGGTTTACCCGGCTTTTGGTGGTTGAGTCAGCATGGATATTTTTGTAACACCCGCGAGTTTCGCTGCGCTCATCGCGTCGATAACAGCGCTATAAACGACACCGCGGTCAGCACGGATGAAAATTTCCTTACGCTCACGAAATTGGTACATTGCCTTGAGCTTCTCGCCGAGAGCGCTCGCTGGAACATGCGACTTATCCATCCAGAACTCGCCGTCCTTATTAACGGACAGAACTACGCGGTCCTCATCTGACATGGTGCCGCGGGCCTTGCTTATCGGCAGGTCAATATTAATACCACCGATACTGATCGGAGCCGCCACCATGAAGATAATCAATAAAACCAGCAGAACGTCCACAAGCGGGATGACGTTAATCTCAGCGATGTCACCGCTGTAGTCATCACCCTGATTAAAATTAATATTTCCCAGCGCCATGGTCTACTCCTCCGCGGAGAATTCTCGTCAATTAAGCCTTCTCAGCACCCTTGGTTTTCTCAGTCACGAGATAACGCTCCACGATATTAAGAAAATCGGCGCAAAACCCATCAATCGACATCATCTGAAAGCGAAGCTTGCCGTTGAACATATTATAGCCGATCACGGCGGGAATCGCCGCTGCCAGACCAAAGGCCGTTGAGGTCAGAGCCTCCGCGATACCAGGAGCGACCGCTGCCAGACTGGCACTTCCTGAGCGGGCAATCCCCTCAAAGGAGTTCATAATCCCCCAAACCGTTCCAAACAGCCCGACAAATGGCGAAACTGACGCGATGATCGCGAGCCAATTCAGATTCACCTCAAGACGTTTGCGTTCAAGGATCTTCGCCTTCTGAAGTGTCCTGTTGAGATTGTCCATGGCCGCGCCAATGGCGATCTCATTTGATGATGTCTGCTCCCGCATCTGATTGCTGCGCGCCAGTTCCGCATAGCCGCTTCTGAATACCTCGCGGGAGGGACTATACTGGTACTCCTGAAGCCTGCTGTTCAAGTCGTTCAGTGATCTTGACTCCCAGAATGATTTTATAAACGCCTCATTGGACGAATTGATTTTGCTCATCTCCTTCCACTTGGTGACGATGATCACCCAGCAGGCAATGGAGGAGCCAATCAATAACAGCAACGTTGAAAACACGACAAACCCTGAGTGCCAAGCCCTGGACAAAACTCCAGGCTCGCCACTCGTATCAGTCGTTTGTACCGATGTGACGACGTCACCCTTAGCGAGCTCACCCTTTTCGGCCGCGGTTGTCACCGCGACAGGAGCGTTCACTTTGGACTCAGTTGCGGCGCGCGCGCGACTTGGTGTCAAACCCGCTACCAGCATAAACCCTAACAGCACCAACCCAGTGACGACACGTCTCAGATTCATTCCCATCCCGGTTACCCCTCGCCGCTATACAATTTGATCGGGCTCAACACCCGTAAAAAGCTCATAAAGTCTTTATTTTCCAATAATATACCCCCATAAGAGAGCAAGGTCAAAACCGGACGTTGGCGGGCGTTGAATAGCGATTTTATAGTTATAGACCTCACGCGCATTTTTATGTTAGTTGAGACTATCTTTTTAAGCGTTCTAATTAGAATGCCAACCGCCTATTTAAGGGTTTAGACATGAAAATCCAATCGTCTCATTCAGTTCTCATAATCCTGAGTGCCTTCGCGCTTTCACCGTGGATGAGCGGCTGTGGCCAGACAAAAAATAACTCCAAGCTCGACGTTTCAGACATCGAACACACACCGGTTAAACGTCAATCCATCGGAAACTGTTGGCTCTATGCCACTTCGACATGGGCAGAATCACTCCACCTTGCGGCAAGTGGCGAGAACGTGAACCTCTCGGAGTCGTACTGGACATACTGGGATTGGTTTAACAAAATCAGCCGCGGCACAACTGAAAAAATCGACACCAGCGGCAGCTGGTGGAGCGCAAGCCAAATCATACGCCAGCAGGGCTACATGATTGAAGGCGACTTCATCCCCACTGAAGCTGACGAGCAGATGTCTTATAGACAGCGGCAGGCAGAGTCCGCCATTAACGAGGCTCTTTCGACGGGCTCTCTCAAGAATCTGCGAACCCGCACCAAAGAGAGCATTATGGCAGCTCTCGATCAGGCATTTGACGTCAACATGACCGAGAAACTTCAGCAATCTCACGCCGCGACAGAATTGAAGACAAACAAATGGGGTGATGGCAGCGACATCACTCTCGCTGATGAGATCTCTGGCGGTCGCCATGGCTGGACCTCAGTTAACTATCCACAGCTATTCGGCAAAGACGCGAGCGAAGGATTTTTCATGAAACGCCAGCGCGCTCAGCTTTTGCACCGCGTTTTGAAGGCCGTAAACGACAAAAAACCCGTGATCATGAGTTCCATGGTTGAATTCTCCGCGCTCAACACCGAGAATAAAGCGACCTTCGAGTATGATCTCTATATTCAAAAAGGCTTATCCACAGGCCAGGGCGGTCACCTGATCGTACTAGAAGATTACACAGTTGATAATGTACCCAATATCGGTTCCATCGGTGAGGGCGACGTTTCCCCAGAGTTAAAACAAGCTGCTCTTGACGGCGACGTCAAAACTCTTGTCGTTAAAAACAGCTGGGGCACGGATCGCCCGGACCGGGGTCTTTCTGATGGTTATACCCGCTTCACGATGGATTATCTGAATCGCCCGCTGCCGTTCGGACTTGAGCATGGAGACAGCGACATGTCACACGGACGCTGGTACAGCGCCCTCAGTAACTTCGTCGTTCCGCCAGAGTATTGATCTGAGCGATAATTAAAATCCCGCGCGTAACTAAAAGCTACGCGCGGGATTTTTTGTTTCCAAATACTGAGGATATTATTCTCAGCCACCGCCACCGAATAACCTCATGATTATACTCATAAGGCCTCCACCGGCGCCGCCGAGAAGACCTCCCGCGCCGCGGACAACGCCACCAAGAAGACCACCGGCACCGCGAAGTATGCCGCCACCTGCACTAAGAATTCCGCGGCCGGCACCAAGAACTCCGCGGCCGATGCCACCAAAGATTCTGGCGAATCCGCCAAAAAGGCTCCCGAAAATTCCTAAATTAAACTCC
>CANILH010000009.1 GCA_947468665.1 Oligoflexales bacterium | reverse complement strand
AGCTGGCAAAGAAGGCGCTGCTAAGGGAGAACACGGCAAAGAAGGCGAGAAAAAAGAAGCCGGCAAAGAAGGCGCTGCTAAGGGAGAACACGGCAAAGAAGGCGAGAAAAAAGAAGCCGGCAAAGAAGCCGGCAAAGAAGGCGAGAAAAAAGAAGCCGGCAAAGAAGCCGGCAAAGAAGGCGCCGCCCCCGAAAGATATAACGGCATCGGCGTCATGTATGACATGAAGCCATTTCACCTCAATCTCGGTAACCCACTTGAAAACCGTTACGTCCGGATGGAAATACGCCTTGAATTCCCAAATGAGGAGCAGCGTCCGGAGCTTCGGGCCCGAGACAGCCAATTGCGTGACGCGATTGTCTCAATCGTCAGCCGCAAGACAAGAGAGCATCTTTTGAGCCCCGACGGAAAAGATCAGCTCAGGCTGGAAATTAAGAACCGCGTTAATCAGTACCTTGATAAGAAAATTACCAACGTATTTATCACAGACATACTGATCGAGTGAGGTTTTATGTGGTTAACCCCCGACAACATTTGCCTCGGAGCGCATGATGAATCAGGTTCTCTCACAAAATGAAGTGGATTCGTTGCTTTCAGCGGTGTCTGACAACCGCATGGATACCCCTGGCGGGGAAGGCGGCGGTGGGGCCGGTGGAGCTGGAGTCGTCCAGTATGACTTGGCTAACCAGGATCGTATTATCCGTGGAAGAATGCCCACTCTTGATATTATTCATGACCGTTTCATTCGTCTTTTCCGGATGTCGCTTTCAAATTCGCTCAGAAAAATGGCGAATATATCGGTCAACTCCACCGGGCCGTTAAAATTCTCCGAGTTCATGAACTCTCTTCCACTGCCATCATGTCTGAACATCCTCAGGCTTGACCCGCTGCGCGGAGCGGCCGTGATGGTTATCGAGTCCAAGCTGCTTTATGCCTTGGTGGACAGCTTCTTTGGCGGAAATGATGTCCCTTACACCAAAATCGAGGGTAAGGATTTTACCCAAATAGAGATCAAAATAGCCCGCCGTGTAGTTCTCATCGCGATTGATGACCTGGAGAAAGCGTGGGAGCCTGTCTACCCGCTTAAAGTCGGCTACAGCCGGACGGAAATCAACCCTCAATTCGTGGCCGTAGTCCCACCATCAGACGTCGTCATCGCCACAACATTTGACATCGAGCTAGAGAAGGTCAGCGGTACGATAAAAATAGTTATACCGTACGCGACACTTGAACCAATTAAGTCAAAACTCTCCGTAGGATTCCAGAGCGAGCAGCTTGAAGTGGACTTTATCTGGATTAACCGGATTAAAGAACAAATTATGGGCACTACAGCCAACATGCTCGTTAAACTTGGAAGCGCTGACATCACGGTCCGGGATCTTATAGAGCTTGAGCCGGGTGACATCATCCAGCTGCACTCTGATGCCACCCTCCCACTGGATGTTTTAGTTGAGGGCCTTCCGAAATTTAAGGGAATTCCAGGCCTGGCAAAAGGTAATCGAGCGATAAAGATCACAGACGTTCTTGGATAAATAAAATAAAAAAAAACATAGGAGACACATTATGGCAATGGACGGCGGTGGACTGAGCGCGGAAGATTTCGGACTCGGCGGCGACTTTGACGACGCCCTGGCAGAAGCGGGCAAGGGAGGCAAATCCGAGGACGGCGGGGGAGGGGGCGGGGGCGGAGGCGGCGACGGGGGGCGTGTTGGTAAAACCGACTTCTCCAAGCTGAAGATGATTCTCGACGTCCCCTTGAAGGTCAGTGTCGAGCTCGGTCGAACGAAAATGCTCGTCAACGACCTCCTTCAGCTCGGTCAAGGCTCCGTCATTGAGTTGGACAAAATCGCAGGTGAGCCGATGGAAATCCTGATCAACGACAAACTAGTCGCCATGGGCGAGGTTGTCGTAGTTAACGAGAAATTCGGCGTTCGCCTTACAGACGTGGTCAGCCAATTTGGTCTGGGTGACTTCGGCGCGACCAAGGACGCGGGTTAAATTAACAGCTAAACTGACGCCCGGAGGCTCTCATGTGGTTCTATAATATCTCTGTTATCGGAGGCATCTTGCTTGGATCGTCCGCATTTGCGGCGAACATTCCGAAGCACCCTCAATCCCCGACACCATCCGTGGAGCCCGTCAAAACGCTGACAGCGGTCTCGTCGAGGGCAAAAGTCACCTCCCTGGGGCAAATTACAACAGAGGTTGAGGGTGACCTGACTATAGTTACCGCCCGCCTGAACAAAATCCCGGACTGGAAGGAGGTCGTTCTCGAGGAACATGGAACATTTCTCCAGGTTAAATTGCCACAAACTCAAATCCCGGCTTCCGGCGAGTTCATTGACGGTAACGGTCCATTTTTGAGAAAGCTCGCAACCTTCCAGCTGCCAGATGAGGATGGGGCATTGCGCCTCTTTGTGAATCAAGACGCCGCCAAGGCCAAGCTCGCGACTACCGCGGAACTTCTTGGCGACCGACTAGTCATCACCATCGATCACAAAAAGATGGAACAGCTGATAGCTCCGCAAGCAGTGAAGCAGGACACGGCGACAGACATCATCGCCAAAACAACGGTCGAGAAAAGTTCTCCGGCACCCTCTGACCTGATCAACGCGGACGCGAAACCAGAGAAAATCGTTCCTACTGAGACGTCGGGCATTTCTAACCTTGCTCCGCAGTTGACGAAATTGGCGGGATTTTGCGCCATCATGTTTCTGGCGCTAATCGCGGCCCATTGGGCACGAGCCAGAAGAATCAAGAAAAGTCGCGGATCCTTTGATCGACAAGCCGTGGAACCTGCATCCCTAAAAGTCCTCTCGAGTGTCAATATTGGCCCAAAACAACGACTAACTCTGGTTCAGGTAGGAGATCAACAAATTCTCCTTGGTGTCAGCTCTGAGTCAATCAATCTGATTACCACAGTTGAGCCAAAGCCGCGGCAAAACAGCTTCGCCCGCCAGCTTGACGCCGCGAACCCGAACGCTGAAATCAGGCTGAAGGCGGCTGAGGACATTACAACTCCACGCCCTCAGCGCAGGCCAGCCATCGCATCCACAACGCAAACCCGTTCCGAAAATACCATCAAAGGCGGTCGCATCAATGTAGGTGTTGGCGAAAACGGACCACAGAACCTGAATTCCCAGACCAGTCATAATGAAGGTGACATCACAAAAATTTTAAGAGACAGACTCCGTAACCTTCCCCCAGGCTGAGCGTGCGTCAAAAAGGTGGTACCCTATGCGTGACTACAGAAAATTTATACTTGCGATTCTCGCCACCGCCATTCTGGCGGCCTTTGCCTTAGTAAATGATGTCGCATTCGCCGACACCGGAGTTCCGAAACTTCAGCTTAACCTCAGCCAGACCGACGATCCCAACGCGGTAGTGCCCGCGATTAAAATCGTAAGCATCCTGACTGTTCTGAGCATAGCTCCGGCGATTTTACTCATGATGACATCGTTCACCCGGATTTTGGTGGTTTTAAGCTTCCTAAAGCAGGCCATCGGCACAAACAGCATGCCACCAAATCAGGTCGTACTCGGACTCTCACTATTTTTGACGATGTTCACGATGGCACCAGTTTGGGGACCGATAAATGACCGCGTCATTACCCCGCTGAGTCAAAACGCTATTACCCAGGAGAGGGCGCTTGAGGAAATCATTAAGCCGGTTCGCAAATTTATGCTCGCTGAGACGAGGGAGGCCGACCTTGGGCTCTTTATGAACCTCTCAAAGCTTCCAAAGCCCGCGACCCAAAATGACATACCCATGAGCGTACTGATTCCCTCATTTATGATCAGTGAGCTTAAAACCGCGTTTCAAATTGGATTTCTGATCTATATCCCGTTCCTCGTGATTGACATGGTCGTATCGGCGATCCTCATGGCGATGGGCATGATGATGCTGCCACCGACCGTCGTATCCCTTCCATTTAAGCTCGTACTCTTCGTACTTGTCGACGGCTGGTCGCTCATCGTCGGGGCCCTAGTCAAGAGCTTCCACACATACTCGTAAAAGGAATATGCCATGACTGAGCAGACCGTCATTGACTTGGGGCTAAACGCAATCTGGATAGCATGCCTGATCTCGGCCCCGGCACTGATCGCGATCTTGATAACTGGGCTGATTGTCTCGGTACTTCAGGCGGCTACTCAGATCAACGAGCAAACACTGTCTTTTATCCCGAAGATAATAGTGATGACCGTGGCACTGGCGATTACGGGGCCCTGGATTCTCGAGACAACCATTGAATTTACCATCGGGATTTTTAACAAAATCCCGTTTATTTCCCGTTAACGAGAGGGGGCCCTCGTGTTCTCGTTTGACACGGGCGATATTTTAACCGCGGCAGCGACGTTCCTCAGGATCAGCTGCATCATCGCTCTGCTGCCATTATTCGGCGAGAGCAATGTACCCGTCCGGGTGCGGATACTCCTCTCCCTTGCGCTGACAGCCGGCATCTACCCGCTACTACCAGAAGACTACGAGAGAACAGTCACAATAGCTCTGCAGGACGTCGGAACGCTCAGTCTTGTCATGGCGAAAGAAATGCTCATCGGTATTACTATGGGCTACACCGCAAAACTCGCATTTGACGGAATCGTGATGGCAGCAAGCATGATAGGGATTCAAATGGGCTTTAACACCGCCAGTGTTTTTATGCCCGACAGCGAGGAACAGACGAATGGATTCAGCGCTCTGCACAGGCTGCTGATTATCCTGATTTTTCTGGCCTTAAACATGCATCATATATATATCAAATCAATCTGGGACTCATTTCAGCTGATACCAATTGGCCACGCCCTACCCTCGGGAAGCCTCAATATCCTGCTTCTTAAGGTTTCGTCTGGAATATTCCTGACCGCAGTTCAGTTGGCGGCTCCCATATTGGTTGGCCTTCTATTCTCAACATGCGCCTTAGGTCTCATAAATCGCGCCGTCCCCCAGGCAAACGTATTCGTCATGAGCTTTCCGGCGAATTTTTTCGTGGGTTTATTTCTCTACATGGCTCTTTTACCGTTGTTTCCAGGATGGCTTCAAAATCACTTCGAGACGAGCCAGCGCCAATTAATGACCGCGTTAGCTCTGCTCGGGCATTAAGGGAGGTTTTAGGCGATGTCTGACAATGAAACCGACCAGGAAGACAAGACCGAGGATGCGTCGACGGAGCGCCGCGAGGAGTTTCGCGAGCAGGGTAACGTTGCCACTAGTCACGAGCTCAGTCAGGTAGCCGGGCTCGCGGCAATTGCCATGTTCATATCGTGGTACATGCCCCAGGTTATTCAGCGCAGTAAAATAATTCTGATTCGGAATTTTCAGGCAATTCAGTCGTTCCGCGTGAGCGATAAAAATCTCGTCGCATACCTCAGCTCAACATGGGTTGAGCTGCTGTATATCATTCTTCCCTTTTTTATAGTGGCGGCCGTCGCGGGTACTGTCGTCACGCTTTTACAGACACAATTTAACTGGTCGTGGAAAAAACTCGAACCCGACTGGTCCAAGCTAAACCCAATTCCCGGAATGGCGCGCCTTTTCAGCAAGGAGGCCGCCGTTGGGCTGATCAAAAGCTCAGCCAAACTGGCGGCAGTCTCTGTTATCGCGTATCTGGTTCTGGCCGGAGAATGGCGTCAGCTTCCAGCCCTGCTGAATGCTAATTTCTCAGGCGCATGGCTATATTGGGCAGACATCACAAAACAGCTCCTTTGGGGCGTGGTTGGACTGATGCTGTTTATCGGCGCTGCCGATTTTATTTATATCTTTATTTCCCTTGAAACAAAAATGAAAATGTCCAAGCAAGAAGTCAAAGAGGAGTCCAAACAGCGCGAGACAGATCCCCATGTGAAGGCAAAACTCCGCCGCATGGCTCGCGATATAGCGACTAAAAAAACAGTCGAGAACACCAAAAAAGCGACGGTTCTGGTTACCAACCCAACCCACTACTCAATCGCGATCCGATATGAGGTCGGGATGCCTGCACCCATTGTGGTCGCGAAAGGCGTCGATTTCCTAGCGCTGAAAATGCGGGAAACGGCAAAAGAACTTGAAATCCCGATCATTGAAAATAAGGCACTTGCACGGGCCATCTACGCCGCGGTTAAAGAGGGCGACGAAATACCGGCCAACATGTATCAAGCCGTCAGTGAGATTATCAAATTTGTATTCCAACTTAAAGGTGTCAAAATACCGCGAAAAAACGCGGACGACTCTCAATCCAAACCGCAATCCAAAACATAACTCCAAAAGAGGGTGATACATGGCACAGGCAACGGCAAAAGCCGTCAAACAAAATCGGGCGGAAATCGCGGGCGCTGGACCCGGTTTTCTCGACCTGATAAAAAGTACCGACGTTCAGTTCGCGGTTGGAATCGTCTCGGGTGTCTTCTTAATGTTGGTGCCATTGCCACCCGTACTCATGGATATGCTACTCGCGATATCCATCACCATGGGCGTTTTGATTCTATTGATATCCACCTATATTAAGGAGCCGCTGGAATTCTCGACCTTCCCTACCATTTTACTTCTGTCAACGGGCCTGAGGCTAGCGCTAAACGTCGCCAGTACTAGATCCATATTACTGAATGGCGCGACAGGAGATGTCTCCCATGTGATCCAGGCGTTCGGCGAATTCGTAGTTGGCGGTAACTACTTTGTAGGTGTCGTGATTTTCCTCATCTTAAACATCGTGAACTTCTTCGTCATTACCAAGGGCTCCGGCAGGGTCGCGGAAGTGAGCGCTCGCTTCACACTTGATGCTATGCCTGGAAAGCAAATGGCCATCGACGCAGAGCTCAACGCCGGGGTGATCGACCGCGATGAGGCCAAAAGGCGCCGGCGCAAGGTAGAAAGAGAAGCTGACTTCCACGGTTCCATGGACGGCGCCTCTAAATTCGTTCGAGGCGATGCCATAGCCGGTATCATCATCACCCTGATAAACGTCATTGTAGGACTGGCTATTGGGGTGCTGCAACATAACCTTAGCTTTAAGGAAGCCGCGTCAAAGTACACGTTGTTGTCTATTGGTGACGGACTTGTGGCCATCATTCCATCACTACTTATCTCGATTGCCGCTGGTATCGTTGTCACAAGAAGCTCCACTGAAACCGGCCTTAGCGAGGAAATCGGCAATCAAATCGTCGCGCACACGAAGCCTCTTTATGTCTGCTGCGGCTTGATGGCGGTACTGGCCCTCTTGCCGGGTTTCCCCGCTTTCCCATTCCTGGCACTGACCGCTCTATTCTACTATCTCGGACGCTATAGTGCATCAAGTGTCGCAGAGAAAGCCGCTGAGAAAGTCGCGGACGACGCGAACAAAAATCGCCTCTCCGAGGGTACATCTGATTCAGTTGAGAACATGCTGCATGTTGACACATTAAGTCTGGAGGTTGGTGTAGGGCTGGTACCTCTAGTAGACACAACACAGGATGGTGAGGTTCTTGAACGGATTGTAAGCGCGCGCAAACAATTCGCACAAGATCTCGGGATAATTGTTCCGATGGTAATGGTTCGAGATAATATCCAGCTAAAGCCAGGCGAGTATCATATCCTCTTGAAAGGGAATACGATTGGACGCGGGAACCTGATAGTAGAGAATTGGCTTGCGATGGATCCGGGCGACATTACAGATCCGGTTAAGGGAATAAAAGGCAAGGAGCCTGCCTACGGCCTCGACGCTTTATGGATCAAGCCAAGTCAAAAAGACGAGGCCACCTTCCGTGGTTACACTGTCGTTAATTGCGCAACCGTAATCGTAACCCACCTGACAAAGCTGATAGGAGAAAACGCGCATAATCTTCTGGGCCGTCAACAAACTCAGAAACTTATTGATAACCTCAAGGCCGACGCGCCAAAAGTTGTCGAAGAGGTCGTAGGGCCCGAGCGTTTGACGCTCGGAGATGTGGTTAAAGTGCTTCAGAATCTTTTGGCGGAATCGGTAAGTATCCGCGATATTCACAGTATTTTCGAGACACTGGCCGATCACTGCAAGAAGGTGAGCCATCCGGATATTCTAACCCGCTACGTTCGCAAAGCTCTAGGCCGTGGTATAATTAAGAAGTTTTTGGCGAGTGACAACACGCTGCATATTGCAACCCTTGATCGGGCGGTGGAGGATGTCTTGGTCGGGGCACTCCAATCGGCCGAGGATGGGACCACCTACTTCAACATAGATACGCGCTATGTTGAAAGACTCCTCAATCAGGTGGCCGAGACGATGCGTAAGTTTGATTCGCTTGGAACCATGCCGGTTCTGGTATGTGGTTCGCGCATTCGCTGGGATTTGCGCAAGCTCATAAATCGTTTTGTGCCTGGCGTAGTGGTACTCGCATTCGACGAGATCCCTTCCGAGATTCAAACGAATAAAGTCGGTGTAGTTTCGCTCTAGTTGATTAAATAGGAGGTATTAACATGCAAGTACGTAAATTCGAGGCCACTACGATGCGCGATGCCATATCGGCCGTAAAAAAGGAGCTCGGTCCAAACGCTGTAATTCTTTCCACAAAGGAATTGCCCGCAACTGAAAACGGTGTTCCGAAACTTTATGAGGTAACCGCGGCGGCCTCCGTTTCATCGAAGTCCGGCGCGGAGGCGAAAATTAGATTTTCTGATGCTCTGCCGTCATCACAAGCTGAACATGAGCTCTCGGCCCGACTTTCGACCCTTGCTGAAACCGTTGCATCTGCCCGCCAGGTTCGGCTGATTGAGGGCGCAGTCCATGATGTCAAAAATCTTCTGCTTGATCTGCTGAGAGATAAAAGGCCTGACGCCAATGCGCACCCGCATTTATTTGCGATTGAGACGACTCTTAACGCTGCTGGTGTCGATCGCGCGGCAATCGCTGAGCTGACAAGACACCTGTCTTGTCTTCCGGCGCCTCAGGAAATATCGAAAATATCAGGTGAAAATGTTGAGGCCTATTACCGTGATCTCGCCACGCGGTGGATGATGAAACGCCTGAAAATCGCCCCCAAATGGTCCAACGTGCCCGGCATGACAAATGTTCACGTGATTCTCGGCACTCCCGGTGCTGGTAAAAGCACACTAGTCTCGAAAATTGCCACTGCCGTCTCAAGAAAGGATCGTCACAAAGTTGCCATTTTAAGCTGGGATCCAGATAAACTCGGCTCGGCCGAGCAAACAAGAATCTACAGCAAAATTCTTGGTGTCGACCATTTTGTAATTACCCGAGCTGAGGAACTAAAGCCCGCAATATTAAAAATGCGGGGCATTGATCTTCTGCTCGTTGACACGGCGGGTAGAAATCCCGTTGACACCGCGAGTCTTGTTGACCTCGAGATAATCAAAAATCAGGGTCTCTCACTTGAATTTCACCTCACACTTAGCGCCACTGAAAAGCCCGCTCTTCAGGACCGCGCGATCCGGCATTTCAGCACCATTGGAATCTCCAGCGTCGCTTTCACAAAACTCGATGAGATCCCTGCATGGGCGGACATTTTCAATGCATCATCAAAATGGTCGTTGCCGGTAAGCTGGCTCTCATTTTCTCAAACTCCGTCCGACACCCCCGAGCGGGCATCGAGAGAGAGCATTATCGGACAGATATTCAAAACCGAAATTTAATTGATCACCCAATTAACCACTCAACAGAAATGGACGCTAGCATGGGCAAAATTGTCTCGATAACAAGTGGCAAGGGCGGTGTCGGAAAAACCATGACGACTATAAATATGGCGCTTGCGGCGGCCAAATCTGGCTCACGCGTCCTGATTGTAGACGGTGATCTTGGACTCTCCAATGTCGATGTAGTAATGGGTCTTGACCCAAAAGGAACGCTAAAGAATGTTCTGGACGGTGAGATGTCAATTTCAGACATCATCTCACGAACGCCTCAGGGAGTAGACGTCATCTCGTCTGGCTCTGGTGTAACCCGCTTGGCAAATATGAGCCCACTCAGTCGTAGCTTTCTGGTTCATGAGCTTTCCAGGTTACCGGACACCTATGATGTAGTTTTTCTGGACACCGGCGCGGGCATCTCTGAATCAGTTTTATCGCTCAACGCGATTAGTGACCTGTTCGTCGTAGTAACGACCCCAGAGCCTCACGCTATTACTGACGCATACGCGCTTATCAAAGTAATGGCAGAGGAGCACGATCGTCACGACTGCGCGCTTATCGTCAACCAGTCGATCAACTCTGATGAAGGAAAGCGGGTGGCCAGTCGCATCGCAGAGGTTGCCCGCATGTATTGCGGTTCCGATGTCCGACACGCTGGGACAGTTTTGAACGACATTAGCCTAATCCGGATGATTCTCGCGCGGAAGGTTGGCTCCGAGGGGTCGCTAGCATCCTTGTGCGGACAAGGTTGGGGGCAGGCGTGGTGTGCGATTTCTGAAATTCTAACATCCGGTAATTTCGTGGGGCGTTCTGGTGGGTTGGGGGACGTATGGACGGCTATGTCTTCACCTCCTGCGGGGCGTCAATTTATTGACCCGTAACAGGTTTCCTCAGCAATGCGGTAAAATATTGTTTGAACTCATTTTGAGGCGCTGCTATGAAATCACTCGTTAAAAAATACAAGCAGGAAAACACCGCAGTCGATGGGAAGTTACGTGATCAATTGATCATGGACTACTCACCACTAATTCGGTTTGTGGCACAAAGAATCGGATCCCGCCTGCCGAGCAATATCGACATCGAAGATTTAATCAGCAGCGGCGTCATCGGCCTAATGGACGCTATCGATAAATATGATCCAAGCCGAGATAATAAATTTAAAACATATGCTGAGTTTCGAATTCGTGGCGCGATTCTCGATGAGCTCAGAAGCCAGGACTGGGTGCCGCGCTCGGTAAGAGATAAGGCCAAGCGTCTCGATAGAATGGCTTCGGATCTGGAACAGAAGTTCGGAAGAAAGGCAACGGATGACGAGTTGAGCCAGGCCCTCGGCATGCCAATAGATGAATTCTTCGACATGAACGCTAAAGTTAAGGGTGTACAGCTTCTCTCTATTGACGATTTCGGCGGAACAAACGGTAATACGGAGCGCCGAAGTCTGCTAGACTCTCTAGAGAACCCAAACTCAAAAAATCCATTTACTCAACTTCGTAACGCTTCCGCGAGGGATATCCTCCGTCGACACATAGACGAGCTACCCGAGAAGCAAAAACTCGTTTTGCAACTCTACTATTTCGAGGATCTGAATCTGAAGGAAATTGGACGCATTCTCGAAGTCACCGAGTCACGCGTCAGTCAACTTCACACACAGGCCATAGAAAAGCTAAAGAAGCACCGCTCGATTCTTTCTGACTAATTACTTTTGTGCAGAGACTACATAGAGGAGATTTACACCATGGCATTAGGCCGTCCCGACATGAAAATTCTGGTAGTTGACGACTTCCCCACGATGCGTCGCATCGTTAAAACCCTAATGCGCCAAAACGGCTACACGAACTTTGTGGAGGCGGAAGATGGCGTGCAAGGATTTAAGATGCTGGAAACTACGCCAGACATCGAATTTATTATAAGCGATTGGAACATGCCCAACATGACCGGCCTGGAGCTTCTGAAGGCCGTCCGCGCGGACGCGAGATTTAAGCACCTCCCATTTCTAATGGTCACAGCCGAAGCCGAAAAAGAAAATATTATCGAAGCAGTAAAGAGCGGGGTGAATAACTACATCGTGAAGCCATTTACCGGGGTAACTCTGCAAGAAAAGTTGGCGAAGGTTTTTGCGACAAGAAAAGCTAGTTAATCACAATTTTGATCGGGTAATACTTTATGAGCAATTTACAGCCAAACGTTATAAATGCGAACATTGAATCAACAACCCCCCAAGCTTCGGCTGTCCCTGAGTCAACATCACCAGGAAAATTTGACGCGTCACTTATCAAAAAATACCCGCGCAGCACCCGTAAAGTTTCCATGAAATACGGCGCCTACAGCCTGTCGGCCGATGATGACACTCTAGAAGCGACGCAGAGCGTCCACATCAGCCCCCATGGCATCGAATTTCACACCACTGCGTCATACGCTCCTGGCACCCTTCTTAGAATTCATCTTGACATACCTGACTATTGGCAGCGCAAACTTCGCTTCGTACAGTATCGGCGCACTGACCAGCCAGCACGCTTTCCAATTCTCGCAAAAGTCATAAGTGTAGAGAGCATCGGAAGGCGTGGTAAAAAAAAATCCGTAACAGTTCAAACCGTCAGTATTGATGAGACCGACGAGCTCGTTCTTAAAAATTACCTTCAAGAGGGGTGAATTATGGTTGGCATGGTCCTCCTTTGTGTAGTATTGGCTGATGTCTTCATCGTGTTCGCATTCTTACGCCTGCAGAGACGGCAAACTGACAGTCAGGAAGTTGTTCGCGAGCTGACTGAAGAACGAGGCCTGCTCTCCGAATTGCGGGCCCAGATCCGTGCAGAATTGCAAGCAACACAAAATCAGGTGCGAACCCTTAGGGATCAGGTCCAATTATTGGCGACTGAGGCGGAGCAAGAGGTCAGGCAGGGCGTCTCCGAGATTACTAAAGAAGTGGATGTGATTATCGCCAACATCTCCCAAAAACTCGACTCACCAATGCGGGCGCTTAACGAGAAGCAGCATTTTATCGCCCAGCTGTCAAAGGACGCGCACAAAGAGCGGGAGTTGCTCGCGCGGGTAGTTGCCCGCGCGGAGAACGCCGCCAAACTACTGAATGCGGGAGATTCCTGGGAAGACATTGTGGAGCAACTCGAGGTCCGTCGCTACGCCGACATCCGCGCACTCCTCGCGAGAGGCATCCAACCTGAGCGCATAGCGAGTGATCTCGGCGTCAGCGCGCAGGAAGTCCGACTCGTCGCCGGCACTCCCTAAAAATCATCTCTCCCTCAAAAATTCCTGGACCAGGCGATAGAGTTCTTTGGGAGCCTCCGCGAGAAGCAGGTGGCCGGCGTTCGCTATCACCTCAATTTTTGCTCCGGGTATTTCTTGCGATAAAAGTTCCCCGGCTGCCAGGTCTATTACCAGGTCTTGCTGCCCGTGGATGATTAATGTTCGCGCGGAAATCTTTCCAAGTTGTGATGTCCATTCGGCCCCGCGGAGCGCCTCACGCTGCATGTCGGACCGTTTGGTAAATTGCCCGGAGTCAATAGCCTGCCGGATCTGACTAACCATCGTATTGAATAATACTGGATTTCGCTCCACGAATCCCGGAGCGAAATAGGTGCGCATTCTTTTATCAAGCTCGTTTCCCTCACTAATCCAGCCGCCACTCGTTGGATTAATGTAGCGGGCCTCCGGCGCCGTAGATACCAGGATCAGGTTGTTGACCCTCGCCGGAAATGTGATCGCTATCCCCAACGAGATAAATCCACCCATTGATATGCCTAGCAGGCTCGACTTCTGAATGCCGATTTCATCCCAAATGGCAACCACGTCAGCGCACATGTCTTTAATTGTAAATGAGCCCTCAGCCTCTGATTTACCAGCGGCGCGATTATCAAGCGATAAGACCGCAATCCCATCGCCCGCGAGAATCCTTGCCATCATCCGAAAATCACTGCTTGATCTTGTATGGCCATTAACAAGCGTAACGACCGGCGTATTCTTTTCTCCAATGAACTCATAGTTTATGGTGGCGCCGGGTCTTTGAAGCAATGTCATAATATCAACCCCTCGTTATACTCAGTCAACTAGCCGCCGATGCCTTTTCAAGGCGCTCTTTTATTCTCTCCGCCGCCTTCGGATTCTCGGTTAAAAAGACCTTCCTCCGCGCCAACACTGCGTTCAGTGTCGGCATATTGAGTGTTACCCCCTTTACATTGGCCTCCTGGACACCGCGCGCGATGCAGGCATAGGCCTTCTCAAACGACGGTTCCGTCACATAGCTTTCGCAGAAATAGGCGACTTCATTTTGAATATCGCCTTTTTTGCGATACGCGAGAGCCAGGTTAAAAAACAACAGATGTAATTTTGTCTTAGACGACAGAATTTTAATCGCGCTTTGGTATGTTTCTATCCCACTTTCGAAATCCCCTTTTGCCACCATGGATATACCGATACTATTGTAAAAGCGCGCGATCTCGTCGCCATTTTGAGTCTCACTCAATAGCTGCGCTGCCAGTCCAATATTTCCCTCTTTCAACGCAATTTTGCCCTTATTGTCTTTGGTCTCCTCGCAATCCGGGTCAAGGCTGCTGATCTTATCGATAGTTTTTTTCGCATCCTCAATTTTATCGGCGGAAATATACGCTGATCCGAGATTTACCAGCGGTTGAATACTTTGCGGACGACTTTCCGCGACCGCTTTTAATACCGCGATAGCCTCATTATGCCTCCCCCAGGCGGATAACAGCCTGGCTTTGATATAAAGTCCCGGAAGATAGCTTCCATCAACCTCGAGACATTCATCTGCCGCTTTCAGAGCTTTGTCAAGATTCCCAATCTGGAGGAATGTCTCGGCGATAATTGTTTTATAGCGAGGTAGGTGAGGCCCTTGTTCGCTAACGTGAGGTCCAACCATTTTTAGTACCTCAGTGGGTTTACCCTCCCCAAGGAAGTCTTCCATATGACGCAGCTTTACCTCGAGAGGGCTGATATTGGATTCGTCCTCGATCAGACGGGTTATAATCTCCCTAACCTTCGCTTTATCAAACGGCATATTTAAAACGTTATCCACGCCGATTTCACGCGTAATTTGCACATCTTCATCGGACATTCGTTTTGAGTAAATTATAAACGGCATCCGGCGTCTCTTCGTATTAGCCTTGACTTTCTGAAGAAGAATCGCGCCAGACATGGAGCTAAGCTCCCATGCCACAATCGCCAATTGAATGTCCTCTTTCTCGATGACTTCAAGCGCCTTCGCGCCGGTTCGCGCCTTGAAAATCGTAAGCTTAAGATCCGTCAGCAGCATCTCCCAAAAAAGGACGTTGCCGTCGCTTTCATCAACGATGATGACTTTTTCAATCAGGTTTGCCAACGTTCTAGCCTCCGCAAGGAATAGCAAGTTTGTTGAATTATATCGGTATCAGATTACCTGAACTTGATCTGGCGACGTCCCGGCAATAGATGTTTTCATTGAGAGGTATGGAATGATGCCTAGGAAATTCAGCAAAAGCTGACTTAAAACATAGGCGTTAAAGACATTTGCCCCACCAGGAAGCCCAACCAGGGCAAACAATTTATCAAAGGCGGCATGCCCCACGCCAAGCCCCCCTGGCGCGAGAGGGATGGCTGTTATTAAAATACCAAATGGAAATATCGGGGCAAGCAGCGTCTGATCAAAGGCGTCAGACCCATACATAATACGGCCGATAAATCCCATAAAAAACAAAAATATGACCTGAATAAACACAGAAATCATAATGGTCGAAATAAGAATTCCGGGTTTCTTCCTGTAGCTGCGCAGAGCCTCATAAATCCCATGGAGCACTGAAAAGCCCGGTAGTGTCTGCGAGAGTATTTTTTTAAATGGATCTCGCCCATCAGGATATGGCAAGAAAACGAGCCCTAAAAATACAGCACTAAGCAATACCACCAACGCCAATCCACTCATCAGCTGCGCAGTAACCGGATTACTGACCAACTGCCGGTATGAAAATCCTGCCGCGACAACCCCCATAACAAACAGTCCGATAAGACCGACTATGCGGTCCAAAAGCACGCTGAGCATCGCGGGCGTCTTACCACCTCCGGCTGGTTGCTCGCGCATAATGTAAATGGCCTTTATGATGTCACCACCGACAGCCCCTGGCATGGCGGTATTGAAGAAAAAGCCGACCAATTGAAGCTTCATGGCGCGGAAATATCCGCATTTCAGGCCAGCTCCCCGCATAAGAAGCCACCAGCGCGCTGTCCCAAGAAGCACGGGGCCAAATAACCAAACGGCGACACTTGCCGCCAAAGCGTCTGGCCTGTTCAAAATAATGGCCATCTGAGACCACGATAGACGGCCTGATGCAGCCATCCACCAGAGTAAAAGAGCCACAAATGTCATTTTTAGAACATTAATTAAAATATTTTTGCCTGCCTGCACCGATCAGCCTCCCCATTACAAGGTCCTCTTATAGCACATAAACTTGACGAAAAAAAAGCGCCAAGGCCATCGCCCGTGGAGCTTTTTCATTTTATATTCAGATTATTTCGTGACTTTTGTGTACGTAACGACCTCTATGTCGACTCTGATTTCTGGTGGGAGAAGGTCATCCTCTATTTCGACCTCCGCGCCAGTTCTCTTAAACTGCTTGATTGGCACCCCAGCGATAAACACCTTCCATGCGAGGTTGTCGCCGTCCGGGTTAACTCCTTCAGGAAGACTTACCTTGAAATGATTTGTACGGGAAACCTCATGTTTGTAGTGTATCGCGAGATCTGTATAGTCCATATCGTCTTTACACTGGATCTCAAGTTCACTGCCCTTATACCTGGACTTCCACGACGGGTCTTTATTGTTCCCAGTGTCTGGGGTGTCTTGTAAATCATCCTTTGAGACATCCGCCATGGCCGTTGGCGGAGCTCCACCAGTATCATAGACGGGTTTATCTTTAGGAGAACAGATACCATCTTGGCCATCTGCGACAATTTTTACATCGTCATCTATACGGACATCGGGAAGATCCACTGTCCTCACTGATGATTTTGCGCCAAAGTCAACGACAAGAGAAAGCTCTTTGCCTTCTACGACATTGTCAGGCGTGAATACAAGGTTCTTCTGATCCCACTGGGCAGCGACGTCGTCGCCCGTTTTTTTGTCTTTTAGAGTCCACGCGGCGACATGACGCGCGTCATTGATAGCGGCCGCATAAGACAATATTTTATTCGCCTCAGTTTTCCACGAGACTGTGACGTAAGCTCCGTCTGTGGGTGGCGTCGGAAAATCAATGCCGGTCCGACCATACGAGTAATTTTTGGAGTCAACTGCGACGCCATTTACCGAAACGGCCAGTGTATCTGGTCGAACGCCAGTTAAATCAACGCCGAAGTGAGTCAGCAGTTTCAAGTCCTCTATGTAGCTTACCGTGACTTTCGCGTCCTCAGGTGGCATCTTCGCGAATGCAAATTCCCGCTTTACGGGATCAAAGGTAAAATCAGTGTCTTGAGAGAGAGCTATACCGTTTACCGAGATTTTTACGGAGCTCATATCAGGTGTTGCCTGGGCGGCAACACTGCTAAACATTGGAATCGCGTCGTGTGAATAAGAGAACGTGATTTTTTGACCCACTTTGAATCGCACGGGGTCGATATAGACGACTTTACCGACAACTGTAAACGCTCCGGTCGCGTCAACCTTCTGACCGTCAACAAACACATCAAACAAAGCGAGGTCTGGCACAGCGGAAAGCGTAAACTGTCTTTTGATTAACCGGCTGACATCCTTGGAAACAGACTTCAGATAGTCGGAATAACCATTCGCCTGCGTGAAATCATGGCAAATTGACCCGACGGTGCCGTTTGTAAGGGCTGCCGCCTGGACATACATTGTCCCGGTACCGCCTGCGTTGGGGCAGGTTCCGTCCTTATCAACTATGGCGTATATTTTCGCCTCTTCAGGCGCGCGGATGGACCTTAAAAAACTTACCATCTCACCGGCGTTCTTTCCGTACACATTACGGCATTTATCCACCTCGCCCGGGGCCGAGCCGCAATTGTCCTCATCACTAAGTATCATAACACCCAATGATGAGCCTGGTCGGACCCACTTGAGGCCATTACGAAAAATCCCGCTGCACTCTCCCTTCAGCGCGAGGATGGACTTCGGAAAGCCCATCTCGATACTGCTCCCGTTGGTTCCCCGTCTTACGGCGGCGGAGAACTTTGCCTCCGCGTTTATGTCTCCCTTTGTAATGAGATTGTCCTTTGTTACGCACTCATCGGTCGTAGAGATCACGGCGATCTGCCAGTTGGTATCATTAAAGTCGCCGATCAGGGCTGAAAGTCCCGTAGCGACCATGTCCTGTTCCTCTTTCATGGAACTGGAGTCATCAATGACCAGCAGAAGATCCAGCATCCCAGCCTCGCTAAGCTGGAAGGTCTCGGTACTAAACCGCGCGTTATGCCCCTGCTTAAACACGTCATCATACGATTTGCGCGTTAACTGCGGCTGAATAACCTGAGATGGCCTTGTTTCAGCTTGTGTAATATCTACGGCTGTATAGCGGCCGCTGTCTTTGATACTGACGCTTCCATCCGCGATAGTAGACGCAGTAAAATTAAAAACCTGACTTGATACAGCGTCATATGTGTGTCCGGTTCCACCAGCAAATTTCACCTCTGAGTGACACGATGTCAGAGCGATCAGAGACGACGAGGTTACCAATAACGCAGATAGAAATGTCTTCATAATATAGTGTCCTCTAAATCAGGGCCCCACCGGAAAGGTGTTGCTAGGTATGTTTTCGTCCGGTGGCTAGATTCCTTTAGTAAATATTTAAAATATGGAATATTCCTAACGTTTACGGGACGTTAAATCAGAGTGGTTTCTGCCATTTCCCGCCTCCTCGTTAAATCCCGCTGCCACGAATGAGCTTTTCCAATGACGCGGGATCACTGACTGTTAGGTCTATTGTGCTGAAACCCCCAATTGATCCGCTGGAAAACTTACCGGCCGGGACATCAAGAACTTAAATTTTCTGCCGATAGTAAGTAGGCGATGATCGGGGGTTATTACTCATGACGAGTAAAGTCCAAATTATCGGGTAGTATCGCGACGAACAGGGGCGTATGGCCATAGAAACTAAATTTCAGGATAAAACCGCACGAGTCGTTTTAGTAGACTCGTCTGGACCTGTGCGGCAACTTCTCTCCGAAGTGTCGAAGGGTATTGGTTTCAGTAATTCGCAATCAGTCTCGTCTCTCGCGGACGCACACAATCTTCTTGAGACAGAGTCCGTTGATTGGCTCATCGTTCCTCTTAACGGCACACAAGATGCTAATGGACTCCAGACTGTCCGTATGGTCATCAATTTTGCTGAGCTGAAGGGAGTAAAGGTCTCGCTTCTCGTAGAGGATGCCGAGGCGTGGGCCCTTTCAAAAGCGTTTGAGTTCGGGCTACTAAGCTTTCATATGAAGCCCTTTACAAAGGACAGCCTCACCAAGGAGCTTGAGGAGCTCATGGGAATTTTCGCCGAAAATGACTGGGACGCGGCCCGCACCTCTTCAGAGTACCTAAGAAAACATCTTCGCGAGACCAACCAGGCTGCAGACCTCCTTACTCTTGAGAAAAGCCTTCTTGAGTTATTCCCTGGCAACACGAAACTTCTTATCTGCCTTGCCGAGGCACTTCATGTGAATGGACAGACTGACAAGGCCAAAGCAACCTTAAAGCAAGTGGAATTCATTGACACCGGCGCGGCCGCGACCATAAAGGAGAAACGAGCCGCGCTTTTTGGCGCTGATGCCGGTGGTCCGGACGCCGCTCCCGTCGCAGGCGAGAACATACTTGGCCTCGGGGTTGTCGTTATTATAGATGGCGACGACTCGGTACGCTCCGCCGTCCGAGCAATTTTCAACGAACTCGGTGTGAAAGACATCTTTGACTTCGCCGATGGTGACGCGGCTTTTGAGTGGTTCCGCGCGAATCCAGAACCGTCTCTGGTTATTATGGAGTGGCGGATACCAAAAGTGACGGGGCCTCTTCTACTGCAGAGAATCCGCTCCAAGGGTGCTGTCAACGTACCGATCATATTACTAAGCTCCCTTATCAAACCTATGGATATGCCGATCATACGCGAGATGGGTGTGGCAAATCTCGCCCAAAAACCTATGGAGCGCGACGCATTCCTTAAAGTGATTATTTGGACGGTTCAACAAGACCGCATGCCAACTGAAGCCCAGACAATGGAAAATAAAATCCGGGCTTACATTAGCAACAAGAAAATCGGCAATGCCGAGGAACTCATTGCCCGATATCTTGCCGATGTGGGAATCGCGCCCGGAAGAAAAGCCGTTATGAGGGCCGAGCAGGCGTTCGCCAAGGACCAGTTTGAGGCAGCCCGTGACTTTTCGATTGAGGCCATCAGACAAAGCGGAGAGTCCCTTTTCGCGCTCAACATTCTCGGAAAGTCACTCATGACACTCAGACAGTTTGAGCCGGCCTTGAAGTGCTTCCAGAAAGCCCAAGGCTTATCACCAACAAACCTTGAGCGACTTGTCATGATGGCTGAGACTCAAGCTGAAATGGTTGAGCCGGTCAAAGCGGTTGAGTCCATCAATAAGGCCAAGGACATTGACCCAAATAGCACAACGACCATAGAGGGCGAGGCCAAAGTTGCCCTGGCAGGTGGATCACCAGAGGCCGCCAAAGAGATTCTTGGTCAGCTAGAATCCATGAGTAATGTAATCAGCTATTTGAACAACAAAGCCGTAGCTCATGCCAAGTGTGGTTTTTCTGAGGAAGGCATCAAACTCTACGAAAAGACGCTAGCCGCGATTCCATCGGCACAAAGAGATATCCTCTCGATTGTTAACTATAATATGGCCTTGGCAAAGATCCGTTTTGGCGATTTTTCCGGAGCATTACCCGACCTAGATGCCGTTATCTCCATCACTGAAAGCCGTGTGCATAAAAAGGCGGCGGATCTTAAAGCAAGACTTGAACCCGCCGTAATAACCGGGAAAACTTTCTCGCTTCGTGAGGTCGACGCGGCCAACGCGCCTGAACCCGCACCCACCAACAAAGAAGAAGGGCAAACAGCCGATGCCTCAACTCTTGTCACGGTCATGCTAGAACAAGGCCCCGGTGACCATTGTTGCTACCTCTTGTTTAAGACCACCTCAGCCGACTCCCCTGAGCTGACTAAAGCCCTGGCAGTGGCGCCTAAATTTAAGGCGCGCAAATCCCTTGAAAGAGGCGAGACCTTTGCCGGCGCCGACGGAACTAAAACGGCAAGCTAAAGAGCTATTGCCAACCCCCCCCAAACGCATGTTAAAAGCCCATGGTTAGCGGGTTTTCAGTGTTTTTTGGATAACTGTTTTTTAGACATCCCGCCCGTTTTTAATGTGGATGTCTTTCCGCAATTTTTTAATCAAACAGGATCACCGTAATGACTACCACAAACAAGGCTCTCGAGGCATGGGTCGCGCAGGTCGCGGCTCTCACTAAACCTGACAAAATTCACTGGTGTGATGGCGGTGAGGCCGAGAAAAAAACTCTAATCGCGGAAATGGTTAAAACAGGTTCTCTTATTCCGCTTAACGAGCAAAGCCATCCTGGCTGCTACCTTCACCGGTCAGACCCGAGTGATGTCGCCCGTACCGAGCACCTGACCTTTGTGTGCAGCAAAAATAAAGACGACGCTGGCCCCAATAATAATTGGCTTGAACCCGCTGAAGGCCACAAAAAGGTAGATCAGTTATTTGCCGGCTGTATGAAAGGCCGCACCATGTATGTGATCCCATACTGCATGGGCCCTATCGATTCACCACTATCCCGCTGTGGTGTCGAGATCACTGACAGCGCCTATGTCGTAATAAATATGCGCATCATGACCCGCATGGGCGAAAAAGCTCTCAAACGCATCGAGAAAGAAGGCACTTTCGTTAAAGGCCTTCACTCCATTGGAGATCTCTCCCCAGATCGCCGGCTTGTCATGCACTTTCCTGAAGAACTTGCCATCAAGTCCATTGGTTCTGGGTACGGCGGAAACGCTCTTCTTGGTAAAAAATGCCACGCTCTAAGGCTTGGCTCCTGGCAGGCGCACACAGAAGGCTGGCTTGCAGAACACATGCTGATTGTCGGTATCGAGAACCCCAAAGGTGAACGCCACTATGTCGCGGCGGCCTTTCCGTCAGCTTGCGGTAAAACAAATCTTGCCATGCTGATCCCGCCACAAAGTTACCGCGAAAAAGGCTGGAAGGTATTTACCGTCGGTGATGATATCGCCTGGATTCAGCCAGGCAAAGACGGCCGCCTTTATGCCATCAACCCAGAGGCAGGCTACTTTGGTGTGGCTCCAGGGACAGCGGCTAACACCAATCCAACGGCTCTCAATATGCTAAATAAGGACGCGATCTTCACCAATGTCGCCATCACCAAAGATAAACAGCCTTGGTGGGAAGGCCTCACAAAATCCGCTCCAGAAGGCCTCACCGACTGGCAAGGACGGCCATGGGAATCCGGCAAAGGCCCCGCCGCTCACCCCAATAGCCGTTTTACTGTTTCCGCTCAGCAGTGTGGAAGCTACACGCCGGCTGCGGAAGATCCTCATGGCGTTCCACTCTCGGCGATTGTATTTGGCGGTCGCCGCAAAGAGCTTGCTCCCCTCGTAGTAGAATCCGTGTCCTGGGCTCACGGAGTGTTCCTTGGCGCCTCTGTAGCGTCTGAGACAACAGCGGCCGCTACTGGAGCCGTCGGTGTTGTTCGCCGCGACCCTATGGCTATGCAGCCATTCTGCGGCTATAACTTTGGCGACTACTGGACTCACTGGCTATCGTTTGCCAAGAAATCTGACAGGCTCCCCAAAATTTTCCACGTCAACTGGTTTCGTCAGGATAAAGCCGGGAAATTCATGTGGCCTGGCTTTGGCGACAACATGCGGGTTCTTGAGTGGGTTCTAAAGCGCTGCGAGGGCCAAGGTGACGCCATTCGCACGCCTATCGGATATCTGCCTACCACAGACGCTATCAATACTGATGGCACTGGCCTTACGACCGAAACAATGCGCGAGCTTCTTTCAATTGAAGCGCCTGCCTGGAAGTCAGAGATGACTGGCATCAAAGAATACTTTGATAAATACGGCAGCCATATGCCGGATGAACTTCTTAGCGAGCTTAAACGCATCACTAATGAGCTCAACAGCTAATCCGGTTATACCACCTATCCAAACTTAAAAGAGGCTCTCATATTTGAGAGCCTCTCTTTATCTCTCGTCTAATTTAAAAAACCTCACCAGCGAATGACGGCTCCACCCCAGGTAAACCCACTGCCAAAGGCCGCACTGCAAATGAGCTTCCAGGGCTTAATGTTCCCGGCCCGTACTTGTTCATCCAGTAAAATTGGAATCGAGGCTGACGAGCAATTACCGTAACGGTCGATATTATATGGACACTTTTCCACTGAGACTCCCAAGGTCGCCGCCACGCGCTCATTGATCCTGAGATTGGCCTGATGAAAAAGCCAGTGATCAATATCTTGAGGTTTTAAATGGAGAGATTCCAACACTTCGGAAACCACTTCAGGAAGCCTTGTTACCGCGTGTTTAAAGACAAATTTTCCGTCCATCTTTGGATAGACCCCGCCTTCACGGACAATTTCCGGAGTCACGTGCGGAGTCTGGGCCATGCTCGGATACTCGACCCACAATTTCTCCGCGAAATCCCCGTCGCTATGAAGTTTTATCGACATAATGCCGCGCTCAGGATTAGGACTTGGCTCAAGGATAACCGCTCCAGCACCGTCGCCAAAGAGGACTGCCGTATCACGACCGCGGTCGCTAAAATCAAGAGCTCTCGAATGAACCTCCGCCGACACAAGCAGTACCCGGCCGTAAGAACCACTTTTTATGAAGGCATCTGCCGTGGCAAGTCCATAAAGGAATCCTGAGCACTGAGCTCGAAGATCCATCGCCGGAATGCCCTGCATGCCAAGTTTTCTTTGAATGAAGGCGGCGGTTCCGGGAAACGTATGCTCAGAGGAAAGTGTCGTTACCAGCAAAAGATCGATATCTTTAGGGGTTAATTTGGCGGCCTCGAGGGCATTTAACGCCGCCTTCGCTCCCAAATCACTTGGCGCGAGTCCGTCCTCAATATGGCGTCTCTCCCGAATGCCTGAGCGCTGCTGGATCCACTCATCAGAGGTGTCCATTATTTTAGCAAGATCATTGTTTGTCACAACGCGGTCCGGGACACAGTGTCCAGTTCCTGTAATAATCGCCCTAGTAATCATAAAAAATTCCTCCAAATGATTTGAATCACCTGGAGGAATTTTATATTTTTTGTTTAATTTTAAATTAAACAAACAGTTAAGATTCAGGCGGACTCTTGTAAAGAGAGTCCCGACCCGCAATTAACCGCGTGTGTAAGCGCCGTTGTTCTCAGCGCAGTTTTGCTCAGCATCTGCCTGAAAGCCATTGTAGTAACGAACGTCTACAGAAAGAGTACCTTGAGTCACTGTGCATGTACCCATGCGGTCACCTGTCGGGCAAGTTGTGCCAACAGTTCCTTGATTTTGAGCGCAGTCTTCAGACAAATCAACGTTCGCGCTTTCAATACAAACCTTAGCTGCTGAGTAATCGCAGGAATTTTGGCCTGCCATAGCTACTGAACCCATACCAAGAACGCTGATTGCCAATAATGTTTTTGTGATCATGAAAATAGTCTCCAAATTAAAACGCGCCTTCGAAATATTGGGCACCATGCCCAGTAATTATTTAACGCGAATTGTTAGAGTAACTTTTGCCGAAATAAAATCTTCCGGCAACGAAATAATGACTAGAGATCAAAGATTTTCCCAGGATTTAGTATTCCTTTGGGATCCCACATTTTTTTAGTCATCCGCATCCAACTGACCTCACTGTCAGTTCTGGTGAAGTGAAGATCTTTTTTCTTGGTCAGTCCAATACCATGCTCCGCTGAGATGCTGCCCTTAAAAGACGCCAGTAATTTAAACACGCCTTCCTCAATCTCCCGGGCTTCCGCATGAAAGTCTTTACTGTCGCGAGTTTTAGGCGAGACATAATTAATATGCAAATTCCCGTCACCAATGTGGCCAAAGAAAACAATCTCCATGTCTTTCGGTCTTTTTGAGAGAAGTAACACCTGAAGCGCTTTTACAAACCCGTCAAGCTTATCAATGGCTAGCGAAATATCGTTTTTTCTAACCTGCCCATGAGCGGCAAGGGACTCTGTAATATTTTCCCTTAGCCCCCAGAATTCTTTAAATTGAGTTGAGTTCGCTGCAATGGCTGCATCAGTTATCAGGCCCTCCTCAAACAAAGCCTCAAGAAGCTCTTCCAGCTCCGGCTCACGCCCTGGCTGCTCGATCTCAAGCAATACATAAAAAGGCGAGATATCTTTAAAAGGTGTTCTCGCCCCCGGTAGGCGCTGGAGAACTATTTTGTGAGCCACCTCGGTAAAAAACTCAAAAGCCGTTACAGACGCTGACTTCTGACTACATACCGCCAGAATCTTTGGGATACTGATAAAATCACCGACTGCCATAATCGCGAGCTGCAGGTTTCTGGGCTTTGGCATCAGTCTCAACACCGCTTTAGTAACAATTCCAAGGGTTCCCTCGCTGCCAATAAATAAATGCTTTAAATCATAGCCCGAGTTATTTTTCCTGAGTGCCACGTTCATATCAAGTATCTCGCCACTCGCGAGCACCACCTCAAGACCTAAGACCTGCTCTCTTGTGCCGCCATATTTGATAAGCTTCACACCACCGGCGTTAGTCGCGATATTACCGCCTATTTGACAAGTCCCTTTGGACGCGAGATCCAACGGAAAAAATAGCCCATTTTCTTTCGCGGCGTCTTGCAGAGCCTGAGTCGTGACACCGGCCTCAGCTGTGAGGGTAAGACCCGTCGTATCCACAGCCATAATCTTTGACATGCGAGTCAGATTGACAACAATTTCACCGTCACTGGCTACCGCCCCCGCGCAAAGTCCTGTGCGGCCGCCGGAGGGGGTCACCGCCAACTCATTCGTGTTGCAGTAGGAGAGGATTTTACTGACGTCCTCTGTCGATGACGGCAAGACAACGCACAGCGGTTTTGGCTCAAAAACCTTAGTCCAGTCCGTACCCCAGGCTTTAAGATCGGCCTCTCCGGTAAGTACATATGTCTCCCCAAGAAGTTTTTTAAAAAACGCTACCGCGTCAGAGCGCATGACTTTTGGTGATAAATGCTTATGAGGCATGATGTAAAGTTCCCGTAAAAACCAACTATTGTGATTGCGAACACCTTAAAAAAACATTACCAATTAGCCTAGCATATCCTTTGTGGGATGACGCACTCTAACTCGCACACTTGGAGGTTCTCCATGGCAACGCTTCTTAGAGACATTTATCAGGAACTTTCCGCTAACACCGCCAACTCAAGACTTTGGAAAACACACGTCTGGGAAGGCCCCGCCCAATCTGACATTATCAGCTGGGAGTCTCAGGGTTTTGGTGTTTACCAGGGCAAAATCCGGACCATTCTAAGCCGCGATGGCCGTATTCAAATGCTCCATTCCGACCGCTTGACAGCTTTTGACCGGCATATTGACTACGTTCCGCTAAAGGGCGTTATTCTTACTGCCATCACAAAGTTCTGGCTTGAGGAAATTTCAAAAACGTTACCAACCCACTTTATTGAAGGCCTTGGGCCAAGGGCAATTTTAGCAGAAAGTCTGCACCCCATCAAAACTGAGGTCGTAGTCCGGGGTTACCTCGCTGGCTCCCTTCAACGGGCGTACCAGAGTGGTGCGCGAGTGTTCTGCGGCGTCTCGCTGCCAGAAGGACTAAAGCCATACGCAAGACTACCAGAGCCCATCATCACGCCTACAACAAAGGCCGCCGCTTTTGAGCGCGATGAGAATACCTCCGCGGAGGATCTCGTTAAACGCGGAGTCTGTACAAAAGAGGAGTGGGATAAAATATCGACAATGGCTCTTAAAATATTCAGCCTTGGCAGCCAAATCTACGCTGGAAAGGGTTGGATTTTAGCGGACACAAAGTATGAGTTTGGACGCGATCAAAATGGAGCGATTAAACTTATCGACGAGATTCACACGCCAGATAGCAGCCGGCTTTGGAAAATGGACACTTATGAGGCGCTCCTTCAAGAAGGCCTGCCTCCAGAGATGCTTGATAAGGAAAATGTCCGAAGATGGCTTTTAGATCATGGTTTTTCTGGAGCGGGCGACGTGCCGGCAGTGCCAAGGACTTTACTGCTTGATCTCGCGAGAACATATCTCCAGGTGGCGGAAACTCTTGTCGGAAAACCTTTGGCTATTTAGCCGAGGTCCGACCACTGACCTGATCCGTGACCGCCTTGACAAACCACTCTGTATCATCAAAAGCCAGTTCATGCCCGGCCGTGGGATGCTTGATTAATGTCGAGCCTTTAATCTGCTTATGAATAAAATCACTGTTGGCTGGGTCGATAAATAAGTCCCCCTCGCTTTTAATGACCGTCACAGGACACTGAATCGCCGCCATCTCAGAAAAACCCTGGAAGCGCTTAGCGGCAAGTAGTTGCGACCACACTGGCCCCAAAGTAAATTTTGACCGCGCGTCAATGGCTGACCATGATGACGCAAGTTTTGTTTTCTTATCGGCGGAAGAGGTTGCTCCAAGAAGCACTCCGGCAAGCCGGTCGTAGGCTTTCTTTGAGCCGATAGCGACCGCCGCTAACGCGAGCACGGCCTTTGGTTTGAGCCGCGAGCATTTTGAGCCCGCCACGCTGGAGTTAATGATCACAAGACTCTTTACCAGTTGTGGTTTTAACGCGGCGAGAGAGAGGGCGATCATGCCGCCAAGAGATACGCCGATAATATGGGCTCCCGACGGGGCTTCTTTAGTAATCACCGCCGACACGTCATCGGCAAATTGATCCACATTTTGATCTTTAGCCAGTAAAACGTCTTTTGATTTACCAAAACCGCGATTATCAATCGAAATAACTCTAAGACCCTCGGCCGCGAGAAGATTCTCGACACCAAGCCAATGCTCTGACCACCGGCCTAGACCCCTCAGTAAGACCACGGTTCTGGGACCATCCCCTGAAATCTTATAGTGGATACCGTCAATTGATTTTTCTGCCGGGTGACCAACACTTTGACCTGTCATTGCTTTTGTCCCATTTATATTCAGTTAAAAAATCCGTCAGGATATTCATCAGGACCTTATCGCCCCGCGAAAATAAGGAATACTTTTCTCAATGCCGTCTTCCAGCCTAACCCTTGGCTCCCAACCTTTAAGGATCGATTTTGTCAGTGTCAAATCCGGACGACGCTGCTTTGGGTCATCTGACGGCAACGGCTTAAAGGTAAGCTTTGACTTACTTTGCGTTTTTTTAAGAACCACCTCAGCCAATTCCAGCATCGTAAATTCCCGGTCATTGCCGAGATTAATCGGCCCTGTGACATTATCGGTCTGGGCGAACCTGAAAATTCCATCCACCAGGTCATCAACAAAACAAAAAGAGCGGGTTTGTTTACCGTCCCCGTACATTGTTATGTCTTCGCCCTTTAGAGCCTGAACGATGAAGTTGCTGACAACACGACCATCATCAATGGCCATATTTGGACCATAAGTATTAAATATCCGGATCACGCGAATATCAACGCCGTGGCTTCGGTGGTAATCAAAGCAGAGCGTCTCAGCCGCACGCTTGCCCTCATCATAACAACTGCGAATACCAATGGGGTTGACGTTACCCCAGTAGGTTTCCTTTTGCGGGTGCTGATGGGGATCGCCATATACCTCGCTGGTACTGGCTTGCAAGATGCGGGCCTTCGTTCTCTTTGCGAGTCCGAGCATATTCATAGTTCCCAGCACACTTGTCTTCATGGTCCAGATTGGATTTGACTGATAGTGAACAGGACTCGCCGGACAGGCGAAATTTAAGATTAAATCGGCCTCACACCTCAGAGGCTCAACGATGTCGTGACGAAGCAGCTCAAATCGGGGGTTTTTCATTAACTCGAGAACATTGGACTTCTGCCCGGTATGAAAATTATCCACCGCCACGACATCCCATCCATCACTTAAGAATTTCGCCGACAGGTGACTTCCGATAAACCCCGCGCCACCTGTAATAACGACACGATTTCGACCAAGACCCATATGTCACCCGCTTTATTAAAAAAGAACTGACCATCGCAACGGCCAGGGGCCTATCATAGCCCCCCAAAGGTCACCCCGTCCAGACTTTGACATACACAGATGCCCCTAGCGCCACTCCAGGCCTAATTTCGCGCGCTTTCTTTTCTTTGAAAGCCTTAGTACAATACCAACTCTAATATTGCGTAATTTTTGCTCATATTCCGCCTTGAAGGGATGCCTTTTATGAATATCCATGAGTATCAAGCCAAAGCACTGTTCGCTCTTAACGGTGTGCCCGTACCAGAAGGTTATTTCGCGGCAAGCCCTATTGAAGCCGAATTCGCCTTCAGGCGCTTAAATAGCCCCGTGGCTGTCGTTAAGGCCCAGGTTCACGCGGGTGGACGCGGCAAAGGGGGCGGTGTAAAACTAGTCAAAACTCCCGATGACTGCTTTAACGTCTCAAAAGACATGCTCGGCATGACACTCGTTACGCCCCAGACAGGTCCAGAGGGGAAACTTGTCCGCAAGCTTTACATTGAGGCGGGAAGCAACATTGATAAAGAGTTCTACCTCGCGATGCTGGTTGACCGCGACACGGCGACCATCGCAATCATGTTCTCCACTGAAGGGGGCATGGATATCGAGGACGTCGCCGCTAAGACTCCTCAAAAAATCGTAACTGTTAATGTCGACCCGACCACGGGTCTCCAGGGCTTTCATCTGCGTAATCTCTCGTTCGCGATGAAACTCTCCAAAGAACAAACCAAAGAATTCCACGGGATTGTGACTAGGCTTTATATCATGTTTATGAAGTATGACTTCTCGCTTCTTGAGATCAACCCCCTTTGCTGGACCAAAGAGGGAAAATTCCTGGCCCTTGACGGCAAGATGAATTTTGACGAAAACGCTCTTTTTCGTCACAAAGAAATCGCCGCTATGCGCGACTACGATGAGGAAGACTCCAGGGAAGTGGAAGCCGCTAAATACGGCCTTAACTACATTGGCCTTGACGGCAACATCGGCTGCCTTGTCAATGGCGCTGGTCTGGCTATGGCGACCATGGACATCATTAAGCACTGCGGCGGAACCCCCGCTAACTTCCTTGACGTCGGCGGCGGAGCCTCTGAGGAAATGGTTACTAACGCCTTTAGAATTTTATTTTCTGACACCCGCGTAAAGGCTGTCTTCGTAAATATCTTTGGCGGCATTATGCGCTGTGATGTGATCGCCAACGCCGTCGTCAACGCGGCGAAGGCCCTTGGCCTGAAGCTCCCGCTTATTGTCCGTCTTGAGGGCACCAACGTGGAGCTTGGCAAAGACATCCTAAAAAAATCCGGCCTTAAAATCACACCCGCTGACGACATGGAAGACGGGGCCCGCAAAGCCGTCGCCGCCGCCAAGTAACATTAAAAATAAAGGAGCTCAAAAAGTGAGTATCATCGTCGGAAAAAACACCAAAGTTATCACCCAGGGAATCACCGGAAAATCCGGTGAGTTTCACACCAAACTTTCTCATGAGTACGCTCCTCGTTTTGTCGGCGGCGTAACTCCAGGCAAGGGAGGCACTACTCATATCGGGCTGCCGGTTTTTGATACCGTAAAAGAAGCCCGTGAGAAAACAGGTGCCAACGCCACTATGATTTTCGTTCCACCTCCCTTCGCGGCTGACGCGATTTTGGAAGCCATCTCAGCTGGGATTGAGACCATCGTCTGTATTACCGAGGGCATTCCTGTCCTTGACATGATTCCTGTCAAAAAAGCCTTGGAACGCAGTAAGATCTCGCGACTGATAGGTGCCAACTGCCCTGGAATTATCACTCCAGGCGAATGCAAAATCGGGATTATGCCCGGACACATTCATAAGCGCGGCAAAATCGGGATTATCTCCAAATCCGGAACCCTTACTTACGAATCCGTAGGACAAACGACAGCCATGGGACTTGGTCAGACAACTTGTATCGGTATCGGGGGAGACCCAATCGGCGGCATGAGCTATATCGAGCTTTTGCAGCTTTTTGAGGAAGACCCTGAGACTGAAGGCATCGTCATGATCGGCGAAATTGGCGGTGATCTAGAGATCCGTGCCGCTGAGTTTGTCAAAGGCAACATCAAAAAACCCGTCGCCGGGTTTATCGCCGGTCAAACAGCTCCCAAAGGAAAACGAATGGGGCATGCCGGCGCTATTATTTCTGGAAGCCACGGCACGGCTCTCGAAAAAATGGACGCCATGCGGGCCGCCGGCATCACTGTAGCCGAGTCCCCTGGTGATATCGGCAAAGCCATTGCCGCAGCATTACAAAAAAAGCGCTGAAACTAATTCAGCGGGAACAATCCGGGGTCTAAACCTTGCTCGGGCTCAGACGATATAAAGGCACTCAGATTGACCTCTGGCAAGGAGACATCACGTCCTTTGCCGTAGACGCCGTCGTTAACGCGGCCAATGAGGAGCTCCTTGGAGGCCTTGGCGTTGACGGCGCTATTCACGCCGCCGGGGGTCCTGATATACTGGCCGCGTGTCAGGAAATCGGCCGCTGCGCGACCGGTGACACAGTCATTACGACCGCAGGCCTTCTCCCGGCCACGCATGTTATTCACGCGGTAGGGCCCGTCTGGTCAAAAGACTCAATAAATCAAAACCAACTCTTAAAAAAGACCTACCATAGCGTATTTCAGGCCGCCGAGAGTCTCGCCGCGAGACACATCTCCATTCCGGCTATATCCACCGGCACATACGGCTTCCCGGCAAATGAGGCCGCAGACATCGCGTTTCTCGCGACTAAGGAATTTCTTGATTCGGGGAGAAAGACTACTCTCGGACGCCTCACCTTTGTCGCCTTTGATGGTAAGATGTACGAGACCTTACAACAGCATCTTTTCCAGAGGTTTCCTGATGAGCTTGATGACGGCGGTTTTTAAATTATCTTCGTTGTTTTCTCTGGTTACACTCGCTACAGCATCGCTGGGAGATGTCGACAAGGCCGAGTTAAGCCGAAAATTCTCCTCAATAAAATCCGCTGCTCATGGCGTAATATTCACAAGACTAAGTGATGGCAAAATTCTCTTTGAGCAGGGTGCTGACGACTTGATGTCGCCGGCGTCTGTGACCAAGGTTATCACCAGTGCTGCCGCATTGACTTATTTTGGGCCCGCCTACAGCTTTAAGACACCGGTTTACTTTACGGGGAAAATTGATAAAGGCCGTCTGGCTGGAGATCTGATTATTCAGGGCTCCGGGGACCCTTTTATTGTTTCGGAGATTCTCTGGCAAACTGCCGTTGATCTTCGCCATCTCGGCATCCGGGAAATAACAGGGGCCGTGATCATTGATAACCAGCTTTTTGACGGCGAGTCGAGAGACGAGAGTCGTCTAAACAGCACCCAAAAATCAACTCATGCCTATGATGCGCCGGTGTCCGCCTTCGCGGTGAACTTCAATACCGTCGCCGTCGCCACGGCGCCCGACACCCCAGGTAAAATAGCGCTGACCAGCGTGACTCCCTTTCCCCTTCGGCATGTAAGACACACCGGCAAAGTATCAACCGGCAAAGGCGATCAGTCTGCAGGCGTTAGCCTTTCAAGAAATACCACCCCTGACGGCGGGATAGCGCTTGCCAGTGGCGGAGTCATCGGTGCTGACTCTCCAATCAAAAAGCTATACCGAAGCGTTGGAGACCCGGATGTCGCGGCGGGGGACTATGTCCTTGGGTTTTTGGGAGATGCTGGTATCAAATGTCTCGCCGCGGCACGCACCGGCAAGACCCCGACCAACGCGAAGCCGCTTTACGAAATCACCGGCTACGACATGCGCCGCATAACGCAGGGGCTTAATACTTTTTCCAATAACTTTATCGCTGATATGCTGACCAAGCGCCTTGGTGCCGCGTTCGGCAATCCCCAAAACCCGGACATGCCGGGATCCGGAACTCTCGGGGCTGGCATCTCAATATTAAGTTCTTTTTTACGAAATGACGTCGGGATTAAAAGTGCCTTTAAGATTTATAATGGCTCCGGTCTATCAACAGAAAATCGGCTTTCTGCCAGGCAAATTGCAGGCGTACTAAACTGGATGGAAAAACGAGGGGACCTATTTCCGGATTTTATCGGAAGCCTCCCGGCCTCGGCTTGGGACGGCACTCTTAAAAAGCGCCTGAAAAAAGCTGACGACCTGGCCGGCCAGGTCAGGGCCAAGTCAGGAACCCTCACTGAGCCCATTACCGTAGCCGCTCTCGCGGGCTACTTCAGACTTCCTGAAGATGGCTGGGTTTCTTTTGTAATGATTGGTAATGGGATAGAGGGCAAGTCGCAGCCTGGACTTCTGGACGTACGAAACCTGCAAGATGACGTCCTAAAAGGACTTTTTCGGAAATAAGATCTTGGTCAGATTCCGCTTGACCGGGGGGGCCTTTCTTAACTATAAGCTCTCTTCCTATGATTATAGGCCTGTAGCTCAGTTGGTTAGAGCGTTGCCCTGATAAGGCAAAGGTCGGCAGTTCGAATCTGCCCAGGCCTACCATTCTCCCCCCAGAATGTTAGAAAACACCAGAAAAACGACAGCGCCTTCTGCCCTTTCAGACCGCCATTACGACAGCTGACGTGTCCATTTGCGCTAAAATATCGCCTTCGCCATACTGCTTAAGCTTACGCTGCAGTGTTCTGATGCCAATTCCAAGAAGTCTCGCCGTTTTCGTCCTGTTATAACGAGTTCTACGCAGAGTCGCGAGAATCAGAAAGCGCTCAACGTCTTCCAATTTTGCATGCCCGGGCTGTACGACCAAAACCTGATTTTCCTGGGTATCAATGACTCTGACTGCTTCCATGACTGCTCCTTCTCTCGGGCGCTTTTTGGCAAACACAATATTTGCCAACAAAGAACAAGCGAGCAAATGGTGTGCCACACTCCGACACCTCGAGTGAGTTCCTGTATTTCCTGTTAGTTAGGAGTCTTTTTGGGGTGGGTTTGGTAACAAATCGTTACCATTGAAAGGCTCTTGCCGGTATCAAAAATATACCGCGATGCGTTCAACCAAGTTTATTTTGATACCACGTGGCGGGGGGAGAATTCCCCCGCCACGTATCAAAAAATGGGTCTCATTTCAAAAATCAATGATTCAAGAAACAAATCAGCGAAGAAGCTGCATAACAATCTCAGGTTCCTGATTCGCCTGAGCAAGAACAGATGCACCTGCTTGTGCGAGAATCTTGTTTTGTGTAAAGGCCGCTGTAGCGGACGCAAAGTCAACGTCACGGATACGGCTATTGGCACCTTTATAGTTCTCAACCTGAATGCCAAGGTTATTGATGGCTGACGTCAAACGGCTTTGCTGCGCTCCGAGAGTCGCTCTGGTTGAGGCGACGCGGCCCAGGGCCTTGTCAATCTTACCTAGTTTCTCAGAGGCCATCGAACGCGTGAAGCTATCACCGTCATTTTCCGGACCAATCTGACTTCCGGTAGCCTCAAGACCGAGGTCCTCGGCAGGATTCAGACTCATCGCGTCAATATCAAGTTTAATTGTGTCACGGTTTTCAACGGTCCCGTCACCAGAGCCAACATGGATCGTGATGAGATCACCTCCAAATTCCTTGTTTCCAGCCGAACCCTGGAGAACTTTTAGACCGTTCCACTCTGTTGTATTAGCAATACGCTGAACTTCATCCACGAGCTTGGTATACTCGCGGTTTGTGTATCCGCGTTCCACGTTGGAGATCGTATCAGACGCTGCCTGAGTCGCGAGTTCGCGAAGGCGGGTCAAGATATTAGTGATCTCATTCATGCCGGATTCCGCGATAGATACGAGAGACACTCCATCATTGGCGTTACGGGATGCCTGCTCTAAAGAGCGCGTCTTAGCCGTAATGTTATTGGAGATGGCAAGACCTGCCGCATCATCGGCGGCTTTGTTGATGCGGTAGCCACTGGAAAGCTGCTGCATGGTTTCTTTTGCCGCGTTGTTGGTCGTAGCCAAGTTCCGCTGCGCGTTGATTGAACTTACGTTAGTTTTGATACGTAGACCCATTTTATCCTCCTAAAGATTTTTAATAGAACTTTGTCATTTTTAACAAATTCTATCTCGGAGTCTTAAAATGATCCTTTAGATTTATTTTAATTTAAACTTATGAAACTATTTTATAAGGCCCGCGCGATTAATGGATTTACACGGGAAAAGTACTCTTTTTTTACTTTTGACAAACCAGGCAATGGTACGTTGACCTAGCTGCCTGCGTTGTCTTCACAATCTTTGAGCCACAACGCCCACAAGGTTTTGCTTGCCTGCCATAAACAGCGAGATTTTCCTGAAAGTAACCGGGGTTACCGTCTTTATCACGGTAATCTCTGAACGTTGTCCCACCGGCTTTGATGGCCTCACTGAGAACGTCAATTATTTGGCGGCTGATCTCAATAAATTTCCGCACCGGGATTTTATTCACAACTGTATGAGGATTAATTTTCGCGCGCCAAAGAACCTCGCTCGCGTAGATATTACCTACGCCAACTACAACTTCACTGTTCATCAAAAAAACTTTTACTGGCTGACGTCTGTTGCGTGAAGCTTCAAGTAAAACACCGCGAAGATCAACACCAGGATCAAGCGGCTCTACCCCTAGCTTGGCTAAAAAAGGATGAGAACCAACCTCACCAGGCTCCAGGCTAAATAAACGCCCAAACCTTCGGGGATCAATAAATCTATATTCCAGCCCGTCATTAACCTCAAACCGCGCATGCGTATGTGCCACGAGCAACGCGGATTTTGAAGCCCCAACAAACCTGCCGCTCATCCCAAGATGAACACCAAGTGCTCCTTTATTAGTATGAATCAGCATGTATTTGCCGCGCCGGGTGACCTCTGTCACGGTTTCGCCCACCAGAATATCCTTAAGCCGGGCCGCTGGAATCACTTCCCGGACATCTGGCCGCAAAAAGGAGACGTCCGCGAATCGCTTGCCAACAAGCTCTTGACGAACGCCACGTACTAGAGATTCTACTTCTGGTAATTCAGGCACTCAAACGGTCTCCGGCAATTAATGACTGCCGGGAATTGGTACCACCTTCAAAACAATCCGTCTAGACCGGTCGGCATTGCCTGGCAAAATTACATCTGAAATAGGCTCGCTCTCACCAAGGCCGATCGCTGTAACGCGATTCTCATCAAAACCAAGCTCGTCAATCAGATATTGTCTGATCGTGAGGGCTCGTTGGTAGGTCTCAATCTGATTTTGCTCAGAATCACCCTTTTGATCGGTGTGGCCCTCAATCATCAGCATCCCAGCCTTGATACTGGCCACCTCGAGGGCGACCGTACGCAATTGCTCCCGGCCACCTGGTGTCAGCTCAAACGTTGTTGGCTGACCTTTCGGATCATCAAATAGCTGACTGAACTTAATGGTGACCTCTGGCGCTAACGCTTTAGCCCGCACAATGGAAATCCTCTGACCCATAGCGACATCCCCTGCCATAACATCGGCATAGCCGCCAAATATGGCTGTACTCTGCGATGTTCCCTGTTGTGTAACTTCGGCGATGGACTCATTTTCGTGTACAGCGATTACTTTAAGAAGACCCGTTTCAATGGGGGTATTCATTCCGCCCCTTGCCGGTCTCACCGCTCTAAAAACTTCGCCAGAGGTTACTCCGGAGGTGCGCCCGGCATCAAGAATCACGTGCCGCGCGTCTTCGCCACTTGAGAGATAGCCCTTGATTCTATACCCACCCTCACTGGCATTGGCGCCGAACGCTGACAGAAAAAAGGCTATTGCCAAAGCTAAGTACTTCGCCAACATTGGTAACCTCCCGCTAAATGACAGGGAATTCATGAATAATCCTCCCTCAATCGCTTCAAAGCTCAAGAACCTCTTCACAAAACATTTACAGATGGCTCTTTCATCGACTGGAACCAAAATATATTGAGTCTGGCCTCACAACTCCCTGATTTACTTCAAGTTGATGGTCGGATTCCGTAATAGGCAAATTTTTCCCATCAGGCCTTACCCGCTGATTTCATTTGCCTCTCGCCTTGAGTCCCCGCGCGCTGTCAGGTATAAATCCTAGAGCACGCTTCATAGGGGGGCTTTCCCATGTCCGAAGGCACTCAAGATCACTACAAAAACGCCGGCGTCGATACTGATGCCGGTGACGCTCTCGTGGGCTGGCTACAGTCCAAAAAATCTAGCTTCACGCATCCCAAAGGTTTTGGTCGCGTCGCTGACGGCATCGGTGGCTTCGCCGGTTTATTTTCAATAAACCTCTCTCGCTTTAAGAATCCTACGTTAGTGGCCTCCACTGACGGTGTCGGTACAAAACTTCTTCTTGGCCTTGAAAATAATCTTTGCCGGGATCTCGGCCAGGATCTGGTCGCCATGTGCGTTAATGATTTATATACAGTCGGTGCCTCGCCGTTATTTTTTCTGGACTACTACGCCACGGGATCTCTGAATCAAAACCAATTCAAGGAAGTTCTGTCCTCAATTCAAGCGTCTTGCAAAACCTGTGATATGGCTCTTCTCGGAGGAGAAACCGCAGAGATGCCCGGCCTTTACGAAAAAGGGCATTTTGATCTGGCCGGGTTTGTCGTTGGTGCCGTGGATGGTGACCAAAGACTGGGCCCTCACCGTGTAAAGGCGGGCGATCAATTAGTGGCTTTTGAGGCGACTGGCTTTCACTCAAATGGTTATTCACTTGTAAGAAAATGGCTTAAAGAAACTCCACGCCCTGATCTTGTCTCGCCACTAATGGCACCGACAAAACTATATTCAGAGATCCCGGATCTTTTTTTAAAACACCCTGAGACATTTCACGCCCTGGCCAATATCACGGGCGGCGGCATCTCTGGAAACCTGCCGAGAGTAATGCCAAAAAACACCCTTGCCGAGATTTCTTTTGATAAACTTCCTACGCCAGCCTGGATGAGGGATTTTATTCTTTCCCATGTTCTAAGTCTAAAAGATGTCGAAGAGGTCTTTAATCTGGGGGCTGGCATGATCGCGGTAGTTGATGCCAATGCCTGCGCTAAGTTTCTCCAGGACGCGAGCGAAATGGGCCTAAAGCCTCATGTCATCGGTTCTGTCAAAGAATCGCAAAGCGACACCAATAAGCCCGCCAGTGTGCGATATATCTAAATCTCAATGGGGGAGCTGTCATTATGGGCGAGATCAGACACATTTTAAGTGCCTCACAGTTTGACCGCCCTTTTCTTGACCGCATGTACCGACTGACTAACAAAATACGGCAATTCGATAAAAGTAAAGAAGGCCTGATCTACCTCCAAAGTCTTCTGGCTCACAAGAGAGCCATGCTTTACTTCACGCAGCCCTCAACTAGAACGTTTTTATCCTTTCAATCCGCCTGCCATATTCTTGGCATCAAAAACTCCGAGATCCGGGACACCGCAACAAGCTCTGAGCGTAAGGGCGAATCCATTGAGGACTCTCTTCGAACATTCAGCAGCTATGTTGATTTAATTATTATGCGATCTCCCGTGGGCGGCCTTTGTGACCGCGTCGCGGGTTTGCTGGATAAGACTGACCGTCCTGTGCCGATTATCAATGCCGGCAGCGGCCCTGATGAGCACCCCACCCAGGCACTTCTTGATATCTATACGTTAGAGCGAAGCTTTAAAAACCTCGGTGGCATTGAGGGCAAAACAATATGCATGGTGGGCGATCTAAAACGTGGGCGAACCGTAAGAAGCCTTTCTCGTTTACTCACACTTTATCCACAGGCGAGACTTCTCTTCGCCTCTCCCCAGGCATTTAAAATAGAGGATGATTTGCGCCAATTTTTGCGGTCGTCTCGCACTGAATTTATGGAAACAGAGAATTTTAAGGAGGCCATCTCACAAAGTGACGCCGTCTATATGACACGCGTCCAAGACGAATATGACACGGTTGCTGGAGATTCCGCCAAGGTGGACTCGTCAGCATTTTGCCTGAAAGCGGAGCATCTCAAAATCATGAAACCGACATCTGTCATCATGCATCCATTGCCTCGCCGAAATGAGCTCGATCCTGCCATAGATAATGACCCACGGGCCAAATACTGGCGCCAGGAGCGTAATGGCATGTGGACAAGAGTAGCCCTAATGACGAAACTATTGGGCATGGACGAGAAAATCCTTTTGCCGGAGCTATGAAATGGCGCAGCCTTTAGAGAAAATCCGCGCGGCGGTGATCAGCATTACCGCCACGGGTGATAAAAAACAAAATCTCGAGAAAATCTTTACCAGAGCCGAGGAAGCCGTCAAAGACGGCGCCTCTTGGGTGTCACTGCCAGAGATGTTTTCTTTTCACGGGCCCTATAACGAACTCTGGGAAAACGCTGAATTCGAGAATGGGCCACTTAACGACAGACTCTCAAATTTCGCGAGCCGCCACGGCGTGGTACTTTTCGCCGGAAGTGTAGGGGAACGACCAGAAAACTCTACTTCTGGTAAAATCTATAACACGCAATATGTCTTTGGGCGCCGGGGCGAAAAGCTCGCCAAGTACAGAAAAACTCATTTATTTAATCTCAAAGACCAGGCGGGAAAAACCCTTTACTGCGAAAGTGACGGGTATCTGTCGGGAAATGATCTTGTCACCGTAGCAATTGACGGCTGGAAAGTCGGCCTTGCCACCTGTTATGACCTGCGCTTTACGGATTTATTCTCGGCATTATCAATGTCAGGACCTCCTGATTGTCTTGTAATCCCCGCGGCCTTCACTCATCAGACAGGCATGTATCACTGGGAATTACTCTTGCGTGCCCGGGCCGTGGAAAACATCTGTTATGTGGTAGCCCCCAACCAAGTGGGCGTACATAGCCCAGGGAAACAATCCTACGGTCATGGTCTTGTCGTTGACCCCTGGGGAACCGTGCTGGCTGACACCGGTCATCTTGAGGGTGTGGCCATGGCTGCGATGGCCCTTGAGAGAATGAAGATATGCCGGGGGCAACTGCCGGCCTTGGATAATAAAAGACCTGAGATTTACCGGTAGCTCAGGCCTTTGATTGACTTTATCTCCTGTTATATCTACATGTAGCTCACAATGGGAAATGCTATAGACATAAAGTTAGTCAATGGACTGGCCGGTGACCCGGCCATTTGCGTAAACTTCACTCAAGCTGGAGAAAGTTTACTTTTTGACGCCGGCTCTCTTGAGACCATGACTAGCCGCGAGCTTTTAAAGGTCCGGGTTGTCGCTATCTCTCATACCCATGTCGATCATTTCATTGGGTTTGACCGCCTGATCAGAGTCAATGTTCCGCACTTCAGAACCGTTGAGGTCGTAGGCCCCACGGGTATCATTGAAAATATCCGCGGAAAACTAACCGGCTACCTTTGGAATCTTTTGGAACCGGATCAGGTTAATTTTGTCGTTCACGAGGTCTCAAAAATCGGCACAATTCGAAGCGTCAAGATCTCTAATACCTTTAATTTTGAGGCCAGACCTGTTGGGACTTCCGAAGCTAATGAGAGCCCGCAAGGACCTGGAGTCGCCGTTCATGTTCCTTTGCTGCAGAGCGTCGGCTATAGCCTTAGGGCCACGGTTGTTGATCATGGGACAGATGTATTGGCCTTTTGCCTGACGATGCCCGATGCTCTCGCCGTCAATAAGGAGAAACTGGCCGCGAGCTCTTTTGAACCAGGCCCCTGGATTGGGGATCTTCAGAAAAAGGCTGCTAGCGGCGATCTCACGGGCACCATCGAGATTGGCGGAAAAACTATTTCAGCCCTTGAGCTGGCAAAAGACCTCCTTCAGCCGAGACTCGGAGAGTCGGTCGTATACGTCACCGATATGGTATTTAGCGAGGCCAACATGAGGTCCCTCAAGAGCCTTACTGACCGCCCTGTTGACCTGGTGATTTCTGAGGCAAATTATCTGGCGTCAGACAGGGATAAAGCCCAATTAAAAAAGCATCTTACGACTACTCAGGCGGCATTGATCGCCGCCTTACTTTCAGCAAAAAAGCTTCAGATATTCCACATTTCCAACATCTACGGCCAGGATACTGAGACAAGCCTTAATGAATCAGCGGCAGCGTTTGACCAGCTTCGCGGCCTTGGATTAGCCGAATGTCAGAGAGTCGCTTCTACGGAATACACAGTTTAAGGCAATTCTCCCTTAGTCTTTCGGGTCTTGGGATTATTGCGATTTCAGCAACATGGACCCATAGCTAAGTTTAGTCAGATTTGAGCCGAATACTCTCTCTCAGGAAGATCCGGTGGTCCCTAAAGTCTAGCGGAGGCCTGTCCAGGCAAGTCTTGCTGAAAATCAACCTCGATCAGGGAGATCTCAAACGTATGAGTGATAAAATCGAGCACCTCGAACGGTCCATTTTAGAGCTTGGAGCAGAGGTTTTTCGTGTAAAGCACCGCATGGACGAGGTGGAAAGATCCAACACGAGCTATAGACAAGTATTTATCAGCCTGAAAAAGCTCTTAGACGACAAAGGTATCATCTCAACCGATGATTTTGAGGATGTCGTTGCACTCGATGTCATTCTCAATAACCAGCAGTCTAATCAAAATACAGATTTGCTCCACATTCTGAGCGACAACCTGAAAAAAGTCGTTAATTAATTCCTTGAGTTAAAAATTAAAGCCCCCGAAGTTCTCACTTCGGGGGCTTTTTTGAGTCGCTATGTCTTAGGAACCTGTTTTATCCAGGCCGTATTTTGATATCTTTGAGATCAAGCTTGCTCGGCTCATTCCAAGCTCCTTAGCGAGCCTTGAGCGGTTATAGCGGTGCTTAACCAGTCCCTCAGAGATCATCTGTTTCTCGACTTCTTCCATGGTGCCCTTTAAACTTCCAGCGAACTTAATGCTGCCCCCGTTAGATTTAACGAGATTACTGATTCTTGGCGATATATATTCCGATGAGATCTCCTTGTCATCTCCTGCCAGTACACAAAGCCTTTCCACCTCATTTTCAAGCTCACGGACGTTACCAGGCCAGTCATAGTTCATGACCACTTCCATACACTCTGTGCCAATAGTTTTCACGGGCTTATTACTATGCTTAGCGTAGGCGGCCAAAAAGTGGTCTGTGAGAAGTTTAATGTCGTCACGACGCTCGCGTAGTGGGGGAACCGTGACATTGATAACATTCAGGCGGTAAAAAAGGTCCTCCCTGAAAGTCCCATCCTTAACCATTTTAGCAAGGTCGCGGTTGGTTGCGGCGATCACGCGAACGTTTGATTTCCTGACCTGACTACTTCCAACTGGTGTATATGTTCCATCTTGCAGGACTCTCAAAAGCTTAACCTGCATTGCCATGCTGGTCTCGCCAAGTTCGTCCATAAACAAGGTCCCGCCGTCTGCCTCCTCAAATAGACCTTTTTTATCCTTCATAGCCCCGGTGAACGAACCTTTCATGTGGCCAAAGAGCTCACTTTCGAGAAGGTTATCGTTAAACGCGCCACAGTTGACAGGGATCAGTCGGTTTTTCTTTCTATTACTACTATAATGAATCGCCTTCGCGATAAGTTCCTTGCCAGTACCATTTTCTCCCTGAACAAGAATTGTCGCGTCACTTGCGGCCACCCGCTCAAGGAGGCGATAAAGATTTTGCATCGGAGCCGACTTGCCAATCATATTATGGAAGCCGTAACGATTTGTGAGCTGGCTACGAAGATCTTTTACCGTATCTTCTTGATCATTGATGGTCTTATGAGTCATGACAATCTCATCAACCACAAGATTCACCAGCTCAGTCAGATAGTCGAGATCCTTAGCTGACAGAGCGGGTAGCTCATTTACCCACGTCGTGATTTCGTTTTTTTGCTCAGGGAAGGTTCTTTCCATATATTGCTTTATGGCGATTCTCTGCTGCGCGGCCGTTTCCTCTAAAACAAAGCCGTCACCAAAAACCGTTCCTACAAATTGACCGTTGACGCGGATAGGCACTGAAACTGTAGAGAAGCCCGCATGGCAGGCAGAAATCTTAACGCCCTTTGAGTTAGTAAGTGCCGCCGTCGTTGTTCTGGCAGTACCCCGGCAACCATCAAACCCTTTGCCGTTCTCCGTGATCGCCTTACAAACGTGATTCAGCGGATTAAAGAACTTTCCTTCGGGCACTCCACGTAAAAGGCCTTTTTGGTCGGTAAAGTTAAGCTGGATCTTCCACCACCTTCCCACGATCTCGCGAAGTTTACGGATCACGTGAATTTTGTCGAACTCATCCCAACGGACATGCTGCTCAGCCATAATAAACGCTCCCTTATTTCTTCACGTGTGCGTTCTTCATACAAAGTGTCGCCAACCGCGACAGTCTGTATGGATATCGGCACGACTGAATAAAAACTTAACAGCGCTTGTGTTTTAATGATTACGGTATGTTAGATCATTATGCGCCAATATTGCGACACATAACGTGGGTAAATACACCCATTCCCTGTCAGGCTACCGGTGGCCCGGCCGACTTACGATCACTTAGTTGCTCTTTCATCATTTTCGCGGCCATCGCATAGCCTCCGTCACTTCCATCCACAAAATGAGCATGATCTTGGCCAGGGGTAAACACAAAGCAGGTCATGATCGCGTGCGTCGAACGGTGGAGCCCATAAACAAGAGTTCCCTCTTTTCTTTTTCTCTCAAGAAACTCCCTAAAGTGCTCTTCTTGGCCGACCTTAGCGTCAATCAGCATTTTGAGAGCGCCGTCAAACTTTCTGAAATCCGTGTTCCCAATAACCTCGCCGCGATATTTGCCCCAACCTACGCCCATTATCTTAAGATTCATAGTAAACGCGAGCATCCCAACAGCACTCGTAGCCATCAATTTTAAAACACCAAAAATTAGCGAAAATGGGCTTTCGCCCGTCCTCTTAACTTTAACTTCCCCGATTAATTTCCCTGGGTCAAAAGAAAGCCTTAACCGGCTCTGACTTGCAAGGGGGTGAATTGAGGAAATATCGCCAAAAATCTTGCTAAACTCGGCAAGCACCTCATCGTAAAGACTACTATGCGCCTTTGCCTTTGAAAGCATGCTCTGAACGATGATTGCCAGCTTAAAGTCGTTTCTCGCCTTTACCGGCTGCCAGCGGCACTCAAAGCCCGTGAAGTCCGCGTTCGCCTTCGTACTCTCGTCTTCGGTGACAAGATATTTACGTCCCTCACCTTTGTCTTTTATAACAGCTTCCGCCCATGACCATCCAAAACCACTAAAAGTAGTCTGCGAAAGATTTTTACTGAGTTGATACTTGCCCACTCCTAGCCAAAAATCCTTGGCGAAAAGATCCTTCGCCTGAATCATGCCAACTCTCAATTCCAAATTAAAACCGTTTTTCGCAAGCTCCTGGGATCCCAGCAAGGCCTGCCTGGTGCCGTGAAGCAAATGAGGCGGAATCGCCAACAATGCCCCGTCACCGCCGAATACAAAGGGCACGTCAGTCGCGCGATCGACATTAATAATGGCCATGACTGTCGCTGCGCCGACGGTATTCACGTCCTTATACCGGTTTCCCTCGATCGCGGCCGTTGAGCCTAGAACATCGGCTACCACAACCCACCAATCGGGCGGAAGCTGCGTGTGCCGCAAGGTATCTGTCGCCTCTGAAAATGACTTTAAAGTAGTTAGGTCACGGTAAAAATTTCGGGACATTGATTGTTACCCCTCAAATGGCATCAACAACTTTCATGCCTGATGGCACCGAAAACGCGACTGGATCGATACTTCCGGACGAAGGATCAAAAAACTGAAATTCTGACGTGTTCTTGTTATGAAATATCATCTTCACCGTTTTGACAAAGTAATCTTTACCATCAACTGAGATATTTATGTCACTAACAGGACCTGCGACTTTTGGTTTTAGTTTAAGTTGGATAGTTTGATCTAAGCGGATGGACTCAACCAACCGGTAACGCTTCATCAGCGCGTCAAAATCAAGCACAAAGTCAATCACTTCCTTAACTTCCTTTGACCGCTCCCCCTCTGTCTTAAATCGCGACCCGGTCTTCTCCCCTGGCTTAAAGCTCAAAAGATCCGTCCCATTGAAAATCAGCACATCTGCCTGAGGTGTCTCCATCTCCCAGCGAAATTTAGCTGGTTTCGTGAACCGGGCCTTACCGCTGGACTTAGAGGGCTTTTGAGGCCGAAGGGAGCTTGTGCGAATCTGAATAAAATTAACGCTTAAGTTCTGCCTGCTATTAAGCTTTGACTGCAACTCCCTAAGCTCCTCAGTACTCAAAGTCTCGCCAGCCAACGATGCGGCGCGTGCGACTTTCACGGGCAACTGAGTGATTCCAAGGACAGCTATTATAAATAAAACTGCTCTAATTTTCTGCATGCGCTCAACCTCGGGAAAGGGCCTACCTTAGACTGATTTTTTCACAGTAGTATTGTAAGCTATTTACTCAACATTCGCACAAGGATTTTTATGGAACGTCCCTGGACTAAACATTACTCCCCCACGGTACCCGAAGACATATCTTTTGGGGATATATCGTCCATTTCTGATTATGTCGGGAGAACATTCAGGAACTTTGACCGGCTAACAGCCGTATCGTGCATGGGTGCTTCCATGACTTACGGCGAACTCAGCCGGGCCGTAAACCGATTTGCCGCGTTTCTTCAAAACAAAATTGGAATTCAAAAGGGCGACCGCATTGCTATTATGCTTCCTAATATTTTGCAGTTTCCTGTCGCCGAGCTTGCTGCCCTCAAAATAGGGGCTGTCTGCGTAAACACAAATCCCATGTATACGCCCCGGGAGATGCGCCATCAGTTTAATGACAGCGGGGTGAAAGCCATAGTCATCGTTGATTTATTCGCCGACAAGCTGGAGCAGATTATTTCAGAAACCCAGATCGAGCACGTGATCATCACATCTATCGGCGATCAACTGCCTTTTTGGAAGGGCGCCATTCTTGATAAAGTAATGCGCTTTAAAAAGCAAATCCCAAAGTGCTCCTTGAAATTCTGGCGATTTAAATCGGCCCTATCCGCTTGCGATCCCAGTAGTCTCAAACCTGTCGATTTAGGACTCGATGATCTAGCCGTTCTTCAATATACCGGGGGGACTACCGGGGTTTCAAAGGGCGCCATGCTCACCCATAAAAATATTCTCGCCAACATGCTTCAGATACAAGCTATCACAAGTGGCCCTCTCCAGCAGGGCAGTGAGACCGTGCTGACCGCGCTCCCTCTCTATCATATCTTCGCGCTCAGCGTTAATTTTCTCGCCTTTTTAGCCGACGGCCAACACATCGTTCTCGTGCCGAAACCGGTGCCGATCATCAATACAGTAAAGTTGTTTAGATCGTTTAAGATCACCGCAATGACTGGGGTCAACACCCTCTTTAATTCACTCAATAACAGCAATGATTTTAAAGAGCTCGCGCCAAGAACATTAAAGGTCGTTGTCGCCGGTGGAATGGCCCTGCAAGACTCCGTTAACAAAACATTTCAAAGCATCACTGGAACGCCAATTACAGAGGGTTTTGGCCTTACGGAGGCGTCACCCGTAACTCATGTTAACCCAATCGGGGGGAATAACCCTGTAGGATCCATCGGTCTGCCCTTGCCTTCTACTTACGCGAAAATTGTCGGCGAGGACGGCACCTCGCTTCCGCCGGGAGAGGTCGGCGAGCTAGTCATCAAAGGCCCTCAGGTGATGAAAGGCTATTGGAAAAAAGACGACGAGACGGCCCGGGTGCTGAGAGACGGGTGGTTATGGACCGGTGATATAGCCAGAATGGACGAGCGCGGATATTTTTTCATTGTGGACAGAAAAAAAGACATGATTCTTGTCAGTGGATTTAACGTCTATCCCAATGAGGTGGAGGAGGTCTTGGCATGCCACCCAATGGTTCTTGAGGCGGCCGTGATTGGCATCCCCGACAAATCAAGCGGCGAGGCCGTGAAAGCTTTTGTCGTCCCCAAGGATAAAAATCTCACCGTCGAAGTCTTGCGGGCTTATTGTAAAGAAAACCTGACTGGCTATAAATGCCCGCGCCAATTTGAGTTCAGGGATAGTTTACCAAAATCCAGTGTTGGTAAAATTCTCCGGCGAGAACTGAGGGATGGGAAATTGTGAATTAGGCAAAACTAATGGAATTCAGAAGTCCCGCCGACAACTGCCTATAATATTTCAGGGGTTCCGCGTGGAAAACGAGACAAAACTGGTCAACGCGAAGCCTATAGAGGCTAAGCAGTGCGCTACCTGTAATAGAATTTTCGCGACCGAAGCGAACTTTCTCACGGGTACGAGCCGGTGGCGTATTTGCGACCGCAAAAACCTCTGGTTTAACTGCGGCTGCGGCAGCACCTTGATGATCGTCAAGGGGAAGTTTGATTGGTATTCCCCCGATAAAGCCATGAGTTCGGGTGCAGCCGGATTATTTAACAAAATCGGCGGGCTAAAAGAGCTGCCCCATGTCCCGCTGTCTGTCATGGAAATCCAGGAAGCTCTACAATCTCCGAATCTTGATGTGCCATCACTGTCCAAAAAAGTTAAGCAAGACCCCCTCCTGGCTGCCAGGCTCCTTGAGATCGCGAACAATATGAAAGCGGCCCGCGATCCCAAAGACCGCAAGAAAATAGCAGGCCTTGAGCACGCCATCGCATATATCGGGAAAAAGGCCTTCAGCGAGCTCGTCATGATGATTTCGCTGCAGTCATTTTCAGCCAAAACCACCCTGTTCAATTCCGACCGCTTCTGGCAGGAGTCTTTTGTTGTGGCTGAGCTCGCTGAGCTCATTTCCGCCAAGTGGGGTGGCGACATCATCAAAGATGAGGTCTTTGTAAGTGCCGCTCTCTGCAATATAGGAAAAATTGTCGGCGCCATCGCCCTACCTGAAAACACCGACAAAATCGGGGCGATGGTCAATAGCCCTAAGACTCTCTGTACCTGGCCACAGGCTGAAGCCATCCTTAAAGTACCAAATCATGCACTACTGGGAGAGATCGGGGGAGCCATATGGGGACTTCCAAAATATGTCCTCGACGCCATCGCTAGCCACCACGGACCTTTGTTGGCGCCAACCCCCGGTCAGAAAAGAATGGATGGCAAACTCAAGCTTTCCGAATGTGTTGCTTTGGCAAACCAACTGTCTCACTGGATCCTGCTCCGGCCGAGCCGCATGGACCAAAACGCGGTCGACAACATCTGCCAGACCGCCAATATTTCGCCCAAAGATCTCGAAATCTTCGCTGAACTGCACTCCGGCCTCTCAAAACGAGCTGCGTAACCTTCCAAACCTGATAGAATAGCTGGATAAAACCCGTCCTATATTTGGGTGCGCATTGTTATGTCGAAATTTCGCGTCGCGACATTGATGTCCTTATTCACGCTGTTGTTCGGGCTTGAGCCGGTGGCATTGGCCGCGAGTGCCAGGCCAATGCTTTTGACGGGCCTCATGCAGCAGCCATCCTCCCAGTATTATCACTACGTTTATGGTGGTCAGCTGGATCTCGCCAGGAAAAATGACGTCGCCATGCTTCGCCTTCAATATCTTGAGCGGCCTGCCTTTCGGAACGCCGGATATGTTGATCAGGATTTTTCAGCCGCGGCGATGTTCGGCAAAAGCGTGCTCAGAATCGGCAACATTGGCGTTAATGCCCTGGTGGGTGGCGGTTACGCCTGGGGCTATATCAAAGATGATGCCGATGTTGCGCCTCGCAGGGAGGCCTATCGGTTGCCAGGAATCGCTACGTCTCTTGAGGCAAAATGGGGCAATAACAATATCGACTTCAGACTCGCCCATCAGATGATGATCTGCCAAAGCTCCAAGGTACAGGCGGAGGCATACGTGGCGTGGCCCTTCACGTGGTTTATATTTTCCGTGTCGACTCCGATCTCGATTGGTGGTTAGACAATGTTAAAAGCTTTCGTCAAATTCCTTCTCCTCTTTTCCAGCCTGAGTCCGGTCCATGCGGAGAGCGGCACTGGTGACTCGGATCGCCACGCGATATCCGCACACGTCAAGGCTCTAGCTCCAAACGCCGGAGGCCAAGATGCCTACAGGCTTGAGTGGTATCATAGCCACAACGCAGTATACGGGTTCCAAAATAGGTCACTTCTCGTGGGCTCGTCCAGCCTGATGGGCGCGGGCTATGATTACCGGCTCCCGGTATGTGATTCCGCTTGTTTTTGGCAGTTTTTCGCCCAGGTGGGCGGAGGCGTAACCAACGCGGGTGCTTTTGCCGAGATCTCCTGGGGGACAATAATTCCATTACTGCCAATTTGGCTTCCCATGTCGTCTCCCAAGTACATTCCGGGACTTCGTTTAGATATTACCTCCCAATTTTATGCCACCCCCCAACGCGTCATTATATGGAGCTACCCAATATGGGCTGGAATCACTATCGCCTTTTAACTTTGGCTATGCTTGCGACACCCGTCTGGGCTTACCCTACGCCTGTCGACGTGGACGGCAACATTCACGCCTGGCCCATCACGGTTGAAAGCCCGACCATTTACTACGAGGTAAATACGACTGATGAGGGGCTTAAACCCTACATTTCACCTGTCGTTAATGCCGCGGCGAATTTATGGACAGACGTTGAGCGTGCACTCATTAAACTTGAGCCCGCCTCCACTGACCACCCCGCACAAATAACAGTTAATTATGACACCACTATTGCCGGTGGAGCTACGGCCGCGGGCTACTCTATTTTTGACACGGTTGAAAATGGCGTGCCACTTCATTGCAGCGTTCATATCGCCGCCGACGCCAATTCTGACTTTGAGGCCTTACACAAAACCACACTTCATGAGCTTGGCCACTGCATTGGCCTTGCTCACAGCCTTATGGCAGACTCCATCATGAGCTATCATCTGGAGGTAAACTCCTTTGCTCTGTCTCTGGACGATGAGGCGGCCATCTCAAGACTCTACCCAATTGACGGTTCAAGGTCTAAACTCGCGCCCGGCTGCGCGATTGGCCGGGGCGACCCGCATAGGGTGCAACCTACAGTATTGATAGTGCTATTTCTGCTGCCTGCTATTTTCTCTCTGGTGAACTTAACCCGCACAAAGCTCATCAGAAATTAGCTTGCGGAGACGGGTTTGACTCATATAGATAGAAGTCTTGTAACTTTCGGGAATTACCTGGATCTGTCGAGGACTTATGCTGACACAAATACCACTACCAGAACATATTGCGCGTCTTAGTGATGTCGAGGCACACAAACTTGTACGGCAGGCAAAACTTAAACTTGGGCAAAGCACAATAGTCCTGGTCCACCACTATCAAAGAGACGAAGTCTTCGACCACGCTGATTTTACTGGTGACAGCCTAAAATTAGCGCGTATCGCCCGCGACTCAACAGCCGCAAATATTATCTTCTGTGGCGTTCATTTTATGGCCGAAACCGCTGATATACTTACCGGCGGAACGCGATTCGTATCACTTCCAGATCTTGGGGCTGGATGTGAAATGGCCGACATGGCGACTCTTCGCGACGTTGAGGACAGCTGGCAGGATGCCATAAAAGCGGGGGTAAAAAACATAATCCCAGTTACCTACATTAACTCGTCAGCCGAATTGAAAGCTTTCGTTGGTCGTAACGGCGGTGTCATCTGCACCTCATCAAACGCCAAGGCTGTGGTCTCCTGGGCCTTAGAGCACGGCGAGCATGTATTTTTCTTTCCGGATCAGCATCTCGGGCGCAATATCGGCAAAAGTCTTGGGCTTAGCGTGTCAAAAGACATGCTGCTTTGGGATCCTGCTAAACCACTAGGTGGACTGGATGATTCGACGATAAAGTCCCGAAAAATCTGGCTTTGGAAGGGGCACTGCCCTGTACACGCGCTTTTTACCGTCCATCAGGTTAAGAAAATCCGCGAGACCTCACCTGAGACAAAAATCCTCGTCCACCCTGAATGCGCCATGGAAATAGTGGACGTCTCTGACCTATCAGGCTCAACGGACTTCATTATTAAAACCATAGAGACCTCCCCGGCGGGAAGTAAATGGGCAGTTGGAACAGAAAAACACCTTGTCGAAAGACTTGCGGCTCAACATAAAGATAAAACAATTACCAGCTTAAATCCCTTTACCTGCCTCTGCGGCACGATGAATCGCATAAGCCTTCACAGTCTGGCGTGGGTTTTGGACGGACTTGTTGACAAAAACGAGCGTAACAACCGGATCACGGTAGACCCGGCCACGGCGCGGGACTCAATGCTCGCCTTAAACCGCATGTTTGAACTCAGCTAGTTTAAATGCGCCGGGGCAAACGCCAAATGGAGACCCGCGAATTGTACTATTTAGATCATTGTGGCTCCACACCACTTGCCCCCGAAGTCCATGACGCGGCCCAGGCATTTCTTAATTCCGGAAATTTCGGAAATCCCGCAGCCGTTCATCACGAGGCCGGCCTAAAAGCCTACCAACTTGTTGAAGATTACAGAAAAGTGATCTCAAAGGCCTTGGGTGCCTCGCCTGAAGAAATTATCTTCACGTCCGGGGCAACGGAGGCCAATAATCTTCTACTTTGGGGCTTTGCCCTCAGGTACCGAACCCGCGGATGCCATATAATTTACGGCGCGACCGAGCACAAAAGTGTTTTTGACACCTGTCAGGCGCTTTGTGAACTATTGGGAATAACTGCCTCAGAGGCTCCGGTTAAGTCCAGCGGAGCAACCGATCTGATCGCGTTAAAGGCTCTCTTGGAAAAGTCCAGGGGAACCCCCACACTTGTGGCGATTATGCATACTAATAATGAGATACCCGTGCGAAGTCCTATAGAGGAAATCTCAACGCTCTGTCTCACCCATGGCGCTTTTTTTCATTGTGACGGCGTGCAGGGCTACGTCAGAGAAAAAATCGATTTCTCGAAAGGCACTTTTGGCTCCTATGTGATCTCCACTCATAAAATATACGGGCCAAAGGGGCTTGGCATACTTATCCTGGGAAGCGGGGCTCTCTCTCCCCGGCTGACTCCTGCCTACAAGGGCGGAAGTCATGAGCGCGGCATAAGACCAGGTACCATGAACACACTCGCGATTGCGGCGGGCGCCCGGGCCATAGCACTGCACGAATCAAATAGAACTGCGCGAGTCAAACATATGAAAGACTGCGCCAACGTATTTGTGGAGACCCTGAGAAACCTCAAGGGCTTTCATTTGACGGTTCCTTTGAATGAACTTGCCGGGGGGATCGTGAATTTTTATGTGAACGGCATTGACGCTCCCACGCTGCTTCAGGAGACCCCGGAGGTCTGTATAAACCGCGGCGCCTCTTGTACGGGAAGTGGTGGTGAAAAATTCAGTCACGTGCCAAAAGCACTTGGCCTTCCCATAGAGATTAGCGCGAATGTGCTGCGAGCAAGCTTTGGCGACGGCGTGACCGTCGACCAAAGCCGCGCGGCGGCAGAAATCCTTATCAAAAATATCTCTAAATTGCTTTTACGTTAGCATGAACGTTAAAAAGCCCGCGCTGGTGTGCCAGCGCGGGCTCTGCTAAAAGGTAGACACGTTTTTTGATTAACCGCGAAGAAGCTGCAGCGCGAACTCGCTGTTAGCGTTAGCTTGAGTCAAGACTGAGACGCCGGCTTGAGTCAAGATGCGGTTAGTGGCGAGCTTAGCTGTCTCTGACGCGTAGTCAACGTCACGGATACGGCTTTGCGCGGCCTGCAGGTTCTCGTTTGTCACATCGATGTTCGTGATACTGGAGTTCAGCCTGGACTGAACGGAACCCAGTACTGCCCGGTAAGACGCCATCGAGTCAAGAGCGGAGTCAAGACGGTTAAACACGTCATTGGTTCCATCTGGGCCAAGGTCAGCCGCGCCGCCGTCAACGTCAGCAGGAACAATGCTCAATTTATCGTCGAGAATCGATTCCATTGATTTTCTGAAGGTCGCCAGATCCTTAAGATCGATTGTCAGAATATCCGGATCAGATTCCGGCTTGATGTCCGGGGCGTTGCCGTCAGCGTCGTTGCCGCGGTTACTCGAGCCCACAAAGATTCTCATCGGCTTCTGATCATCAACTTGAAGAACCTTAGCGCCGTTGAACTCTGTAGAGTCCATGATCCGACCAACCTCCTGGCGAAGCTGCGTGAATTCCTTATCAAGAAATCCGCGTTCACGGTTACCAATGGTGTCTGAGGCTGCCTGAGCGGCAAGTTCACGCATCCGGACAACGATATTAGTAGTCTCATTAAGACCACCTTCCGCTACCTGAATGTATGAGATGCCGTCGTTGGCATTTCGCTTCGCGACGTCCAAACTTCTGGTCTTAGCGCGTATACGCTCACTGACCGCAAGGCCCGCCGCATCATCGGCTGATTTGTTTATACGCTGACCACTCGCGAGTTTTTCATAAGAGTCACCGAGAGCTTTGCGGCTTTCACTTACGCGACGCTGTGCTACTAGTGACTCTATGTTTGTCTTAATCCTGATTCCCATAACAAAAACCTCCTTGGTGTTGGGACAAACGGGTCCACCTTGGCCCGTCTGAGAGCACAAAATTCAATAAAATTCCGTTGATTAGCGCAGAAGCTGCAAAGCTTGCTCTGGCATCTGGTTGGCCTGCTGCAAAACCGCTGTCGTTGAAGACGTAAGAATGCGGTTTTGAGTAAGCTCAGCTGTTTCTGACGCGAAATCGACGTCTTTGATCCGGCTTTTCGCGGTTTCCATGTTCTCAACGTTAATCGAGAGGTTAGAAAGGGCGCTGCCAAGGCGGCTTTGGACGGAACCCAGGGTAGCGCGCTCACTGGCAATTTTTGTCAGGGCATTATCGAGAACGTTAAGCTTGCTCGAAATCTCGCTGAGCTCGGGTCCTGTTTCGCCCTCTAGCGCGCCAATTTCGCTCCCCTTACCGATACCAAGGTCTTCAGTATTAAACTTAAGGCCGGCAATGTTTACGGAAATGGTATCGATGTTTTCTTCGGGCCGAGTGCCATTTGTACCCACCTGGATGACAAATTGATCGCGTTCGCTATTTTTATCGAAAATTTTAATACCGTTGAACTCTGTAGAGTTACCGATCCGGTCAAGTTCGTCCGCAAGCTGCGTGTACTCACGGTTAAGATATGAACGCTCTTTTTCCCCGAGAGTGTCTGTAGATGACTGAACCGTAAGTTCGCGAAGACGAATCAAGATGTTTGTCATCTCGTTCATGCTTCCTTCCGCAACCTGAACCATGGATACGGCATCATTAGCGTTACGCTTAGCGACGTTAAGTCCACGAATTTTACCTCGTAAACCTTCCGAAATGGCAAGGCCGGCGGCGTCATCGGCAGACTTGTTGATCCGGTAACCAGATGAGAGTCGCTCAAGGTTCTTGTTCATTGCATCTCTGTTGTCAGACATGAACCGTTGAGCAGTGATGGCAGGCACGTTAGTTCTGATACGCATTCCCATAATAAATCCTCCTTGAATACATTTTGATTACTGGGCACTCTGGCCTAGCAGCGGGCTCCACCCTGGAGCTTGCACAGAGGTATTCGTTAGTTTTTGTGAAAACTTTAAAAATATTTTTAGCTTTGACGAAATTCCCGGCCTTCACCAACGAGGTCCAATGGTTGCCAGTTATTCCCATAATTTTGACGGGTTATGGTCTTTAGCAGACCACAAACTTTCCGAATTTATTGATAAAAATCAACGTGTTGCGCTCGGGGTGTCGGGAGGCGCTGATTCCGTTGGGCTTTTCCATGTTTTTTGTGACTTTCTCAAACAAAAAAAAATTTCTGCTTTGGTCGTTTTCCATATTAATTTTGGGCTCCGCGGGGAGGAAAGTAGCGGTGACGAGGCATTTGTTCGCGACCTTTGCGCACGGGCGAATATCAGGCTGAGTGTATCCAGGCCTGAAAAACCTTTATCTGCGGCGATTCAGGAATCTGCGCGTGAATTTCGTCTCGGTGTTCAGCGCGAGTTTGCCAAGGAAGGTTTTATTATCGCGCTGGCTCACAACAGTGATGACCTCTCCGAGAATATTATTCTACGTCTGGCGCGCGGAAGCTCCGTGGAGAATGCCGCAGGTATGACGCATTTTACCGAGGGGGTCTTTCGGCCCTGGCTTGAGGCGCCAAGAGCCCTTATCCGGAGCGCCCTGACCGCGAAAAAAATCTCGTGGCGCGAAGACTCATCCAATCAGGAACTTTATTATTCCCGCAATAAAATTCGTCTCTCGGTTATCCCGGTTCTAGATGAGCTCTTCCCTGGGGCCGCCGAAAGAATCGCGCGGGCATTTTTGTCTCTTCCGCTACCGAACCCCGGAGAGGGCATGATGCCTTCGGCAAAAGTACCCATGGCTATGTTTGCAATTGCCGCCAGGTCGGCTATAGAGAAGCTCGTGCATGATTTTCTGGAAGTCTCTTATGGTGGTCGCTCGCCTGTTCCCAGGCAAGTTATAGTCCAAATCTCCGCAGGCATTCATAAGATTTCCACAGGTGTCGATGGTCAAATTCGGGCATATTCCCTGCCTGGGGGCCGCACTCTCAGGCTTTCCACCACGGAAATCACGCTGGAACCAGGTATTTAGCCTAAGCAATTAGTTTTTTTTCGGCTCAAAATCATGTATTTTGACACCTCTACCAGGAATTCTTTACCGAGTAGTGGTTTTGGTATTCTGTGTCACAATAATGGATAGATGACCCCGCGCGACCCGCAATTCAGGAGATTATTTATGGCTAAGTTGCCCTCAAAACACCCCAATCAAACACGAAACACTGCTTTAGTCGGTGTGGCGATACTTGGGTTTTTGCTTTTGCACCTCCTAGTAAAGCCAGTAGAAGAAGAAAAGTTCATTAAGTTCTCTGAGTTCACAGAAGCCGTCAAACTTCCTGCCGATAACCCTAACCGGGTCAAAGAAGTTACCTTCCGAGAAAACATGATCGCCGGCATTCGCGTAGACAAGAGCACCTTCCGCACCTTTGGACCTGCCGATGCTGATCTTCGTAAGGAGCTTCAAGCCACAGGCATCAGCGTTAATTATGAACCCGCAGAGGAGGCGAGCTGGTGGAAGGCCCTTTTGATCAATAGCCTTCCCATGCTGCTTCTTTTGTTTTTGTTTTTGTTTTTCATGCGCCAGGTCCAGTCTGGTGGCGGCAAGGCCATGAGCTTTGGCAAGAGCAGGGCGAAGATGCTAACTGATAGCCAGCCGAAGCTCACTTTTAAGGACATCTCGGGAATTGACGAGGCAAAACAGGAGCTGGAAGAGATTATCGACTTCCTGAAAGACCCGAAAAAATTCACCCGTCTTGGTGGGCGCATCCCCAAAGGGGTTTTATTAATCGGCTCACCTGGCACTGGTAAAACTATTCTCGCCAAGGCTATCGCTGGCGAAGCTGGCGTACCATTTTTCAGCATCTCTGGCTCTGAATTCGTCGAAATGTTTGTCGGCGTCGGCGCTAGCCGCGTTAGAGATCTTTTCGAACAAGCCAAAAGACACGCTCCCTGCATTGTCTTCATTGACGAGATCGACGCTGTAGGACGTCACCGCGGAGCGGGCCTTGGCGGCGGCCACGATGAACGCGAACAGACTTTAAACCAATTACTGGTTGAGATGGACGGATTTGAAGGTAACGACGGCGTTATCATTATTGCCGCCACCAACCGACCAGACGTACTTGATCCGGCCCTCCTGCGGCCAGGGCGCTTTGATCGCCGGGTCGTTGTTCCAAAACCCGACGTCCGCGGTCGGGAAGGTATTCTGGTCGTTCACACGAAAAAGGTCCCCCTTGCCACTGATGTCAGACTTGCGGTGATTGCTCAGGGAACGCCAGGTTTCTCTGGTGCTGATTTAGAAAACCTCGTCAACGAGGCCGCTCTAATCGCCGCCCGTGGTGACTGCAAGGAAGTCCGTATGGAGCATTTTGAGCAGGCTAAAGATAAGGTTTTAATGGGCCCGGAGAGACGAAGCCTTATTATGAACGAAGAGGAAAAACGCAACACAGCCTATCATGAGGCAGGACACGCCCTAGTTGGAATGCTTGTTGGTCACGTAGATCCCGTCCACAAAATCAGTATCATTCCCCGTGGACAAGCTCTCGGTGTAACCATAATGCTGCCAGTAGAAGACCGCCTGACCATCTCAAAAGAATACGCCGAGGGGATGATCGCCTACGCTATGGGTGGGCGGGCTGCAGAAGAACTCGTCTTTAACCGCCAGACTACCGGCGCCGGTGACGACATTAATAAAGCCACCGACATTGCGCGAAAAATGGTGTGCAGCTGGGGTATGAGCGAAAAGCTTGGGCCGATGTCACTTGGAAAGAAGGGCAACGAGGAGGTTTTCTTCGGTCGGGAAATAAGCCAAAGCCGCAATTACTCCGAGAAAGTCGCGGAAGAAGTGGATGAGGAGATTCACCGCCTCGTCACCGGAGGCGCCAAGCAGGCATTTAAAATCCTGAAGGACAACAAGGACAAATTAGAGATCCTCGCTGAGGCACTCCTGATTAAAGAAACCATCAACGGTGAGGAGATTCGCAGAGTCATTCGTGGCGAAACCCTTCTAACAGATGAGGATCGCGCCCGTTATGATGATACTCGCCGAAAGGCAAAGGAGCTATCAAACGCGCAGAGGCCTGAGTTAACGGTATCAAGCCCCGCGCCTGAGGCATCCTCTGATTTAATGACACCACAGCCAGCTGGTTCCTGAGGGTCGTTCAGTGGCTCATGAAGCGCGGGCTTATAAAGTACTTGGCATTTTAAATCTAACTCCCGATTCTTTTTCTGATGGCGGAAAGCTTTCGAAGCCCGCTGACGCTCTAAAATACTTTGATGCCCTCCTAAGTGAGGGCGCCGATTTTATCGATGTCGGGGCGGAATCCACCCGCCCAGGCGCCAAGGAAGTTTCCGAAGCCGAGGAGCTTGATAGGCTTCTTCCTTTTTTGAGTTTGATTGAGCACAAAGGGATGCTGGATAAAGTAAGTATCGACACCAGAAAATTTTCTGTCATGAAACAGGTTGTCCAGATGCAGGTCTCTTTTATCAATAATGTTGGCCCGCTTCCCGATCAGATAGATCTGTCGGCTCTTTTCAAGGTAAACCCCAAACTTTCTTTTATCGCCTGCCATATGCACGGCACACCAGAAATGATGCAGACCAATCCCTTGTCTCCGGGGGCGGCCATTAAACGTGTGGCGGCTTATTTTGATGACGCCTCAGAGGAACTGCTGGTGGCCGGCTGCGCCGCGGAAAACATCTACATGGACCCGGGCATTGGCTTTGGTAAAACTGACGCGGCCAATTGGAAGCTGCTTCTCAATACGCCTAATTTTTCTAAATCCCGTAATATCGCTATTGGTCTCTCCCGCAAGGGCTTCATTGGCCGGGCTCTCGGTGGCGATACTCCTCATGAGCGCGACACCTCATCCAAGATTTTGGAAAGTGCCGCCATATTGGCTGGCGCCACCCTCATAAGAACACACGACGTTGGCCGGTTAATTAAATTAACCGCCACCCTGACAGAGGCGCGTCAATGAATGACGTGTTACAGCAGTTTAATTTCTGGTCAGCTCTCGATGTGCTGCTGCTTGCTATTATTTTTTATCAGATTCTTCTTTTAATTCGCGGAACGCGGGCCGCGCAGATCTTGATAGGCATGCTGCTTGTCGTTGGATTATTTGTTCTCTCCAATGTATTTCCGCTCACAACCGTTAATTGGATGATGAACAAGTTTTATAGTTCATTCATCATTATTCTGATCATAATTTTCCAAGACGACATCCGGCACGTTTTGAGCACCATGGGGCGTCGCAAGATATTTGTTGGCGATGACGCGTCGTCAAGCCATCAGATCATCGACGAGATCAGCCGCGCGGCTACCGCTCTCGCCGCGAAACGAATCGGGGCATTAATTGTCGTGGAGCGCGGCATCATCTTGAGCCGTTACGTTGATATCGGCGTACCCCTTGAGGCCCGCGTCTCAAAGGAAATACTTCTTTCGATCTTTCACCCAAGCTCGCCCATTCACGATGGAGCGGTCATCCTTCAAAACAGCCGAATCGCGGCAGCCGGCTGCTTTTTGCCTCTTACCCGTGACGAGCATGTTGATCCGAATCTTGGGACCCGCCACCGGGCAGCCATCGGCATCAGCGAGGAAACCGACGCCCTCGTTATAGTTGTCAGCGAGGAGGGGGCCAGTATGGCTATCGTGGAGGGCGGCGTCATTTCACGAAAACTCGACAGCAAAACCTTGAGAGAGGAATTGATCAGGCGCCTTGTTGTGACGGACGCCAAGAAACCAAAAATCACCTCTTGGCAGGGAAAATTTCATCGTTATGTCTCCCAATTCTTCGGAAGAGGGGGGAACTAGCCATGACAAAACCGCGACTTTTAAAACGTCTGGTCTCAAACTTTGGCTATAAACTGACGGCTTTGGTCCTCGCCACACTCGTTTGGTACATTGTCCAGGGCGAGGAAGTTTTAGAGGTTAATGCCAAACTTGATGTCAGAGTTGATGTCGCCTCAGGTTTCGCCGTTCGTGACGCGGGCGTGATGTCGCGCGATATCACGCTACGTGGCCCGAGAGTACTGGTTGGAACCCTTCAAGGCAAAAGCCTCCAGGCGATTATCCGGGTCCCCTCCGGAAAATCTGGAAACCTTCGTTACCGTCTGGATAAAGAGTTTATACCAGGCTGGGATAACCGCGTGCGCCTTACCATTCATGACCCCTATGTAAATGTCGCTGTTGAAGAGCGGCTCACCAAAAAGATCCCCGTTAGGCCTGTTGTCGTCGGCGACGTGCCCCCGCCACTTATGATTGACGAGGCGAAGCCCTCCCCGGCAGAAATAGAGATTACCGGCGCCAAATCAGAGGTCAGTCACGTGACAGAGCTATTGACGGATCCTATTGACGTTAACGGCTTAAAGGACTCTAAGTCTGTGACCTCAACTCTCGCGCACACGAATTTACCCGACGTGGAGTTAAGCGCCAGGGAAGTCACCGTCGCCCTGAGAGTAGGTCCAAAAAAGGAAAGTAAAACGCTGTCAGTCGTCCCTGTCGCCATTATTGATACCGACAAGGTCGGGTCTGTCCGCCCCGCTGGCGTGACCGTTATCGTCAGCGCTCCTGATGATGTCATTAAGCATATAAGTCACAAAGATATCCATGTGACCGTCACCGCCAAAGACCTAGCTCCCGGCCGCTATAATCTCGGAGTCCTTGCGACTAGTCCGGAAGGCGTCATTATTCAGGACATTTCGCCAAAGACAGTGGCTGTAGAGATTTATAATCAAAAAAAGCTTAAGTAAGCTCCATAAGGCGAACGAGATCGTCGTTGGTCGCGCTGATTATAATCTGGTGTGTTTTGTGGATAAATGGCGACTCCGCGGCCCTTTCAGGCCACTCAATAATCAATCCGCGAAAGGTTCTTCCAGACAAAAGCATCTCAACAGAGTCCAAGTCCCCGTCAATAAGCCTATATAAATCCATGTGGGCGACCAGCCCCTCTGGAGTCTCATACTCAGTCATGAAAGTAAATGTCGGCGACAGCACCGGAACCCGCTTCGGCAGGCCGAACACCCGAAGAAGCTCCCTTGCGAATGCGGTCTTCCCGGCGCCCAAATCACCTTTAAGCCATAATGAAAAAGGCTTTTCCCCGGACGAGATAATTAGATCTCTCACCGCCTTGGCAACCCCGGGGAGATCCTCTTCACGGGCCAGCCATTTTTTTAAAACAGCGTTCGTGGACATTTTATCCCTTGGCTTTTGTTGCTTTAAAACTCACACCCATACTTGGCAACGGCATAAACCTTGAGTCATTCAGACAGTCCCTCATGTCGCGAACAGCTCTCTCAAGACCAGAGAATATCGCCCTGCCAATAATGGCGTGCCCGATATTGGCTTCTTCCGCAAAAGGTACCAATTGAAGCCATGAGGCATTGCCGTAGTGAAGCCCATGGCCAAAGTGGCTTTGGATGTCATTTTGATGGGCGGCGGTACTTGCCTTTGTCAAAGTCTCGACAAGTTTTACTTTGTCAGCCGTCAGAGTCATCTCATCTACTCTGTGACAAAAAAACCCTGTATGAAATTCCACTGCCTTTGCCTTGGTTTTTGCCGCCAGCTCGACGGCGGCCACACTTGGCTCAATAAATAATGACACGGCAATCCCAAGATCCTGGAGCTCGCCAGTGACGGCCGTCAGTGCCTTGAGGTTTTTTTTGAGGTCCAGACCACCTTCGGTTGTCCGTTCCTCGCGCTTCTCCGGCACAAGCGTGACAGCATGCGGTTTTAATTTCTTGGCGATGGCGAGCATTTCTTTGGTGCAGGCCATCTCAAAGTTTAATGGAATTTTAATGGTGTCTTTTAAGACCCACACGTCCCGGTCCTGAATATGACGTCTGTCTTCTCTAAGATGACAGGTGATGTTATCGGCCCCGCCAAGTTCAGCCATAACTGCCGCCTGGACTGGGTCAGGATAACGTTCTCCTCTGGCTTGTCTGACGGTGGCCACATGGTCGATATTCACACCAAGACGAATCATTGTCAGACCTCCGCCTTGCCACTGCTGGTTTTATCAATTGAAGAGGTCAACTCTTCACAAAGATCCTGGGCAAACGCCTCTATTTCGTCACGATTTTGACCTTCTACCATAACGCGGGCAAGACTTTCTGTGCCTGAGTAGCGCACAAGGACCCGGCCCTTACCGTCTAGCTTTTTCTCGATGCCTTTGAGTGCTTTTTGAAAGCCTTTTAAGGACTCCAGAGGAATTTTCTCGCTGACCTTCACATTTCGCACAAGCTGGGGGAAACGGGTCATCGTCTGACGAAGCTCAGACGCCTTGCGGCCATCTTCCACCATAATCTCCAGAATTTTAAGGCCGGCCAAAATACCGTCACCAGTAGTAGACGAATCCCGAAAAATTAAATGTCCGGACTGCTCGCCTCCCAACATGTGATCTCCCTGACGCATGGCTTCCATGACATAGCGGTCGCCAACTTTAGAGCGAACAAGGTGTCCGCCGTGTCTTTCCAGAGCCACATCAAGGCCCATGTTACTCATGACAGTGGACACAACGGTGTTGTTTTTAAGTTTCTTTTTCTTCAGCATTGAGACGCCGCAGGCGGCCAGCATCTCGTCACCGTCAATGATCTCACCTTTTTCGTCTACGGCTACGATGCGGTCCGCGTCGCCGTCGAGAGCTATGCCAAGGTCAGCTTTATAAAGAAGGACTTTTTCTCTTAGGGCCTGGGGATAAAGGGCACCACAATGCTCATTGATATTTACGCCATTAGGCTCATCACCAATCATAAACACATCTGCCCCAAGCTCTGAGAACACCTTAGGAGCTACGCGGTAACCGGCCCCGTTGGCGCAGTCAATCACGACCCTGAGACCATCAAGGCGCAGATGCTTTGGGAATTGTTCTTTGAGGAATACCGCGTACTGGCCAATGGCGTCCTCAATACGGCGGGCCGTGCCGATGCCGTCTCCGGTTGGAGCGTTTTCCGCGAGGTTTGGATCATGGACGAGCCTCTCAAGTTCGTCTTCTACTTCATCCGGAAGTTTGTAGCCGTCTGCTGAGAAGATCTTAATGCCGTTATCGTGAAATGGATTATGAGAGGCGGAAATAACAATGCCGGCACTTGCCCGCATGCCGCGGGTCAAATAGGCAATCCCGGGAGTTGGCAAGGGTCCTAAGAAGAAGGCGTCTACTCCGACACTGCAGATACCAGAACAAAGGGCCTGCTCCAGCATGTAGCCACTGCGGCGGGTGTCTTTGCCGATCAGGATCCGGGCTTTATTTTGTCTCGTTCCAAAGTAAATGCCAATCGCCTGTCCAAGCTTGAGGACCATATCTGGTGACATAGGATAAACATTGGCAAGACCTCTTATGCCGTCAGTTCCAAATAAACGAGCCATCAAGTACCTCAAAGGAAAATTACCGCGGGGCGTCGATTTTAACAGAAATGTCTATCGTTGTTGATAGTTATAATAGCTTTTAGGGTGGGGGGATTGAAAAGGGCTTCTGAAGAGGGGAGATGGCGCACCCGGAAGGATTCGAACCTCCGACCCCTAGATTCGTAGTCTAGTATTCTATCCAGCTGAACTACGGGTGCGTATGTGGAAACAGGATGGGCTATATACAAACCCTCGGAGCTATTTGCAACACCTAATGTCATAAAACTATAAAATTATTTTAAACGATGACCCCCTGGATAAGCTCGCTGGTAACGCATAATCAACTGTTTTTACATGGTTAAATGCCAATTTTGCCGCTGGCAGTCCGATTACCCGTCATCCTTGCAATTATATCAAAAAATGTTATAACCCCGACATGCCAAGTGCTCATTATTTAGGAGGCCTCGCTATGTCCTTTGGTCGGATATTCGCCATTATGTTCCTTGTCCCTATTTGGTCAATCACACAGACAAATGTGGTCTATGCCAGCCCAGACCTCAATGAAAACTCACTTGCGCGCAACAATGACGCCAGAGAATCACACGATCAAGGCCTGTTCGCTGAACTCGCCCGTGAAAGAACTAAGGCCGCATTAAACCAAGCCAATGTAACCTACGACATTAAAGTCCGCGCTCACGCCCGCGGTGCCATCACAGAAGCTGATCTTATCTATTCCCATATTGCTCTTCAAATTGCTGCTGAGGCCGACCTGCGCGCACTTTACTCCATCAGTCACCAGGCTATTGACGAGAAGGTGGGAATCCTTCGAAGCTCCTGGCAAGACGGCGCAACGGCCCGCGTGCTGTCAGATCTAGCGAAGCTTTACCTGGAGCTTAGAGAGAACTACGTGACTCTTTCTATTGCACTTTT
>CANILH010000008.1 GCA_947468665.1 Oligoflexales bacterium | reverse complement strand
GGCTGGAAAAAGTATCGACCTACGAGCTTTAAGGAATTGACCAGCACATTTCAGGCGTATTAAAAATAATTAGAGGTCATCATGAACGATACACCAAATAATGCCAATAGAGGAACCGACGTCGAGCGGGCTAGGGAACTCTTAAATCCATCGCCGGGCGAGTCCGTACGGAAGGAACTCTGGCAGATGACCAAGTCGGAATACGAATCCATTCATGGTAAGCCCCGCAAGAACACCACCGGCACCGGCGGATTCTCGCCCCATAAGAGTGCCGTGGAGATTGCATACAATAGAGGTTTGCCCGTTCCGGCCACCGTGTTGGCGGATTACCCAGGAATCAAATAAAAATCATGACCATTGGAGCGCAGACAAGAACTGCGCTCTGTTTGTATTGGGAGAATTTATGGCAGCATTTAGGACGTTAAAAGTATTTGTCATGGGCCAAGACCCCAGATCGCTCAAAAGCATTGAGCTGCTAAACTGGACCGGACTCGCTTTTGTTGGAAAACGCAGCCAAATAGCGCAGGCTCGTGATCGCAAGGAACTCCAGGAGCCAGGCGTATATATGCTTATCGGTGATGACGACGCCGCAAGTGGACTAGTGGATATTTATGTTGGCGAAACCGACGACTTCGCTAAACGAATCAATGACCATGTGTCAAAAAAGGAATGGTGGGACACATTTGTCGTGTTCGTAAGTAAAGACCGCTACCTAACAAAGGCGCATGTGAGATGGCTTGAAAAGTCGCTATACCATTCAGCGAAAGCGGCCGTCGGTACACTAAATGTTCGAAATGATAAGGAGCCTAATGGGGCTGCACTGCCTGAGTCAGATGAGCATGCCATGCAAGAATTTTATCAAAATCTTATCTTCGTGCTTGAAACCATGGGACATACCTATTTTGACGCCGTTGCGCGGCCACAATTCGTCGCTGACGGAAGCGATGTGGCTAAATTTCAAATGACACTCCCTAAAGAAATAGGGAAAGGCGACCTAAAAGGTTATCTAGAGGTGCGAGAGGGAAGCTTTATACTCCTCAAAGGCTCATATATCCGTGCACAGGTTCAAGACTCCTTTCAGACCGCGAATAGTGGGTATTTCGCCCTTTGGACTAAGATTACTGCATCCGATGCTGTTAGAAAAACAGATGTAGAGGGCGCATTACAAACGACCAGAGATATTGAATTTAAATCCGTTTCAGCGGCGGGCGCTATTGTCCGAGGCAGGGCAACAAACGGGAAGACAGACTGGAAGCGAGTCGCAGATGGGAAGCCCTATGCGGAGTGTTTTGGCGACGACTAGCGTCAGAGTTAAAAAGCAAACCAGCGGTACGAGGCATGAGCAAAAATGCAAATTAAGTTAATAGGCAAACGGATATTTGAGTACCAAGACGCATTTGTCGCATTCATTGACGTGCTGGGATTCAAGTCCCTAATGAATTCGGAGAAGCACGACGCAATTGGAGTCTATTTTGGCATTATTGATCAAATCCGTACCGAAGGCGCCGACGACAAAGGCCTTAATATCATAAGCATAAGTGATTCACTGGTGTTTACGCTCGAGAAGAGGGAGGGCCATGAACTTCAACAACTAAGTCAACTTTGCGAAAAGGTGCGCCATCCAAAGGGAAATTGCTGAAGAGAACGTATGGTGACGGAGTGGAATTACTTTTGGCAAAGTCCACTGCGACCCAGGGAAGGGAGAAGTATTAGGAAAAGGACTAATTGATGCCTTTGAAATCGAACAAAATCAGGCAAAGTTCCCTAGATTTTTTTAGATAAAAAATTAGTCGGCCTTCTTAACATGCCGTCAACAAACGAGTTAATTGAAAAAATCAATGACTACTCCTCGGGGAAACCGGGAAATTTACTTTAGTCGTGGATTAATCGCCCGTCAGCTGGAGTCCACTTTACTCGAGACACCCGGTTATTTATAGATTATCTGTCGCACACAATTTATAGCACCCGTCATCGAGACAAAATCGTCGAACTGATCAGCCAGAATTTACGGGAACAGGATATACAATATTTTTAAAAATATGATTGGTTGCGCAGGTATTTGATGTCTCACTTCGAAGGCGAAAGAAGATATACTTGGGAATCTCCCGATGAAATGGCTGGAATTCAGAATGCCTTTGTCAAACTGGACGAGGCCTAACACCGGCTAGCCAACAAAATGTCGCCTAGCCGGTAGCATTTCTGATAGGTAAAATTATTTTTTTGGCCGGAACTTTACCAACCCCAAACCCCGAGCATCCTTAATATAGTGCTTATGAGTTATGCGACTCGTAGCGTGACCGGCTGCCTGGCGGACATCTTCAAGGGAATGGTCCTTCAGCATCTCGGTGATGAATGTGCACCGCAAATCTTTACGTGTACAGTGCCCGCCATTTAGCTCTCTGTTGTTCCACGGCAAAATGATCCGTATAGACGCAGTCAGCGGCCACGCCAAGGGTCTCGTTGCGCCGCAGCCCAAGGGCATAGGTAAGACGCACAACTGGCCACCATGGATAGATGTACTCCGGCTTACCATCGGCACCGGGACTGGTCCTCGTCAATTCAGCCATTAGCCTCGCCATGTGATGGGGCGGGACGTGCTTCTCGTCCTCATCGCCCTGCAGAGCTCGTTTGGCCTCATGGTGCTTAAGGATAGGGTCATTTTTTTCGAAATGGGGCGATGTGTATAGGCGGAATTTCCTCGGGCCGCTTTTCGTGGGGGAACAATAGGAATTGATTCAGCTCATAAATGATCTGTAGAAGGACTTTTTTGGCCATTAAGCGGCCCTGAGGAAAGAGCCTAATCTCCGCGTGCAGGTGTTTGTCGGCCGGATCATTCAGGAGCGACCTTTTCCACGTATCTCGTATCCTCTGCGAAAGTTTAATTTGACACGCTACAAGAGCGTCATCGCCTCAGCAAACGTAAGGCGGGAATTTATTGTGGCCGTAGGCAAACGAGATTCGAGACTTGATTAGCCGCACAGATCGCCCTAATGCCGCGACGACGCTCTTCTATCATCAAGAGACAGGTTCGCCTATTTGTCATGAAGTGTTCGTCAGGCGGTACTTTAAAAAAGATCTTGAGGCATCTGGTGTGCGCGCGCTGAGGTTTCATGACCTTCGTCACACCGCGGCAAATCTGATGATAGACAGAGGCGTTGACCTCGTGACCGTCAGCAAGATCCTTGGTCATAAAGACATGAAGACGACGATGCTTTATCTACACGTACTGCCAAATAAAGTTGCAGACACTGCGGCGATATTTAGCGTAGGTCCAAGGGCTCTCGAAAGTCATTTTTCAGACCGGCCAAGATCTGTCGTGAGGTGATCTCGGTCGATTTCGTTTTCATGTTTTCCATCGGACGTCATTTCCGCCCCCACCCAAAAAATAACGGTCCTGATGTCTACAAGCAGAGGCGGTACTTATGCGGGGGTTGGATTGGGACTTGAACTCTTCGGGTCATGGTCGGAAGCTGAGTCAGCCAAGAATTTGACGGCTTTTTTAAACCTATTATAGTTTTACCAACCGCAATTCATCAGTTCAAGGGGTGTGGGGATGAGTTGTCCGTGGCAACGTCACGGCGGATGGTTTAAGATCGCCTTACGTAGGGTTTTGCCCTCAAGTAATATTGAAAACCACCGATACATAAGGGGAGTTAAGCTTGGAAATCACGCGATATAAGGATGGAAACGTGAGTACCTCTCTGAAGACAGGGTTAACGCCTAAACAGCAGATGTTGATGGATATGACTGCCGATCAGCCGGCTGCGAAGATTCAGAAAACCGGCATAAAAGATTATGGGACCAAGATGGGGCCCGTGTCAGACGACGAGTTTGATGAATTTTTAAAGGCCATTAAATCGAGCCACCAGTACGTTAAATTAGTTTCTTTTGACGAAGATAAATAGCGGCCCATGAACCCATATCTTCTTGATACGCAGATCGTCTCATACATCTACAATAAGCATCCATTTGCTGATCTCTATTCTGAATTTTTAGTCCCCAAGAATTTGCTCTTCGTTGCCCTGCAATCCAAAGCAGAAGTTATTCTTGGCTCAAAACACCGCAATTGGGGCCCTCAAAGAGCCAACGACTTATTGATGTCACTTAATCACGACTATCGCGTTGTGTTGCCCACTGATGAGACGGGCGCCATTTGGGCAGATCTGATGTCAATTAGCCGAAAGCAAGGCCGGGAATTTTCCGTCCAAGACGCATGGGTTGCGGCCACCGCAGTAAGTTTTGAACTCCCCCTCATAACTCATGACAACGATTTCTTGGAATATCCAGGATTGAAGATCATTCGCAAAGGTGGGAAATAATTTTATGGTTTTGTTAGGCAAAAGTACAAGCTGTTGGTTCCAGTTCCGGCAGGCTATTTTTGTGCCATACGTACTGGTGTTGTGCTGATATGATCGATCACCTTGCAATTGAGGTCAGTGAGTTTATTCAAAGCGGACGCTTTTATGACAAGGCTCTTGAGGTATGCATGAAGAATTAATTTATATCGGCGTGATAAACGCATTTTGGAGATAGCTATGGCTACGAAAAAAAAGCCAATCAAAAAATTCCCAAGTGCGGCGACACTAAAAAAAGTCCGGGATAAACTATCAGATCCTGACTACACAGGAGGCAATATTGCCTTACCTGAGGACGCGTCAGAAGTGGAACGCGCCAAATATAAGCTATGCCAACTCATTGCGAAGTATCATCGCGAGCACGAGCTTACTCAAAGGCAGCTAGCGAAGAAGCTAGATATTGACGAGGCAAGAATCAGCGAGATACTACGCGGAAAAATTAGTAGCTTCACCGTCGATCGCTTGATTGGCTATGCTCAGAAGGTATTTCCTCACGTAAAGATCGAAATTCTTGCCGCATAACCAGTCGACATTGTGTATTACCTCACAAAGCCAGATCGCTCAGAACTAGATCGCGCGGCGGATAGTATTTGTAGATTCCTTTAGTCCGGCATTTTATTGCCGTGCTACCAATGGCAGTTAGCAAAACATCGACGTCGCATGTAGCGCCCATTAATGAAGCACTACAGCTTACACTTAGTCGTAGGCCAAAACTGATCCATTTCGTTTTCATGTTTGCGTTTGGTTTGCGTGCGAGGCCCATTTCCGCCCCATGCCCAAAAAAAACGGCCCTGATTTATTCAATCAGAGCCGGGACTTATGTTGGTAGCGGGGGTAGGACTTGAACCTACGGTCTTCGGGTTATGAGCCCGACGAGATACCAACTTCTCCACCCCGCGACATCGAACCGCTCTTATAAGCTTCGCAGGCCGGTCTGTCAACGAAAGAAACTATGTGGCCCGGGGACGTAGCTGTAATAAGGACTGGGAGCGTGGGGTCTGTCACTATGCTGCATGACCAAAAATTGGTTAATTTCCGGAATGTTATACTGTCACACGCCAGATTTGGGAGATATGTAAAATTGATCAATACCATTACCGTTTTTACATACTATGTAAAAATGCATAGGCCATCGGATTGATCTCAAGCCAAATAGCAGAAACCCCGCCAATTAATGGCGGGGTTTCTGAGGGGTCCTTCGAGGTCCTTCGCTTCGCTCTGGATGACGACCTCTGGATGACGGGGGTCCTTCGAGGTCCTTCGCTTCGCTCTGGATGACGACCTCTGGATGACGGGGGTCCTTCGCTTCGCTCTGGATGACGACCTCTGGATGACGGAGGTCCTTCCCTTCGGTCAGGATGACCGATTGGCGTTCAGTCTTTCATGAGGTTTAAGGCGGAGCCTGCCTTAAACCACAGAATTTGCTCGGCGTTATAGCTGTGCTTCGCCTCAAAGGAATCTTTTGAGCCGTCTGCGTGCTTAATCTCTACGGTAAGGTTCTTGCCTGGGGCAAAGCCTGAGAGGCCGCGGACAGAAAGCTTATCGCCGTCACGGACCTTCTCGTAATCGGCCGTATTGGCGAACGTCAGAGCAAGGCCGCCTTGTTTTTTGAGGTTTGTCTCGTGGATACGAGCGAAGCTTTTTACGATCACAGCGCTGACTCCGAGGAAACGTGGGCACATGGCCGCATGCTCACGGCTTGATCCCTCGCCGTAGTTCTCATCCCCAACCACAATCCAACGGACGCCGCGTTTTTTGTAGTCGCGGGCCACTTCGGCGACTGTTTTTACGCTGCCGTCAAAAGCGTTTTTGGTTTTGCCGATGTCTTTTTCCATAAAGGCATTGGTGGCGCCTAGGAACATATTGTCAGAGATTTTATCCAGATGACCACGGAAGGCGAGCCACTTGCCGGCCGGAGAAATATGATCAGTTGTGGTTTTGCCTTTTGTTTTGAGCAATAGCTGATGCTCGACAAAGTCTTGACCATCCCATTTGGTAAACGGCTCCAATAGCTGAAGCCTTGGGCTTTTTGGGCTAACGGCGACTTTCAGTTTGCTGCCATCAGTGGCGGGTTCCAAAAATCCAGCCAGGCCCTTAGCAAAACCAATCATAGGAAGCTCAGCTCCCATTGGTGCTCTAAGGCGGATTTTCTGGCCTGCTTTATTGGTCAGATAATCTGTATTTGGGTTAAAGCTAAGACTTCCTGAAATCGCGTAGGCGACAACCATCTCAGGAGAGCTGATAAAGCCTAAGGTCTCAGTGTTACCGTCGTTACGGGCGCGGAAGTTACGATTAAAGCTTGTGACGATGGAATTCGGCGTCCCGTCTTTCATGTCATCACGCTTCCACTGACCAATACATGGACCGCACGCGTTTGCCATGACAACAGCTCCGAAGTCCTCAAAGACTTTAAGAAGGCCGTCGCGCTCCATGGTGTTATAGATTTGGTCTGAGCCTGGAGAAACCAAAAACTGTACTTTTCCCTTGAGGCCTTGCTCCATCGCGTACGTCACGATACTTGCAGCCCGGGAAATATCCTCATAAGAACTATTGGTGCAGCTTCCAATGAGACACGCCGAAATCTTGTCGTGATAGCCTTTTGCCTTAACCTCAGCCCCCAGCTGAGACACGCCGCGGGCTAAGTCTGGAGTGTGAGGGCCAACCACCTGGGGCTCGAGGTCAGAGAGATTAATCTCAACCACTTCGTCGTAATACTTAGCGGGATCTTGCTCACACTCGTCGTCTGCTCTAAGGTGCATGGCATACTGATCAGCGATATCGGCTAAAGCGGTACGCTCCGTGGTGCGAAGATAGGTGCCCATGCGCTCATCATAAGGAAATACTGAGCAAGTGGCGCCGAGCTCAGCTCCCATATTGGTGATGGTTGCCTTACCGGTACAAGAAATAGATTTTGTTCCTGGTCCAAAGTACTCGATGATTTTGTTGGTGCCTCCCTTAACTGTTAACTTGCCACAAAGGTAGGTAATCACGTCTTTAGGCGATGCCCAGCCGGTCAAAGATCCCGTAAGTTTTACGCCCACAAACTTTGGATTAAGAAGTTCCCACGGCATGCCGGCCATCACGTCAACAGCATCCGCGCCGCCTACGCCAATGGCACACATACCGAGACCACCGGCGTTCGGCGTGTGAGAGTCCGTACCGATCATCAGACCACCAGGAAAGGCATAGTTCTCTAACACCACCTGGTGGATGATACCGGAGCCAGGCTTCCAGAAACCAATGCCGTATTTTCTGCTGGCAGACGCGAGGAAATCATAAACCTCCTCGTTATCTTTATTGGCCACTTTCATATCGTTATCGGAGCCCTTACGAGCGACGATCAAGTGATCACAGTGAACTGTGGAGGGCACGGCCACTTGCTTTTTGCCGGACTGAATGAACTGTAAAATGGCCATCTGGGCCGTAGCATCTTGCATGGCCACGCGGTCGGGACGAAGCATGATAAAGCTCTTGCCGCGAACATAGGATTTAAGGTCGGAGTCTTTGTCCAAATGAGAAAAAAGAATCTTCTCGCCGAGGGTCAAGCCGCGGCCAAGGACCTTACGGTAGTCGCGGAACTTTAACTCAAGGCCTTGATAGTGCTTGGCGACTATTTCCGGTCGGGTCGCGCAAACACTTGGCTTAGATTTTCCGGAAGGCTTTCTTGCTCGGACTGTTTTGGTTGATTTTTTAGCGGGAGATTTTTTAGCGGGTTTTTTGGCCGCTGACTTCTTGGCGGGTGGCTTTTTAGAAGATTTTTTTGTCATGAGTTCTAAGTCCTTTCACGGATTACTCGTGTCATTCAAGATTGCCATAACGTGAGGAAAATTCAAGGATTGTGGCCTTAAAAGATCAACCTGGGCAAAAATGGCCGGGAGCGGTGCCTCGCTATTTTTTATAGCGATCAGCAAGTATATTTAGTTTTATGGCTAGATCCTGCAGCTCATCACCATCTCGCAGCGCGAGCTTTGACGGAACCTTACCCTCCACCAGCTCATCTACAAAGCGGTGAATCGATACCAAAGGGCCATAGATCTTATGGGTATAATGCACCGCCACATAAAACGTGGTGATAATAAACGCCACCACTAGCGACCCAATCATAATCATCGGGGTCGAGAGTTTTCCCATCGTAAGTGCCGCGTCGCCACCAGATAGCTCAAAATAAGTTTTGAGCGAGTGGAATACGTCGGAAAGCACCCACCAGCTGACGGCCGCGATAAGCGCGGCGAAAATTAGATTGATAATGATGAACATCAAACCGAGTTTGATTTGAAAATAAGGCTCTACGAGTTTTGAGCGAACTCCGCCGCGTCGTCCATGACTTTTTACCATACTGATTTCACTCCGAGTTTAAGAAGTCTGCACTAAATGGTAGCAAGCCTGATGGCTGCGACAAAGCATAGAATTAAGGATTGCCCAGCTTATTTACGGAGAGGCAGCATGCCTAAAAAAACAGCTGCTGCGGGTGCTGCGGTGCGGGCCCGTAAAACCCATGGCCCGAGGCACACTGGCAGATATCCAGCCGCCCTGGCCATGGACTCCTCGCGCGGCGAGAAGCCCTTCTCACCGCCAATTAAAGTTACCATCGCCGTCACCCCTTCGAGAATCTGGGTAACCTTCAGTAAATCCTGAGGAGCCTCAGGCAGCAAAATCCATTTGTGGGACGCCCCCTCAACAAGAGCAATAGCCTCGGCAAGGCCATCTACGACATCTATTGAGACAAGGGTCGGGCGTTTTGACTGTTTAACCGCTGCCCGAACAAGCCGCTGCCAACGATCCTGGGCGGTATCAGCCACACGAAAACGAGGGGTATCCTCTTGCCGGAAAGCGATAATCCGGTCAATACCAAGCTCCACTAAGGGCGCAATCAGGTCATCAATGTCGCCAGGCTTTAAGGCTCCCAGAATTACACACCGGTAAATAGGATCGGGCACGGTCATCGTCTCGAGAGCGTCAACGGCAAACACTTTTGTTTTTGACTCTATGAAAAGCTTCCCGACACCAACTGCTCCCCGGCCGTCCATCACCTCGATGACAGTACCGGCATCAAGCCGAAGAACTTTCAGGGCGTGAGACGCCTCATCATCCTCAAGACGCCAATGCCCGGGTGAGAGGTGCTCGGCAAAAAATCGGTATGTATGAGCCATAAGGTCTCTGCCTTCTCACTACAACTTAGTAAATGTAAGACAGGCCCAGCCATCAAGCTCACCCCTGTCCACAATCCGCATACCCTCGGCTCCGGCTAGATTTATCATTTCATCGCCGTCCTCAACAAGAACGCCAGACAAGATCAGCAGGCCGCCTTTTTGGGTGATTTTAGCGAGATCCGGGATAATCTTACTCAAGACCACAAATAAAATATTGGCAAGGACGACCTCAAACGGTGGCTGAAATTCCCTGACCTCACCGACACCACGCAGGGGACAACTGCCTTGCCAGAGGGCGAGATTAATTTTATTCATCTCAGCATTGCCTCGGGCCGCGGTCACCGCGTCCGGATCAATGTCACTGGCAGCGACGGATTTAAATCCAAGCTTATGGGCACCAAGAGCTAAAATACCCGTCCCCGTCCCAACATCCATACATCGCCAGTTTTGAATCGGGGCTCCCGCCGCGACTAAGCTCTCAAGACGCCTGAGAACCACCTGTGTGGTCGCGTGCTGGCCAGTGCCAAAGGCCATGCCAGGCTCAACCACAAGCGGGATCTTATCCGTAGGGATATTCTTATCGTCCCAGGGCGGGTAAATATAAAACCTATTGGTCTCAATCGGGCGAAAGCTTTCCTTCCACCCTTCAAGCCACTCCCTGGTTTCCATGGAGTGGATCTCGAAGTCTACGCCTTCTGAAAAGTCCTTCAAAAGCTGCACGCGAAGGTCCTCAAGGAGCTCGCGGCTATATTTGTATACGGACACCGGAAGAAGATCCCCGCCAAGCTCCTGATAAAAGTCCCGCTGACTTGGGCCTGTATACTCATTATCGATATCAAGCCCCTCCATGACGCCTTCCACGAACTCATCGATTCCGTGAGCTGGAAGCCATTCCATAACCTTAGCTTTGGTCTGCCGCACAAGCTTTGATGCCTGATCAAACGTCATGCGAAGTTCAAAAGTGAATTGGGGATAGGACATTAAAAAGATCCTCAGGCACAGAAGCGGATCGCATGACTCACTTGAGCAATGCCAGGGGTCCAATAGGAGATTCCGCCAATTCCGGCGACAATAGATAGCTTGTTTTGGATGAAACGTCATCCATCTTCGAGCGAATTTTAGCGGCCTCCGCCCCCTGCCCAGCACCCGCAAGGGCGTCACCATAAAGCCTCGCCAGGGTCGGCCACTCTGGGTGCCGAACGTAAGACCCTGAAAGGGCGTTTGCGACCTCCCTATAGCGTGCTGTCGCTCCTTCGCCAGCGGATTTAGCAAACGCTAAATTGTACTCTGCAAGACCGATATCAATCCAAATCTCATTTGAAGTAACTCGTAAATGACGCAATGCCCCGACCAACTTTCCCGCCTCAGCAAGGCGGCCGGATCTTATGAGAGCTGTAAAATAACCGTAACCAGACTGCCAGGCACGACTGGACTTAAAGGCCACCTGAAAAAGGCGTGCTGCCTCCGCGGCTTTTGGAGCACTTCGCTCCTCCAAAAATGCCGACCCGAGCAAATGGGTTGTGACTGCGTCAGATCCATCTTGCTTCTGCGCCGCCAAAAGCCTTTCTGCAGCGGCCGCCGGCTGACCTCCAAGCAACATCGTCCGTGCGAAGACTTTCGATAGTTCTCTCCTTAGGGTCGGATCAAATTGGAGTCTTGCGGACTCCGTGACCATCATCCCGGACAACTGCGAGATTGGTGTTGAGAGTCCTAGCCGAAGTGCCGGGCCTGCGATCATTATAAAACCAACGGGGTCAGCTTTGAAAAGACCTGGGTATTTCCGCAATGCCAGTGAGATTTGCTTTGAGGCCAGTGCTTGTAACGCGGGCTTAGGGGCGTCAATTTGCAGCACCCATCTGGATGACAACTCCAGAGCCTTCCACTTCGCGATGTCAGGAGCCCCAATCGACAACCGATCCAACAGTCTGATCATGGATATGATCTCCTTTGGGCGATTTTCCCGCAACAGTGCCTTAAACCTGGCGTCGAAAATAACGCGGGTGATCAACTTATCTTTGCCGGCAACACCAATGGCTTCCATAAAAATCTGCTCAGACTGGGGTCCCGTCACGGCCGCCGACTTCGCGAATAAGAACAATGCCTGATCTCGCGCTGAAAGCCCGGACTGCGCAGAGATGTCCAGCATTTGAAGGGGCTTGAGAGACGGTCTCATTTCACGATAAGCGAGGTAAAAAGCGCGTACCCCGCATTCACGAGTCGACTGCCAGCGTGGACAATGCGATGCGTTATATGACTCCACCTGCGGCCAGAGACCACTGATCACAGCAAGATGAAGCGGATCAAGCGACCCGCCAGAAGAAGCCCCACCTGCCAAATCCGCTCCGTCGCGCTGGCTCGCCTCGGTCGACTCCATTGCGGCGTGTTTTTGAAACGCTTTTGATTTTTTTGTCCAAACCGGAATGAAATCAGAGATTCTGACGTCAAAACTCTCCGCAATGAAATTCTGGGATTTTGACCGCACCGGTTCAACGTAGTTCCACGCGGTGATAAACCCACCAAGGAAAACAAGTACCAGCGAGACCAACCTTACAAGCGGACTCGTCCCAAAAGCTCCCTGAGCGATCATCTGACGATTTCTGAAAAATGTCGAAATCTCGTCATCTACCTCGCTCCCAAGAGCGGCAACAACGTACGCAGGAGACTGACCAGAAGCGGGATTTCCTTGCGCTGCGGGACGTGGGGCACCATTTTGCACCATGACCTCCGGCGGAGGACTACTCTGCATTACGGGTTGACCTGGCCTGACCACCTGAAAGCCGGCACTCTGAGTACCGGTAAGCTCAAGGCCGGGCACTCCACTATTCATGCTTTTTTTTGGAGCATTGTCCTGCGCCACGATTTATTCCCCAACATCGATTTCAAATGCCTGACTTCAAAGGTGTTTTGCCTTTCGGGCGGACACAAGCTCTCTATCGGACGCCACAGGTTACAAATGACATCGGCCAGGTAAAAGCACGGGAGCATAGGGCCTAACCATTTATAAATAATGGGTTATTTATCAATAAATAGCTGTGCCTCCGGTGCCCACTAGCTCCGGATCGATCCGGTTAAACCGTCGGTAGAAGAAAACTTAGGGATTTGCTACATACCCGGGACAGAAGAGAGAAAACCATTTGGCGGAGGTTTATAGGCATTATGGCCATCCTGGAATTTCGCGGCGAGACAATTACTAACCCCGTTGACATAAAAACTGTCCTCGCGGCTTACGGTATTCCATTTGAGCGTTGGGAGGTCCGCCCGCTCGCTGATAGTAGCGCCGACGGTGTCGTTGCCTCTTACGCGGAAGACATCGTGCGACTCAAAAATGAGAGAGGCTACGTCACTGAGGACGTCATCGCTCTGGATCCCGCAACACCAAATCTTGATACCCTGCTTGCCAAATTTTCTGATGAGCACCATCATACCGACGATGAAGTGCGTTTTACCGTCGCTGGTGAAGGGGTTTTTGAGATTAATGTCACCACTGATGAGCGCGTTAAATTTACAGCCGAGCCTGGCGACCTGATTGTTGTACCCGCATGGCGCCGCCATCTGTTTTATCTGACGTCAAAGCAGAGCATTCGCTGCATTCGTTTATTTAAGGATAAATCTGGGTGGGAAGCCCTTTATCCCTTGGCACAAGAAGGCTCAAAAGAGCGCGTACTGCACTTCGCGTAACGTGATCGCACAATTTTTATTCAAAATATTCGCTGAAAAATTATTCAGCGAATATTTTTTTGTATGGGTATTGACAAGATCTGCCAAGTAACGAACAATGATTTTCCATTTCAGGCACCCCTTAGTTATTCCCCTTTTAAGAGAATGAATGGGCCGGGCTCAGAACCTGTTGATAGGCAAACACCCTATCAACGGGCTGTCAACATACTATCCACAAGTTATCCCCAGATTTAGGAGTGCCTAACTCATGGCAAAGAATAAAGAATTAAGCTTCCTCGAAGAAAACCTCGATGAAATCCACACCCAATCTGCCCACAAGAGTTTTCTTGGGCGGGAATTCCTTACCTGGCTCTGGTATTTCGCCGAACAAGACGAGGGCCGCTTTGAGATTACTCTGAGTGACGGCGCCACAAAACCAGCGCAGATCTGGCTTGATGACAGAATTGTCCTTACGTCTAAAACAGGCCGCTCCCACGAGCATATTATTAAAGGTGGCGTCCCAAGCACAAGCGACGAGGCCGCCATTTCCCTGAAAGCCGGCAAGGCCGTCAAAGAAATTAAGGTTGCCATTGAGATTGAGGGTACCGGACTCTTCTCCGCGACACTTGGCGGAGAAGAACTTGCTCCTAAAGGCCTTAAACTTCCAGACCCCAATGACTCGTCTGATCAGACCGTCCTTGAGCAACGGGTTGAGTATGTAGCTGTATTCACCAGGGCGCTTGATACGCTCTTTGGAAAATTTATGGATGAACGTACAGGCAAGCTATGGGACACTACCCGTATCAACTCAATAAGAAGCTGGATACAAACAAGAAACCATGACGCGAACACTGTTCATTAATTTCCTGAAAGACAAAAGCCGCTGGCCTCTTTGGGCGCAGCGGCTTTTTCACTACATTATAATTTTCATTCATGACACGCGGCGCAGCGAACTAAGTAAACAGGCCTCTGCCATGGCCTACGTGACACTTTTCTCACTGGTCCCAAGCCTTGCCGCCATTTTCACGTTGTTAGGGCTTTTCCTGCCAATCCTTGGTGACAACACACACCTCATGAATGAGGCGCGGCAGTTTCTCTTTAAATACCTCGCCACCGGATCAGGCTCCCAGGTTATTGACTACCTGGAGAGATTTATAGCCGGACTAAACTTGAAGCGAATCGGCATGTCAGCGTTTGTTGGACTGATGATTACTCTAGTCATCCTGCTTCGCCAGATTGAGGAAGCCTTAAACCGAATCTGGATGGTTCATGAGGCGCGCTCCATGCTGACAAGGTTTATTTATTTCTGGCTATTCTTGACCCTTGGAATGTTTATCGTCAGCGTTACCGTTGGACTCAGCACCAGCTTTTCGCTGACATCAATGATCACCCAAAAGACACTCGCCGCCGCCGACCGGGCCGATGATATCCCAATTGTGGCGATGACCATAAACTGGGCTTTCACCTGCGCATTATTTTTGCTGGCGTACAAAATCATCCCGAACTGTGAGGTGCGCGGTAACGCCGCCCGAACAGGGGCGATTTTGGCTGGAACACTATTTTATGTCATCAGTAAGCTCTACACGATCTACGTGACAAGCTTCGCCAGCTATAAAAACATATACGGAACGCTTGCTGCGCTGCCGGTGTTTTTGCTCTGGATCTATGTCTGCTGGTTGATTTTACTTACGGGAGCGTTACTCGCATGGCGCTGTCAGTCCGGCTGGCCGCCGCTCAATGATGAAAAAACCCTTGAAGACACCGTCACATCCCTGGACGAGCACCGCAACAGGGGCATCAGGGCATTGTTGCCTCCACTAACTCTGATCTCAGTCTACGGCAAATTTCAGGACGGCAAGGGAACAGACGTCGCCACGCTTGTAGATGAATTGAAGCTTCCATATGGATGGATTCATGAGTCCGTTGAGCTTCTTCGGGAGCTTGGGCTTATCGCGAGAGCCAAGGTCATACAGTCTGACAAAACCGAACGCGAGCAGATTCTCCCTACCCATCCAGCCGATACCATCACACTGAAGCAGCTTTCGGAATTAACTGACGCTCCCGTTTCAGAGTGGCTTGAGGGCTGGGAACCTGGACACTCAAAAAGCCTGCAGGTATTTCTTGAGAGGGTGAAATCCCACTCCCCGAAAACCGACAGCCGGACACTGGATACTCTATTAGGCTGAAAGCCAATATTATCAGAGAATACTTACAAAGCTTAAGTCAGGTCGCCAAGGCTTGGTGAATGGTGAGGTGGAAGTGACTTCCGCGACCTTGGGTACTTTCCGCGTGAACATCACCCCCGTGCAGCTTCGCGAGAGCCCTTGCCAGACTGAGGCCGATTCCGACGCCGCCGGCGATACGATTACGGGCTGAGTCCACACGAAAGAACGGATCGAAAATTTTCTCCAAAAGAACGGGAGGGATTCCCTCACCCTGATCGGCAACTGAGAAAGTAAGCAACCCATTTTTTGACTTCTTACAACTTAATGTCACAATACCGCGCTCAGGCGAATGTTTGATAGCGTTGGATAAAAGGTTTCCAAGTGCGAGCGAAAGATAGTTTTCCGCGGCAAGGAAATTTTGCGGTGCCTCAATCTCAATAACCCGAACCTGGATTTGCTTGGCCTTACCGAGTTGTTCGGCTTTGGCGGCTGCGTTAGCCAGGAAGTCACCCGTAAAGACCGGTGCCTTGGTTGTAGGAAGGCCGCCCGTCTCAGCGCGCGCGAGAAGAAGCAGATCTTCTACCGTCACTCCCATGGCGACCGACTCCTTTTGAATAGTCTCAAGGGCGGCCCGGTAATCTTCCGCGGAACGCTGTCTGCGTAGCGCGAGCTCGGCCTCACCCCGGATCGCTGTCAACGGCGTCCGCAATTCATGCGATACATCACTGCTAAAGCGGCGCTGACGCTCAAACGCGTCCTCAAGTCGCGATAACATCCGGTTAAATGTCTCCGCAAGGTCATGGAGCTCATCTCGCACATTCGGCACGTCAATCCTGTGGGAAAGATCCGTGGCTGATAGCTGGTCGGCTGCTCTGCGCATACCGTCCACTGGCGCGAGAGATCTCCTTGCCATGATATAACCGGCAATCATCGAAACCCCGAAAATCGCGGGGAACGTCAGATAAAGCACACCCCGGATCTGGCGAAGCGTGGCCCAGGTGGCGTCAAGAGGCGCTCCAACCTGAACAATAGACCCCGTAAAAATACCGCCCACAATGACCGGCATGGTCAGCTGGCGAAATGGCGGCTTTTCTGCTCTATCCCAAGTCTCAAAGGTCGAAAAACCCTGCTCAGCCCGGGCCATTGCCTCTTTTGTAATGGGAAGGGTGACGTCATCGCGGGTGGAGCGACTGCGAATATTCCCGCTCAAGTCAACGATCCTGGCGTAGGCGTTTACATCCCGGCCACCGAGAAAAGCTGACAAGAATTCATCAAGCCCGCCATTGACTAATCCCTCATACGCTTTACTGGCGCGCATTGATTCCGCTGACGCCAGCAGTGCTATATCAACCGACTTCAGCAAATCACGGCTCACAAGTTTGTAGATACCGACACCAACCAGCGGCAGAAGCGTCGCCATCAAGAGTCCGTGTCCGGCTGCAAGACGAATGCTGATGGGAATCCTCGCCAAATAGCGAAGAAATAATTTTTTTCTGAATTTTTTAAAATCTAAAATTGGCATTATTATGGATGCTCAAGCATGTAACCGTGGCCGCGCACTGTTTTAATCATCGGAATCTCAAAGCCCTTGTCTATTTTTGACCGTAAATAACCGACGTAAACATCAACGACATTACTGCTTGGCTCAAAATCCATATCCCAGACATGCTCACTAAGCTCTGATCTGGACACAACCTTACCTGAGTTGCGGGCCATATACTCAATGAGGGCGTATTCCTTACTTGTAAGCTCGATAACTTGGCCCGCCCGCGACACTTCCCTGCGCGCTGGATCAATCTTAAGGTGCCCGACTTCGATCACAGCGCCGGTATAATCGTTTGAGCGACGGCGTAAAAGAGAACGCGTGCGCGCAAGAAGCTCGTCCAGACTGAATGGTTTTGTCATGTAATCATCGGCTCCACCATCAAGACCTGACACTTTGTCTTTGACCTCGTCGCGCGCCGTCAGCATCAGTACCGGGGTTTTTATGGCGGTTTCGCGCAGTGTATTCAAAACCGCTATTCCGTCTTTTCGCGGTAACATGACATCAAGGATAATCAGATCATAAGGGTTTTCCATGGCAAGCCACTCACCCTCAATTCCGTCGTGAGCCAAATCAACGGCATAGCTCTCCTCACGAAGGGCCCGTTGCAATAGATTCGCGATAACCATATCGTCTTCAACAACTAATACTCGCATGCCTAACTCCTTATATTCGTCGGCAAACTATCTCGTCGGGCGGCAGCTGATTTAAAACTAATTTAAACTCGTTGCTCAGAGATATAGTTCACCACAGCGAAGATGAGAAGCACATTAATAAGGCAGGGCTCAGTCGCCTTTATAGGGGTCAACATTTTCCCCGTAAATCTGGAAGCTTGCGGTTCCATATTGATGAGTCTGGCTGGTGACCCTGAGGGTTCCCTCCACCATAACTGGGCCAAACATGGTCTTGGCCGGGGCTCCGACCATCCGAACGTAAATCATCTGATTTGAGGGAGGCGGGGGGGCGTGGATACAAGCCTGGGGGCTAGGAACCAGTAAAAACTCCGTTACTTCCGAGCGGTTATCCTCCAAAGGCACCATAAACCCTGGGGACCTGATCTTCTGCCCGTCCAGCGCTTGAAGCTCAGGGCTCATTTTATTAGTAGAAGAGTCATATTGGCGGTAAAGACCCCAGTCCACACTCCTGCCCGCGCTGCCGGAAGTCCCGGCATTCCTTGTCATTCCATATACCAGCATGCCCGCCACTGGCAGCAGCAGTAACAGTGCCAGTACAAATTTCTTTGCGGGGGACATCGCATGAGGGTCCCTTGGGAGAGTCCCATTTTTCTCTTGTTCCATCAGTACTCTCCCGAGATGTCGGTCAAACTTCAAAATTTTGTCCCTAAACCGTCATGCATTGCTGATCGGTAGGCTTTTACCGAGGACAAGACCCCAACCAGGCAGCCCACCATAAGTAAACAGCCGGCGAATATCAAATCCTGACTTTTGATTCCGGAAACATTCAGATTGACCGAGAACTTTGTCTCAATCCATGGTTTGAGAATGTTCATACCAATGTACATCACACCACTGCCAAGCACTACACCGCCTGCCACAAGGCACAAAGCCTCACCGGCCAATAGAGCGAATATGGCGCTGGGACCAGCTCCCACAGCTCTGAGTACCATCATTTCGCGTTGTCTTTGGCCACTGATAATGTAAAGCGAGACAAAGAGACCCAGAACTCCGGCAACAACGACAAAAAAACTAACGACAGAAAGCGCTGTCTCAAACATGGATAGATTTTTCCAAAGTTCACCCATAGCCATACCAGGTAAAATCGCGAGCAGAGCGTCTCCATCGTAAGTATTTATTGTTCGCTGCAAATTTAATGAGTCCATCCGGTTCTTCGCGCCGAGGAAAAAACCACTGACTGAGGTAACCACAAGTTTGCCGTCTTTTTCCTCAAAGCTACCGTGGTCATCGTGATGCTTATCGCTGTCGCCCTCGTCACCATCATGTTCTCCAATTCCCCCGAGGCCGCGGTGAATCTCGCCAAGCCCCACCAAAGACACATAAACTGACTTATCAAGGGGAGACCCGGTAGGAGCAATAATACCTACCAGCTCAAATGGATGATCCTCATGCTTCTCAAAGCCATCACCGTCTTCTGTATGGCCATGGCTTAAAACGACTCTGTCCCCCAGGTGTAGACCTAACGTTTGAGCGACCGCTGATCCCACGACCACGTCACTATCGCCAGCGAACACATGTCCCGTACTTAACGAGATGGAATAGCCGTCCCTGTATTTATAGCGTTCAAAAAAATCGGGTGTCGTACCAACTACAGGAAACCCGCGAAATCCGTCGCCAAGACTGAAGGGAACAACCCAATTGACTTCTGGTCTTGAACGCGCGTACTCGACAGATTTCATGGAAACGTTGTGTGTGGGAGATCCGACATGGAATACGGAATATAGAAGAAGTGAAAGAGACCCGGTTCTTGGCCCTACGATAAGGTCCACCCTGCTGATGGCACCGCTGAAAGCGTCACGGGTTGCGTCTTTTGTTTTCTCAACTCCAACAAACAAGGCGACACTCAGGGAAATCGACAGCATTGTCAAAATCGTCGGTATTCGGCGATGCCAAACTGATCTGACGGCTAAAAATAAAATATCACTCACAGGTCACCGCCTGCCCGCCCCGGGGCGTTGTTGATATCAGCGAGCCCGACAGATCGATCAAACTGACCCGCGATCGACTTGTCGTGACTTACAAATAGAATTGAGCTTCCCTCGCGCTTGGCCTGAGCGAATAAAACACTCAAAAACTCTGTCCGGGAGTCTGCGTCTAGGGCAGATGTCGGCTCATCGGCGATTATAAGACCTGGGCTTCCGATTAAGGCCCTCGCCGCGGCAACGCGCTGCTGCTGGCCAATACTAAGACTAGCAACCGATGAATTGGTTACCGATGCTATCCCCAGCTGTTTTAGAAGAAATCGGGCCTCAACTGTCGCGTCAGCAAAACCAGATGACACACGCCTGCCAAACCGACAAGGCAGGGTGACGTTATCCAAAACATTGAGGTAGGGAACCAAATTAAAAACCTGAAAGATAAATCCAATCTCGCGGGATCGAAACTGGTCTCTCGCGCCATGCCCCATCGTAGAGACATCACTTCCAAGCACTTTTACAATCCCGTTCGCTGGAAGGAATAATCCGCCAATCAGTCCAAGTAATGTAGTTTTCCCTGAGCCGCTTGGCCCAAACATGAAGACGCGCTCACCGCGATTCATGTCAAACGATTTAATATTTATAATATCCGTGCTATCCGGGTGGTAACGAAATCGTACACCCGTTAAGGCGAGCGCAGTCATAATCGCCAAAACTCCTCTAACTGGGTACTGCCAATATTTGAACCGACAACTATTGGGTTTTGGGAAGCTTAAGCCGCGTATCCCTCGTCAAGCGGAGCAGTAACAAGACCTAAACCCGACAGCCGTCCTCGCACGTCAAGAAGGTGATCCAGGCACTGCAATCCAACCCGGTAAGTATTTTCGATTCCGAGATAACTTTCAACCCACATCACCTCAAAACTGTGTTTTTGGCCTCCAAATTCAATGATTAGGGACTCCCTGATCTGCACATCACCGACAATCACACAGCCAAGCCCATGCTGGCTCACGTCAACACCCCGAAAATCGCAAATAGCTCCGGAACTGCATCGCAACGCACGTCCGCGAAAATCCGGGTCAACACCGTATCGTTGCGCGGTCTCTTGTCTGGAAAGTCGACGCTCCATTCAAAATCACCTCCTCTATTAGGGATCGGCTATCTCCCGAAAAACTTTAGGATTTTTCTGATTTTTACGTCTCTCCCCAAAAAATACGCCCAACCAACTGAATATACAGTCTAAATATTGGCGCCCAAGTCATCCAGTTGACGCCCACAGGCGGGTCTTCGCCAATTTTCCGCCACCCCAATCGGCAAAAAGATTCCCAAAAACAGTAAAGAAATTGCCGCTCGGAAACTTTGGCACAGCATTTGCTATACAGCTGTTGGGCTCATGTTATTGCCAGAATTTCGACACCACGAACCAAGGATGGTCTCATGAAGTGGAGTACCCAAATTATCTGCGGAATTTTCCTCTGCGTCATATCGGCTGCGGGACAGATCGTCGCCATGTCAGGCTCGGATAACGCGGGTTTTTCGGAAATTATTCTGCCATTTCCGGGAGAACGGCCGTTTAATTACGAATGGTTAAAAACCGAGAACACCCTGGTACTGCACTTTCCAAAAAGCTCGCCCTCTGAACTTGACGCTATCAATAACTACGACGAGAAACTCGTACGAAGGGTACTGGTGAAAGATTTGGGTCCAGAGGGGAGTGACGTCCGCCTCGTGCTGCGGGACAGAAATGTCCGAGCTGTCGTCACGTCATTTAAGGATCCTTTCAGAGTTTCTATCAACCTTTTTGATAAAAACTATTCTGAGACAAAAGATCCGGAAAGTGGTCTTCCGGTCACCACTCTTGGCGGCGTAGGTTCGGGCGAATCAAACCAGGCAGGCGAACTGCTGCAACCATCCTCCAACGAGGGCCTGGCCGGAAAGACCAGTGCACAGCCTGCGGAAAACTCTCATGGCAAAAGAAGGCTTCTACAGGCCCTGCCCGAGGAGGTGAATTCCCCGAACGACCTGAAGGTCGCCCTATCTAAAATCGAGCCCGGCATTGGCAAAGCCTGGAGTTCATATCCGCCGTACATCTACCGCATGCAACTAGCTCCCTACGAAGGTCGCGAGGCACCTACAGGCGAATTATCTCCACTGCAAATCAAAGCCGTCTCAACATCAAGCGCAATGGCCGACTATGCGGCAAAATTATTTGACTTCGGCCACGAGGGCCGCGCCTTGATGGCCTATCAGCACGTGCTTCAGCGCGAACCTGGAGTATTCGAGCGAGACGCGCTTCACCTTTGGAAGTTCGCCGAAACACACCTTGGCCAAGGCAATCTCACTCTCGCGCAGGGCTATTATCAAACTCTGATAGAGAAACACCCAGATCACATCATGGCCCGTTTCGCGCGTCTCAGGAAGATAGACATCCAGGCGCTGAAAGCCATTGAGAGTGACGACCGGGAAAAAATCGCACGTCTGTCAAAAGAAATGTCCGCCATCCCGACTCGCGACAACGCGGAACTTCAGGCCATGATCGCGATCCGAAACACCTGGTGGGCGGACTCCAAGCTGGATCAGAAGTCACGCGACCGGCTACCTGCCTGCGGGGAAGAAGCCGAGCTTACACTTTCCAAGCTGGCTCCGCGGATCGAAAGCCCGAAAACCGCGTACCTAGCCTCGGCAATCATAGCGCATCGTATGACCAACGACGACACCCCGTGGCAGAACAACTACGCCAAATGGCTCGCCAACTTTTTCAATCGCTATAAGGGTTCACCGATGGCGGCGGATCGCGGCCAGTTGACTGACGCGGCGAAGGCGAGAATCACCAAGCAATTTTCCGACCTCTTTGGGGCCGGCAAGCTGGCAGATGTCGTTGCCCTCTACGAGCAGCTCCCGTCTGAGATGAAGTCGATCGCGAAAGACCCTACGACAGCCTGGCAAATTGCTGAAAGCTACAGAAGTCTTGCCCAGCAAGACCGGGCTATCACACATTACGCCACAGCCGCGAAAGCTAACGGTTCCCTTGACCGGTTTAAGGCAAGCTTCTGGCTCGCATCAACAGCCACAAAACGAATTGGAGAACTCAAGACCTCGTCAGGTGATCAATCTCGCATTCGCGCCCTTGAGGCCGACACCAAGCACGCCGACGTCACCATGTCCGATATCTGGAATAAGCTGAAGGGAGATGAGAAGGCGATTGTTATAACAGCGCTTGGCTCCGCGATGCAGGATCTCGTCGGGTCTGACGCCAAACTCAGGACACCCCCAAGGATTATCCTTGAGCGCTACAAGACCGCCCTTACGACGAACCCCCCAAACATGACGGGCGCTAATGGAACTGGCGGGCCCTCGTGGACCGGCAATTTCAGCCCATCTGCGTCAACCGTCCGACTCCTCGATGACCTTGGCAGGAAATTTGCAGAGCTTGGACTGACATCCGAGCGAAGACAGGCAATCGAGTTAATGAAGTTTTTAAAACCAAGTCAATTCGAGCAAGACAAAGAGGCGTCGAAACTATGGGCATCCGAGCTTACAAATCTCGCCGAAGAGCACCGCAAGGCCGACGAATTTCTTGAGGCCGGAGAGCTCTACACGCTTGTAGGAGACTCAACCGCCCTGACGGAAACCAGGGCCGAGTCACTATACAAGGGCGGACTACTTCTCTTCCGAGCTGGCAAAAAGCAGGACGCTATCAAGGCTCTAGAGAAGGCGAAAGGCGACACAACGAATTTGTTTTATTCGAAATTGGCGACGGAAAGACTCAACCAAATTGAAACGAAATAAGACCTTTAATCACTCGACGGAGGAAACGACACCATGACCACAACCACGAAGCTAAACTCTAACGCGGCCCTCGCATACCCAACCACATCTGGTCGGGAGGACTATGTGTCCTACGCGCAACAGGCCAGCGGCCAAAACGGGGCAACACGCACCGGAACGGCCAAATACTTTCTAGCCACCGACGAAAAAATGTTGCGAATTCAGGATGTCATCGAACAAATCGCCAACGCTAACGTCCCTGTGCTCGTCACAGGTGAAAGCGGTGTAGGAAAGGAAGTTGTCGCGAAGGCTATCCACAAGGCCTCTAACCGCAGAGACAAAGCGTTTGTGGCGATCAACTGCGCCGCACTCCCACCCTCACTGCTTGAGGCGGAGCTTTTTGGCTATGAAAAGGGGGCGTTTACCGGTGCTCACCAGCGTCACGCCGGAAAATTTGAGCAAGCGCAAAGCGGCACCCTTCTCCTTGACGAAATCACTGAGATGGATCCATCCCTTCAGGCAAAACTTCTCCGCGTCCTGCAGGAACGTGAAATCGAGCGCCTCGGCGGCACTGGCACGATTCCCGTGGACGTACGAATTATCGCTACGACCAACAGAAATCTCGCTGGATCAGTAGAGTCCGGACAGTTCCGTCAAGACCTCTACTACCGCCTCCATGTTATCAATATCGAGGTGCCATCTCTTCGCGATCGCCCCCGCGACATCGAACTGCTTGCCAACCACTTTCTTGCCCTGTACAGCGATCAATTTAACAAACCTCTTTTGAGTTTCGCCCCCGACGCCATAAATAAATTAATGACCTACCGGTGGCCGGGAAACGTCCGGGAACTGAATAACGTTATTCAACGTACGTCTCTCCTGGCTCACTCCCAGATCATTACAGCTAAAGACATCCCTGTTGAGCTCGGACAAGAAGTCAGCTCAGACAACTGGATCGCATCCCTTCCGATCGGCAAGCCACTGTCGGAAGTCGAAACACAATTTATCCTCGAGACACTTAAATTTCACGAGGGCAATCGTACGCATGCGGCGAGAACATTGGACATTTCTTTAAGAACATTACGAAATAAAATAAACGAGTTTACCGCATCAGGGCTCCACGTAACGGCGGCAAGCGGAGGTAGGTAATGAGTAGCATAATCGGCGGACTTTTCAATTTCAGCGACAAGCTTCAGATGGAGTCTCTCACCCAGAGAAACCGTCGCAACGAAGTCATCACGGCTAATATTGCCAACGCGGAAACCCCTGGCTTCCGGGCTTTTGGCTATGACTTCGAGAAGCAACTTCAAGATCTCTCGAAAACGAATGAGTCGATTGCCGTAAAGGTTAGCGACCCCCGGCATATGCGCAATAACTTTACCAAAGCTGACGGTTCTATCTTACCAGAGGTATACGTCCGCCCAACCGAGTCCGTCGACGAGGATGGCAACACGGTCGATATGGATCTGGAGATGGAGCAACTTGCTCAAAACCAGATCCTCTTTAAAACAGCCGTAGAGACATTGAATCGAAAAATCGGGACACTTAAATACGCCATTAACGGAGGTCGCTGACTATGGGATTTTTTAAGTCGATGGCCATCAGCAGTTCTGGGTTAAGCGCGCAGCGCCTACGCATGAACACCCTCAGTGCCAATCTCGCAAACGCGAATACAACGCGCACCGAGGAGGGCGGGCCCTATAAACGCCGCGATGTCGTATTCAGTGCCTCTGCCACAGGGTCTCCGTTTGAAGACTTTCTGAACGGCACCAATGGCGCCCAACTAAGTAAAGTCAAAGTCGTCGACATTCACGAGGACACCAAAGAGCCAAAATTAGTATTTGACCCGACCCACCCTGACGCCGACGGTGAGGGCTACGTTCAGATGCCAAATATTCAGGTCATGACCGAGATGGTCAATATGATAACCGCCACCAGAGCGTACGAAGCCAACGCGACTGCCGTCAACGAAGCGAAGCAAATGGCTGTAAAATCTTTGGAAATAGGGCGCTGATAGATTTTAAGTAGCCGGATATTAAAAGGAGATTTTTATGAGTATCTCAGCCGCGACAAGTGCAGCCCAGGAAGTTCTCGCGCAAATGCGGGAAATCCAATCGGAAAGCCGCAAGACACCTCGCATCTCAATTTCCGATGGCGTCGAAAAAGGGTCGTCTTTCATGGATCACATGAAATCCGGAATCAATGAAGTCAACGAAATGCAAAAAAAGGCCGACACGATGGCAATGGATGTCGCCTCCGGAAAAAGTGAGAATCTTCATGAGACCATGCTCGCCACGACCCAGGCTGAGATCAGTTTTAATCTGATGGTCCAACTGCGAAACAGGGCCCTTGAGGCCTACCAGGAAGTCATGCGCATGCCAGTGTGATGAGTCTGGAGACTAAATCACCTTAGGTAAAAACCAGGAGCACAGATTGAATAACTACACGGCGTTTCTCAAAAAGTTCGGCACCCAGGTACAATCTTTTTGGGTAAGCCTTAGCATCACAAGAAAAATAACCCTGGGTGGAGTCCTCGCGTTGATTTCCGCGGGCATGCTCAGCGTATTTTTTATCAGAAACGATAGTCCCTTTGAATATATTTTCACTGATGTCTCCGCCGAGGACACTCAGTCTATTTTGACTGAGTTTAAACGCCAAAATTTCACCGAATACGATATTGACAGCAAAGGCATCAAAGTGCCGGTCGAACGGGCGGCGAAACTTCGCATGCAGCTCGCTCAAGAAGGGCTGCCAAGTCACGGCATAGTCGGATGGGAAAAATTTGATTCCCAGGACTTTACTCGCACGGAGTTTGAGCAAAACATCCATCGCTTGCGTGCGATCCAGGGAGAGCTGTCGCGGACAATCACGTCTATTGATGGAATTTCGTCAGCAAGGGTGCACATTGTGAACCCACGGCAGAGCTTATTTGTCGAAGAACAGAAAGAGCCGACGGCGGCGATCTATATCAAAACGAAACGAAACATTACCCTCAATGACCGGCAGATAAAGGGTATACAGCATCTGATTTGCAGGTCTGTCGAGGGACTTAAACCAAATAACGTTACCATTATCGATCACGAAGGTCAGATGCTGACCAAGATCGAGAGCGAGGATTTTGCCTCTAAAATGACCAAGGAAATGCAGTCCTATAAACTATCAGTAGAGAAGGATCTGGAGTCCAAAATTCGTGGCTTGGTTGGACGTATCGCGGGAGCTGATCGTGTTGAGGCGAAAGTAGACGTATCAGTAGATTTCACACAGGAAGAACAAACTATTAGCGAGGTAGATCCGGAGAAAGTCGCAGTAGTCTCGAAAACCACGCAGGGTGCCTCCATGGAGGGTAACGGCCTCAACCCCACCGGCATCCCGGGAAGCAAATCCAATATTCCTGGCGAACAGGAGCAACTACAGCTGACGACATCAAAGGCTCAAAATAAACAGGAAAGCGAGCTTATCAATTACGATGTCTCTAAAACAATCGCGAAAAAAACCTTGCCGGTTGGGAACATCAAGCGCATCAGTGCGGCGGTTTTGGTGGATGGCAGACAAGAATTCCCCGTGGACGGATCAAAACCCGTATTCGATCCGCGCTCGGCCGAGGAGATGAAGCAGATTGAGGAGATTGTCCATAAAGCGATCGGCTTCCAGCAAGGCCGGGACGAGGTTACCGTTACCAATATGATGTTCCAGATGGATCCAAACCAATCCCAGGCCATCAACGAGGTTAAGAAGGAAAATCGTGAATACATCTCGACTCTTGTGCTGTCCGGCGCCGTAGCGTTTTCTCTTGTTCTATTCTTCATGTTCGTCGTGAGACCTTACTTTCGCTGGCTGTCTTATGACCCAGAAAGACGTGCCGAGCAAACTCTTGCGGAAGAATACAGGCCTGAGCTTGATATGGGCGCTGGCGACAGCATTCAGGTCAAAGAAGATGTACCATTTGAGAAGCTCTCACCGCGCGAGCAAATTATGTACCTGGCTAAAAACGAGCCTAAGCGCACAACCGAAGCACTGCGCATGCTTCTGAACCCACACCAAAGCGCAAGTTAATACTGAGGACTAAAGATGGCTATTAACACCGATGGACAAAAAAAGCAGGGGCGGTTTCTGAAGAAGAACAGCAAGATTCTCTCAGCTTGCTCGATGGTCGACTTCAACTTTGAGGAAATCTGTACTCATGAGTTGGTTAGCTTTGATAATCCTGGGCGAAGTATCATTCACGCGAGATTTCATGACCCCAATAAACTGAACGGCATTATCAAAAATCATCAGACTATGAACCAGCGGATACAGGATTCTAGCCAGCAGCAGCTTGGCGTTATTTTTCCGGCGGACTTCACGGCGGATTGGCATAACGAGAGGCTTAACAGTAAAAGGAGGGCCCTGGGATTTGATGATGAGGATGAAATCGACTTTGCCGCAGTGGCGCGCAATAGACGACAAACCGGCCCAAAACCCGACACCTCAAGCGAATTGAACACCCAGCAGCCCGCGTCCGAAACCAACCCGCCAGCTTCAGCTGCGGATCAAATCATGGTGGCGCACGCGACCCCGCCGGATTCCGTGAGAGCGCCGGAGCAGGATGGGAAAGTCCTATCCATGAACGAGTCCGACATGGCCAGCGCGATAACCAAGGCATTTACACCACCTGCGGCAAAGGCGCCGCAGTCGTCCGTATCAGACCCTGAGACAGCCGAAGGAGATAACTCATTCACGCCTCTACCCACTGAAAGCGGTCAGGACCCCATCGCCGCTGAAGACAAAGCCATCGAGTCCTGGAAGGGAAAGCAGCAACTCGCAAAACAAAACGAGCAGTTACTTGAGGAACTTCGCTCAGAGGCACGAGCTGAGGGATTTCAAAGTGGGTTTCGTGAAGGCGAGGAAAAAGGGCTGCTCAGCGGACAAAAAAACGCCTCGCAGGTATTCACCAAAGTCGGCGAGATATTACACGAGTTCGAGTCGTTAAAAGGAGTGATTCTCGATAACGTACAAAAGAATTTTTACGAACTAAGCCAGGCCATCGGCGAAGCATTGCTCGGCCGTGAATTCAGTATTAAGCCAGAGGCTTACGCGAACATGATCCAAAGAGTGATCAAAGATACAGTGGCCCCCAATGATTTCAAGGTCCGGATGAATCCAGAAACTTGGCAAAAGGTACACGATCTCGGGATTAACGAACTAGAACCTTACCTCGTCAAAGACCAGGGCATTCCTCCTGGAGATTTTCGCGTCGAAAGCTCCTTGAGCGTAGTCGACGTAAACGCAAAAAAGCTGGTAAGCCAGTTGCTTGAAAAAGTTGATATAGATCTCTTTGACCAGAAAAAGGCAATTTGATCCGCCCCGACTAATTAACCCGCGCGCAGCAAAAGAAATATCGAGGCTACATGTCAGAAGGATCAATCATTCGAAGCTTCGACCGCGCTATTTTGCGGGGAGCTATGTCATCCATTGACTGGGATCCGCAGGGCCGCGTTTGTGACATTGTCGGAACAGTCATCGAGGCCATCTTACCAGGAGCGCCCATAGGTAGCATTGTCGCCATTTCTGCGCCAGTGCCCGGCGGACACATTTTAGCCGAAGTTGCTGGTTTCAGAAACGAGCGAGCGCTTCTGATTCCCTACTCGTCGGTACAAGGCGTGTCACCTGGCAGCCCTGTTAAGAGCATGCGGGTGCTGAATCAAATAGCTGTCGGAGATCACCTTCTTGGGCGCGTCATAGATCCCATGATGCAACCATTGTTTGGACCGCCTTTAGATAGTTCAATGGCTGATATTAATTGTCCACTTGAGCGAGACGCGCCAAATCCCATGACCCGCAACCGGGTTTCAAAACCTTTTGGTCTGGGTATTCGCGCTATTGACGGGCTTCTCACCTTCGGCGAAGGACAGCGCATAGGCATCCTGGCTGGTTCGGGTGTCGGAAAGTCCGTTATGCTAGGCATGATGGCGCAAGGGTCTGACGCGGACATCAACGTCATTGGCCTGATCGGCGAACGAGGTCGGGAGGTTCGTGAGTTCATCGAGAGAGACTTGGGGCCTGAGGGTCTGGCCCGAAGCGTCGTCGTCGTCGTTACCGGCGACCAATCACCACTACTTCGCATCCGCGGCGCCCGTGTCGTTACAGCCATCGCCGAACACTTCGCGGCCCGTGACAAAAAGGTTCTGATGATGATGGATTCCCTCACAAGGGTTGCCATGGCGCAACGCGAAATTGGTCTCGCGGTGGGAGAACCACCGACAACAAAGGGCTACCCACCATCGGTATTCTCTCTTTTGCCAAAATTACTCGAGCGCTGCGGACCGCAGCCCCGAGGTTCGATCTCTGGGATTTACACCGTGTTGGTAGATGGCGACGACTTCAACGAGCCTATCGCTGACGCGGCTCGCGGGATACTAGATGGCCATGTCGTTCTTTCCAGGCAGCTGGCGGCCCGGCACCATTTCCCGGCAATTGAGATCACATCATCCACCAGCCGGGTGATGCACGATATCACCGACAGAGGACACCAGGACATCGCGGCCCACATAAAAATGCTTCTTGGTGTCTATCAGGAGAATTTTGACTATGTCCAGATTGGGAGCTATCAGGCTGGAACGAACCCGCCTCTTGACGAGGCCATCCGATTGATGCCCGCCATAGAAAAATTTCTTCGTCAGGAGCGAACAGAACTTTCGACATTTGAAAAATCAATGGAACGACTCTCGGCGCTATTAGACAGCGGGCATCGTTTCGATCCTGATGAGGGAAATATTCAGGGGTGAACTCTTAACGATATAGCGGGTAGAAGATGCTGCAATTAGAAAAGAAAGCTAACCGGCTTGATCCAGTCATTGAGGATCGTCAGGCAAAATTCGACCGGGAATCTGAGTCGCTGAATGTCGTGCGTCAAAAAAGAATTGAAACCGCCGCGGCGATGCGTGCAAAGCAGACTGAGTACATGGCTGGGGTCACTAGGCTGAATGAGGAGCGCGGAACCTCCAACCGCCTGATGCTGGAAGCTTTGGAAGGCGGGCTGGACAGCGTCAAAAGTCAATGGATGAGACTTTACCAGGCGGTCGTCGAGCTAGAACGCGCGGAGAAAGAGCAGATTGACGTAATGAGCCAGGCACACCGCGATCTTGAAGCCATTAAAACCCTGCAAAACAAATACAATGTTGAGGCTGGTAAAGAAATCAAACGCCGCGAACAAAAAGAGATGGACGATCATTCCATCCGCAAATTCGCGCGCTAGTCATAGCTGACCCAAAAAGGAGTGCACGTCATGCCACAAAGCTCATTTCTAAAATCCCTGCTCGGGGTGAAAATGCTTTTGATCGTAGGAGCCCTCGCGTTACATCAAGGTTGGATTCGCATCGGAGACTTGCCTCTGCGTGCGGCCGAGAGCGAGTCCGCCGCCGGCAGTGAAAAGAATACCATCGCTGACAAAAAACCTGGTGGGGATGCCGTCAGCGCGGCAGCTAAACCCGAAGTTGCGAAATCCGCTGCCCCACAAGACGCTGTAGCCGCGGCTGAGAGCGAAAATGGAAAGATCGTTGACGGGACTCGCCGAAGCTTCCTGTCCGACCTGTTCTCCCTTCCAAAATTAAACGCGAAGACGGTTCAAAAAGAGGAAATCGGCAAATACATGGATATGGCTGAGCGTAAAGAGCGGCAGGTCGATGAGCGGACCGCGCAGCTCGGGAAACGCGAGAGCCAGCTCAAGGCTCTCGAGAAGTCAATTGATGACAAACTTGGGAAACTCGAAGATGAGAGAAAATTTATCGCGAAAACGCTCCAACAGGAAAAAGACCTGAAGGGCGAGCGCGTAGATAAGATCGCCGAGTTATTTGATAAAATGGAACCAAAAAAAGCGGCCTCTGCTTTTGAAAAACTAGACAAAGATTTAACGGTTATTTTATTCAAAAAGTTAAAACAGAAGCAGGTTACGACAATTCTAGAGAACATGAGCCCAGAGAAAAATGTCGAGCTGACCGAATACTTCGCTCGCGTAAAAAGCGCCAAAGAGTATGATATATTGAAGGAGCTCAACGAGAGCCTGCGTAAGGAGTTTCAGGATTGCAAGGGAATGCCGACAGCTTCTGTCGCTGAGCCCTCCAAGCCTGAGGCCGCGCCTGAGGCCGCGAAAAAATAAGGCTCCGCCGCTGTTTTGGGGAGCTCCATTTCTAGGAGATGTCCTGTATGTGGACTTGGTGGTTTGCCGTAGGTTCGATTTTATCGGCTCTTTCAATCGGCGTTGGCGCCTTTGGCGCGCACGCTTTAAAGGGACGATTGACGCCTGATGATCAGGCGATTTTTGAGACCGCGACTAAATATCTAACGTCACAGAGCATGGGTCTTGTTCTTCTTGCGCTGTTAATGAGCCGGCTTGACGGGATGGCCCTTAAAATCGCAGCTTTCGCGATGACGTTTGGTATTTTAATCTTCTCTGGTTCGCTTTACGGAATCGTCTGGAGTGGCATCAGGTGGCTTGGAGCCCTAACACCCATTGGTGGAGCTCTCATGATCGCGGCATGGCTTTTGGCAGCATGGGCTGCGATGAGCGCTCATTGGGCCTGACGTTAAAACTCTGATATTAAAGGCTATTCACTTGGCGCCCAATGACGCCTGGTCAACGAAAATGCCTCCCAAAGCACCTTCTTTTTGTGTGGACTCTTTAGGCAGCACATAATCGCAACGAATTCCCGCCACTGATTTCATCCAGGATTCCTGACTAAGGTGCTTATATTTAGCGCGGCAATGCTCCATAATAGCATTGGCTGACCATTCACCGGGAATTCCGAATCGAAGTAAAATCGAGGCTCCCTTACGGGAAAAGAGGCTGCTTGCGTATACTAGCTTCTCCCCAGGAAGCTTCGCCGCAAAGAGATCCAGAATGACTTTGCCATTCAGTACCTTCGCGCGTTCGGCTGCAATATCCTCCGCCACCGGGAATATGATAAATTTACCGCCGTCCATCAACTTCGTCGTAATATCAAAATAAAGCCATGCGGCAAGATCCTCTTTCCTCGATGCGAGACCCTCAGCCTCCTCACGCCACGCGGTATAATCCTTTCCGGCGTGAGTCCACTGCTGAACATGCCAGGCTCCAATCAGCCATTTCTCCTTTGAAGGGATTAAAATTACATAGACTCTCGTCACCTCGTCCTGACCCATGGCCTGAATCCAGACACCCGCCTGCAACGGATGGCCATATAAGGGATGAAGCAGCAAACCATCCTCAGCGCAATGAACAGCGCCACTGTCGCCGGAAATATTATTTATTCCGTAAGCGCGAAACAGTGTCGCGTCTGGCTTACTGCCCGATATTTTCTGGATGGATATCAAGGCGACTTTAACTTGAGCTGATTTAACTTTTATCTGCGGATGAAATAGCGGCAAAAGAGCTTTGTCGTCAGACGAGTTGATCCCTTTGATCAAACTCTGGAGCGCGTTTGTCAGTCCGGGATCCACCTCGACAACACCGGATGGGTCTTTAGAGATAATTTTACAGGCCTTATCTGGAGTGCCTTCTGGGAATATCTTTTTGCGAATATCCTCTCTTGGGCTTTGATCACTGAACTTCGCCGGAACCAGAACCTCAGCACACACCATGGTGGGCGCAGAAAATAAATAAAGAGCCTGCAGCAGTCTTATTAATCGAGTCATCAATGCGCTGCCTTTGCCACGCATGACCCACACCCTTGTTTCGCCGAAAGGTCCACCATCTCCCACTGGCCGAACTCGTCATTAATTACGGCCAACGCATCCTCCAAGAATTCATACTCACAGGTGAATAGTTCTTTCAAAAGCTTTACCTCGAGGCAGTAGGAGTTATAGGAGTAGGAATCCACATCCGGGTCATAAACCACGCTTACACCTGCCTGCCTATCCCGGAACTGGAGAATTGAGTGCGCAAAATTCTCCTCAGTAAGCTTCCATCCATTAGTTGGCGATGCCGCGATTGCTGTACCTGAATGACTCATGAGTTTGACTCCCCCAAAGCGTTTTACTTCTTTCTACCGATCAATTCCCTTACGTAGGAAACTACCACGTCTGCATCCAAACCGGCGGGTATTAAACCCACCGCTTCCTCTGTATAAGCATGAACCATGCTTTGAACTTCTTCACAACCATGAAGAGACAGGTATGTTAACTTTCCCTGGTCGTGGTCCTTACCTTTTGTTTTTCCTGTCATTTCATGGATATCCAGGATGTCATCAATCGCCTGGAAGGCAAGACCAACAAGAACCCCAAAACGCCTCCACCGTGTCACATGCTCACTCGGTGCGCCCCCTGAAATGGCTCCCATCGCGCAAGCACCGCCAATAAGGGCGCCGGTTTTACACTTATGAATTCTATCAAGCGTCCCCTTATCGCAATGTCCGCGCCCGGTCCAAAACATATCGAGATCTTGTCCAAGAACCATACCGTGACCGCCGGCAGCGAGCGACAACTCGCGGACGAGCCGGATTTTCTCACCATCGTTGACAAAGGCTCCATCGGGAAAAAACTCCGCGTCCGCGACAACCCGCATCGCGTCAGTCAAAATTGCGTCACCTGCCAACAATGCGGTAACCTCATCAAATGCCTTATGAAGTGACGGCCGACCCCTGCGATAATCATCATTATCCATACACGGTAAATCATCATGAGCCAGGCTATAGGCATGGACCATCTCCACGGCCGCTCCGGCAGACAAAGCCCTACGGGGATCTTGCCCATAGGACGCGCACACCATGAGCGCCAGCCTCGCCCGAACACGCTTACCATCTCCCTCAAGGCAATACCTTATCGCATTGTGAAGTTTTGACTGCCGATCATGCCAGGCGGAGGCGACAAAATTATCAAATACATGCGCGAACATATCCATCGCGTCGGTACTGTCGCGGGTCATTCCAATTCCCCTGCTTTGCTGAAAATGGCAATATTATTTTGTTGGGGCAAAGCGCCCGAAGCCATCTCACTCAAAACCCAGGGCAACAAATCACATTCAGCATCAAAGACGCGTTTGGCCAGTGAGTCCGGCGAGTCACCTTGCGGTATGTCCACAAGAGTCTGGGCAATGACTGCTCCTTCATCATACCGCTCACTGACAAAATGCACTGTCGCGCCCGAGACGGCCTCGCCAGCGGCGATAACGGCGTTATGCACATTTAAACCGAACATGCCCTTGCCGCCAAATTTAGGCAAAAGTGCCGGATGTATATTTATTATTTTCCCCGTCCAGGAAGAATCCACGGGAAATAGTTTTAAAAAACCGGCAAGCACGACAACATCTATCTTGTGTCGCTTCAGCTCTCGGTAAAGAGCCCCTTTAGCGCTCAGCTGATTTTTACCCGAAAAATTCTCTACAAATACCGGCAATCCCGCAGCCATGGCGATTTTATTAGCGCCAATATCAGCTCCTGAGCTGACAACAAGACTGATTTCAAATGGCCTCATTGACTGCCGTTTGATCAGATTTGACAGTGAGCGGCCACCACCTGATACACAAACCGCGACTCTCATTTTATTTGAAAGACTATAACTCAAAGTTGATGGCCCCCAACATCAACGACGCCATGGAACGTAACGTTTGCTTTGTCTTTCAGGCCATTCCAAAACGAAGCCGCGTCCATGTCCTTGCTGCCAGCAGGCCTGAGGCGGGTTATTGCCACGCAGCCAGAACCAGCTTGAACAACCAAAGCTTTAGAGGGCTTATCAAAAATCACAACTCCTAGCCTATCCGGACTGGCTGGTGAAGAACTACAAACCCGGATTTCTGTAATCGCAATCCGGCGATCCCCCGCCATAGTCCATGTTCCGGGCCATGGCTCAAACGCCCGAAACCGGTTCACAATAGTAGCCGCGTCAAGTGACCAATCGATACAACCCATGTCTTTTTCAATTTTTCTGCAAAAGGTTGCCTTGTTGTCATCTTGCGGAATACCTTTAAACGATGGATCCCTCGCCAGCAATGTGAGTGCCTCAAGAAGCATGGGTCCGCTCTCGAGAAATAACCTTGCCGTTAAAATCCCGCTTGTCTCGGCCTGATCAATGGCGAAATCTTTCTGGGAGATAATGTTGCCGGCGTCGAGTTTTTTTACGGTAAACAAAATTGTAACGGCCGTTGACGTAAGGCCGTCAAGCAGTGCCGCTGGAACCGGAGTCGCTCCGCGGTATTGGGGCAGCCTGCTGGGATGAATATTTATCGTCCCGATTTTTGGCACCGCCAAAAACTCGTCGGAGAGAATTTGGCCGTAAGCGGCCGTCACAACAATATCCGGACTGAGCGCGATAAAGTCCTGGATAAAGTCGGCCGCCTTCGAGCTCTCAGGCTGAAGGCAGACAATCTGATGGGATTTGGCGAACTCAGCGACAGGAGGATCAGTAAGTCGGCCGCCGCGGCCAACAGGTCTCGCCGGCTGGCTTATTACCGCGACAAGATCTAATCCGACCGCAGGTCCTCGCTCGCGCAAATACATCAAAGATGCGACTACCTCCTCCGGGGATCCCATGAAAACCACTCGCGTCATATCCGTCCAAAAGCCTATCAGGGAGAGGGTTTAGCCCACAATTGAGGCAGACTATAGGCAACCCCCCCAGTCTGGTCAAGTTAACTTCGCATGTGCTAGGATGAGGCTCCTTAAGTAACCCGAAACGTTAACAAAGACGGCTTTAAAAGGATCACCAGCATGACAAAAGATTTACTTCTGTCAATTGACCAGGGAACTACTGGCTCAACAGCGCTTTTTTTGGACGTTTCCTTCCCAAAAAGCCCTAAAGTGGCGTCTAAAGCCACTGTGGATTTCCCGCAGCACTTTCCCGCCCCCGGCTGGGTTGAGCACGATCTCAATGAGATTTGGTCTTCTGTAAAAGCTTCCATCGAGAAGGCGACCGCGAACCTTGGGGGGCCTTCGGCGCTCTCACGGGTTGCTGGCATTGGCATCTCGAATCAAAGGGAAACCATCTGTGTTTTTGACCGCAAAACATCAGAGCCACTGTGCAATGCCATTGTTTGGCAATGTCGCCGCAGCACAGATATATGCCAGGAGTTGAAAGCGAAAGGGCTTGAGCCAACTATCCGTCAAAAAACCGGCCTGGTGTTAGATCCTTATTTCAGCGCCAGCAAAATCACATGGCTTATGAGACACAGGCCAGATGTCGCTGACGCCTTGAAATCTGGGCGTGCCGTGCTTGGTACAATTGATTGTTGGCTTACCCATAAATTGACTGGTGGTCTTTCCTATGTGACAGAGTCAAGCAACGCCAGCCGGACGATGATTTACAACATCAACACCAACTCCTGGGACGACGAATTACTTTCTATTTTCGGCGTTCCCTCAAAATCATGTCTACCAGAGATTAAATCAAGTGCTGGTTTATTTGGCGTAACCAAGTCCGCCGGTGTTTTACCGGATGGCATTCCAGTGTCGGGAGTTCTCGGGGATCAGCAGGCGGCACTTGCAGGCCAGGCATGCCTCGCCGTAGGAGAAGCAAAATGCACGTTCGGAACCGGTGCCTTTCTATTGCTTAACACCGGCCATAAAATCGTAGCGCCTGGTAACGGAATCGTTACAACTGTTGCCTGGAACATTAACGGGGAGCTCACTTACGCCCTCGAAGGCTCGTCATTTATCGCAGGCGCTGCTATTCAGTTTATTCGCGATCAATTCAATTTTCTGGCTCTCTCGAAAGATTCCGAGGCGGCGGCCTATCTTGGTCGGGCCGCGCCGGAACTTTATTTTGTGCCGTCACTGGCGGGATTAAGTGCCCCTTGGTGGAACCCAACAGCACGCGGGGCTTTTTTAGGAATGCACCGGGGAACTACCAAAAATGACATTATTCGCTCGGCACTCGAGGGCATCGCGTTACAGGTTGCCGATCTTGCCACGTCAATGAAGTCACTGCTTGGTGACGATCTAAAGGTGCTCCGGGCCGACGGGGGCGCGGCGGCGAATAAATTTTTGATGCAATTTCAGGCTGACCTGCTTAATACTCCCGTCGATATTCCCCGTGATATCGAGTCAACCGCCATCGGAGCCGCACTTTTTGCTGGTCTTGGCGTCGGTATTTACAAGAGCGCGCAAGACCTCGCCATGACCCGGGCATCAGACAAAATTTATAGCCCGACAAAAGACCCCGCCGAAATTTCCAGAATCAAGTCGATTAAAACAGGCTGGCTGAGAGCGGTTAATGCCGTGCAGATCTTCGCTGGAAAATAAACAGCTGGTTATTGGCTCGAACCCGTTTTTCTGACACGGCCCCTATCTGAACCGGCACGTAAAGAATCTGCACGTTTTTTTCTGAACAGGCCCGGCGAGCAGCCAAGAGCCACTCTGAAGAGCCGGCAGAAATGCGACGGCGTCTCAAAGCCGCATGAGTAGGCAATGTCACGGCAGGGCACCCCCGGATAGCGAACAAGTAAATTAGCGGCTGTGTTAACCCGAAAACTCCAGACCCAACGCATTGGCGAAACCTGAAACGTTCGATGAAACTTACGGGAAATCGCGAACCTCGACGTTCCCGCTACACGCTCCAGGTCATCAATAGTAATAGAGTCCATATAATTTGTGGATATGTAGTTCACAATCTTGTCGAGCAAATCAGTTTGTGGCATTTCTTGTTTTTCCTATTCAACGCGTGAAAGCACTAGGCTTTCAAGCGAAGCAAGGCACATGCCATGACTACTGGAAATCTGACCCCCATAGTTACGGAAAGTTACGAGCCCACCATCGGCCGTGCACGGTAAAAACTGTCCGACTTCAGGCCACCTGTGTCCAGATGCCGGACGAGGCAGTCTTTGCCTGCTAGGGCTTAATTGGCCCACTGATAGTATTGAATCAGGGCTATTCCTATATTTTTAGAACCTCCGGAGGACCTCGGTGCCATCACCTGCTCTCCAACAACTCCTGGATCTACAGCGATCAATGTACGACCGTGCCCTAACAGAGGCCCGTGAATGCTGCGGCGCGGATTCCGACTCCATTTTAAAATACCAGCAAGAGTTTGAGGCAAGCCTTCCTAACGACTTCTCCACGATACCCGCGCGCAAATTGATGGAGGCAATGGATCGCAGCCGGGTAATCTTATTCGGTGATTTTCATAGCCATAAACAAACTCAGCGGGCATTTTTGCGGGCGCTGAGAATGTACCAAAACCGCCCAGATCACGCGCCAATCGCCGTCTGCCTCGAGATGTTCAAATCAAAGGATCAGCAGCACGTGAACGCGTGGATGTCTGGTCACACGACCGATCAACACCTGCATGAATCCATAGATTACGAGAGCACTTGGGGGTTTCCCTGGAATAACTACCGACCAATTCTGGACTACTGCAAGCAGGAGAATATTCCAGTCATCGGAATCAATACGTCAAAAGGCGGGAAAGACCCTCTTGCGAAACGCGACGCTCACTGCGCAGGAATTATTCAAAGAATTCTCAAAAAAAACACCAGCCTGAAAGTTCTTTGCATGATCGGTGAGTTTCACCTGGCAGACCGTCATCTGCCTAGCGCTCTCACCAGCCTGCCGAAAAACGTCCTTGAAACGCCGCCACTTAGAATTTTCGCAAACCTGGACAAATATTATTTCGCTATCAGGCCGGACAAACTCGACGGCAGAGATGAGTACCTGGAGCTAAACCGCTCTACATACTGCGTAATAAATTCACCACCCTGGATTAAATGGCACTCACAATCCCTCTGGGAAGAGATGCGCCGCATTGGCTCGGTAAAATACCTGGAAAATTCTCTGGCTTCGGATGACTCAGCACAAGACATAGACGGGTGGGAAGACGACGACGAAAGCCTATATGACGATGAAACCATCGACATTGATTATCACCTAAGACACTTTCAATCGAAAATCCTGGAATTTCTGAACATCAAAGCGCCGGGCAGCCTACTTGAGAGATTCTGCGTGGTTCATGGCGAACTCGAGACGGAGCTCTCACATATGCCGGCGGCTGCGCGCACGGCCTTTCTGCTACGCGCAAGCGCCGATGGTTTTGCCGTCGATTACTCTGGGCGGCTTGTCTACATTCCCGAAATATCTGTTAACAACATGTCCGCGGCTGCAGGGCAAATGCTATTTGGCTCTATCAGCCAAGCCTCGGAGACTTACACGGACACTGAGCTTCTTTTTACGGCTCAGTGCCTTAAATACACGTTCGGATATATCGCGAATAAAATTTTAAATCCCAGAAAGCCTCTCCAAGGAATTAAACAGGTCGAGGCCTACATTCTGCAATCCCGCGGCAAAAGACTTATCGGCCTCATGCGCCAACGGCGTCAGGTCGCTCAGGCGACTCTCAATATTCACGCGTGGATCTCAGAGAACTGGCAGGTCAAAGCTCCCCAAAGTGCCGAGCTCCGACGAATTCCCGCACCCTGGACCAGGCTTGACCAGGCGACCTCCCACGAGCTCTGCCGCAGCCTCGCCCAACTTATAGCTGAGCCCATTTGCAGAGGCCTTCTCAGGGGGAAAGTCGACACTGTTGACCTGCAAAAGTGGTTGCAGCGAGACTGCAAAAACATAAAGGCGGCCAAGGAAACCTTGGCCGCCATGATTACTATGTCCAGTGCCTGAACGAGATCCCTAGAACATTAACACGTCGCCACTTGCCGCTGATTTTTCGTCGTCTGCCACTTGAGGACTCGCGACGGGAGCCGGAGGAACCGACATGGTCACGACGTTTGACTGGGCAACCGTCTGTTGCGGGGAGCCGGTGGTAGCCTTGGCGGTCGTCATGCGAACGCCACTCCCACCTGACTGCCTCAGTGTAGAGCGCGTTACCATCTCCTGAGCGAGACCACCAATCTGCCTAAGCGGATTTACAGCACCCTGGATCTCCTGTCTGGTCAAATCCTGAAATTGGAGGCTGAGTACAATCTGATCGATATTGTGCGCGACACTCTCAGAGCTCAAAACCGAACTTTGAACGAGCTTTGAGAACACCTCTGTGGACTCTTTGGCCGTGTGCAGAAGCGACATAACTGCGCTGACAACAGATGCCTTTTTGTTTCTCGTCTTCTCAAGGTTGGCAGTCAATGATGTTGAAATCTCCTCAACGGAGTCGTTAACCTTGCCAACAATCTGAGTAATATCATTAGACGCCTGATTGGTACGATCAGAAAGCTTCCGCACTTCCTCCGCAACCACGCTGAAGCCCCGACCATGCTCGCCCGCGCGCGCGGCCTCAATCGCCGCGTTGAGAGCCAGCAAATTTGTCTGGTCAGAGATGTACTGGATATCTTCGGTGATTTTGTTAATGCTGGCGGTATTCTCGAGAATCTGCGCCGCGGATTTGGAGTATTCCATATTGAGGCGACCATTCTCCTCAAGCATGTCAGTCATTTCTTTTAGGAGCTGCAGCGCTCCGTTTAGTACTGCAGATAAGGACAAGCGTTCCTCCCCATCGAGGCCGCGAACTTGTTTCCCGGAGAACTGGTTGGAAATCTCGTTGGACTCGGCAAGGTGCTCCTGCGCCTTATCGTAGATGTAGCGCACTTTATCGCCAATTTGAATAGCGCTTGTCTCCGTATGTTCAACGACAGACTCCAACTGCCGCTGGATAAGGGGGACAAGATCGAGAATTTTACGCAGAAGATTCTCGTGCGAAAGTAACTGCTCGTCACGCTCAGAAAGGCCATCTTCCATTCCGCGAACCACCGCCATCATACCCGAAGCTCCTTTATCATCGTCGGCTCTGAATCTACCGGCCGCCCGCAACTGTACGACCTCCTCCATCAGGTCAGCCTTAGCCTTTTTCTCGTTGCCCAGAGCCTCGTTAATCGCGCCAATTTGACCTTTCAGTGACTCGGCATCGGATCTGGACTGTATCAATTTGCCGTCGAGTTCTTGTTTTAGCACGTCAAACCTACGCTCCGCATTTCTCTGAACAAGGGCTATGCCTATATCCTGACCTGCGGCTCCGCGTTCGGATTCTAGTTCTACCTCGAGCGCCCGGATACGCTCGTCACGATCGGCGAGCGCCGTCTCGCTCTTAGAGTGCATCAGCATCATGCCGGTAATATAGGCTGCGCATCCCCCAATGGACAGCACCGCCGTCTCAAGAAACGCCAGATCAAGAATCGGCGTCAGCACTATGACCACTGTAGGCAAAAGCGCGAGTATTGAGAAAAAAATCGGACTTGATAAAAATGTCGCGAACATAGGTGTCCCCCCCCTAAAGCTCAAAACAAATCCCATTCAGCAGACAGACCGTCGGCAGTAATCCGGATAATATTAACTTTCCCCGGAAGTCCTGTTCTTCACCAATCGGCCAAAGCTCCAGGATAATAAGCTATGATTGGCGGTTTTTATCATCGCCACCAATGCCGGGGTTTACTTCCATAGAGACTCAAATTCGGTCTTCCTTGGGTCCAGCCTGGTCTTCGCCATGCGTGCCTCAAAGCTGTCTTTCGTACCTTTTTCCGCGATTTTTTGCCAAAGTTTGACCGCATCATCACGACGCCCGCGCGAGCTAAGTTCCTCTGACCATGACCACATTCTCTCAAGCCATGGCCCCTCCAATGCCCATTCGGAACGCTGAGAATACTTTGTCTCGAGATCGGCCGGAGAAAGCACCTTGCTCTCAAAATCTATCCAGGACTGGAAACATGAATTGTCTTTATCCTTAAACATGGCGATCTTCGCCGACTCTATTCCTTTTACCCGCCGGTAGACTTCCTGCCTGGCAACTGCAGAAGACTTTTTGTCGCTATGTATTCGCGCTAAAAATGGGAAAAGAACACTGCAGGCTGATCCATCATCCCCGGCAGTCCATGCGTCCTGAACTTTCAATATCCATGGATATGCCTTAGCCACATCCTTAGTCGCGAGAACACGACCGAGGTAGCCGAAATCCTCTTTCCCGGGCTTTGTCCCCCATGACCTCTGGAGAAGACCCCGTTGCAAGACATCACGGTCTTTACTAAGCCCAAGGCCTTCTTTGATTGAGCTGGCCTCATATAAAAACGCCGCCTGCCGCAAAGCCTCTGTATCAGTTTTTGGTTTTGCGCGGGATTTTGCCCAGAACTCCATGGCTTCCCTTGACCGGCTTGTCGCTACATAAGCCTTCCAAAGGTTAGACCCCAGTTCAGGACTGACTTTTGGAAAAAGTGTCTTTCGTCTCTGCTCAAAAAAGTCCGTGGCACTTTCCCACTGCTCTTTCGTAAAGTAGTCGTCTATTTTTGCGGCCTGGACGTCACGCACGGGCGGCAACATGGCGTCGAGAAAACGGCTGTTAGGGTACTTATTGGCGAATTCCTGAATTTTCGCGACCATCAGATCCGTCTTCTCACGGTCGCTGTAGCTGCCAGCGTCACAAGCCCATATGAGCTCCGTAAGGTTCTCTGGAAGATCCTTTTTTTCCTTCACGTCCGCAAGAAGCTCTCGCGCGTGTTTGACGTTATTTCCTTCGTAAAATGGCATTTCAAGGCACGCTCCCCGAACATCGGCGATCCTAGCCGCTTCCGAACGCGGAAATTCTGACGGTACCTTGAAGTAGGACAGCCTAGCCTTCTCCAGAAGTTCCTTTTTCTTGGCGCCCTTCACAGCAGCGGCTCTCGCGAGCCATGTATCGGCAACCCTTAACAATGCCCAGGGAAGAGTGCCGGTTTCCCGAAGCCACTCATTACCCGATCCGGTCATGGAGTAATCCACAGCGTTGGCGAACGCTCTCTCCGCCTCCCCAAATTTACCGAGCCAAAATATGCTCTCGGCTCTGAGGAGCGCCTGGGCAGGGTTATAAACCTGCCGTTCGCGGTCAAGGGCAGTTGCCATCGCGTAAAGATCCTCGGCCAGCTCATAGTTATTTAAGTCGAAATAGATATCGCCCGCGCGATTAAACATTCTGGCCGCCTGGACTGGATTGGGGTCCTGCCTGATCGCGGTATCCAGCTCTTGAATGGCGCTGATTAAATCCTGGTTTTTGATATAGGCCTCGGCTAAGAGTTGCCGAAACTCGGATCTATGCAGAGTCTTGCCTTGTTTAATTAACGTTGCAAGACCCTCTTCGGCAGCACCATAGACGCTAGGCATCCGATCAAAGCGTTGGTAGATGGCGGCAAGGTTATATAATGCCCATGCCGCATTAGCGTCAATTCTCTCTTCTGGAACGTCTCGTTTCTGGATGAAGACTGACGCAAAAAAATAGGCTGCGCGACGCAAATAGGAATTTACATCAGGGTTTTTATCATCTCCTTTTACCTCATCAAATTTTTTCTTATAAAGTGCCAAGGCATTGATGCCCATAAAATATTCCAGGATTTTACTCGTGGTGGTGTCGTCTTTATATTCCTGCCTTGCCGCCAGCCAGATTTGATGGGCGTCCTCATACTCGCCATTTTGGAAGGCGACACGCCCGATATTGATTGCCTCTATTTTCCGTCCGGATCCGGTAATCGGAAATACAAGAGACTTAAAATCAACTCTGTCGACATCAAGTTCAAATTTCACGGGTGGCAGTTTGAACGGATACTTCCAAAGAAATTCCTTTGTAACGGGACGTTCCGGTGCTTTTTGATTAAAATCGGCCACAAAAAGGTACCGCTCAAGAATTTCCTTAAAGCTGGCTTTCCCGTAGTCAAAAGGCCTCTCACTATCGGCCGGCTGCGCGGACCTGGAGGCTTTTGTTCTCCCATTTTTGGATTTTTTCTCTGCCGCGGCATGAGCCACATGAGGCAGGGCCAACATGAGTAAGATTAAACTGCAAATTAAAAATTTCATGCGACTTATTGCCTTTCCGAAGCCGCCCCGTCCTGTTCGTAGTTGATATGAATCTCAATGCGCCGGTTCATGGCACGCCCGGCTTCTGAAGTATTTTGAGCCACCGGCCGAAGGTCAGCGTAACCGGCGACAGCAACCTTGGTAGCGGGATAGCCGGTCGTCTTTATAAGATACTTCGCGACTGAGGCTGCCCGAAGCGCAGACAGCTCCCAGTTTGAGTATTGCCCTGAAGAAGGCAAATTATCCGTGTGCCCCTCTACAACTATTGGCCTTCCAAGTTCCATGAGGATTTGACCAACCTCTTCCATTTCTTTGAGTGCTTCCCGGCGCATTTGGTACTCACCTGATGCAAAAAAGTGTCTCGCCGCGAGCTGAAGTTTAAAGCCCGTAGATGTTTTCTCAATATTTACGAGCCGCTCTTGTCCTTTGTCACCTTTTTCAGGGTATTTATTTTGACCATAAAGTCTTTCCTCAACCAGAAGTCTTACGCGGTTCATCTCCATCTCAATAACTTTGGCGCGGTGAGAGCCACTTGGGAACTTTTGAGTTAGAGGCTCTCTAATTTGATCACCACTGAAATTATCAAAGATGCCCATCCCCTGAGCCGTAGGACCAACTTTGCGGTCAATCGGAATCTCCGGAAGCGGCATATTTAGCGCGTCGGCCAGGGACGCCGCAACCACTTTATTAACTTCAGTCGGGGTGGCGCCACCTGGTTTAAGCGCGTAGAGTACCACAAATAGGGCGAAAAGCATCGTCACCATGTCTGCGTAGGACACGAGCCACCGTTCGTGGTTTTCGAATTCCGGACATTTTTCCTTTACCGCCATAAACCCTCAATTTCACAAATTAGTGGACTCCCGCGCCTAACACGATATTAGTGTTTTTCTTCGCCACCACCGTGATCGTGCACAAATACCGCTAATTTTTGCTCAATGATTTTAGGGTTCATCCCGGTGAGAATTCCTTCGACACCGATAACCACCATCGCTCTCGCGTGACCATCGATAATCGCTTTTCGCTTCAATTTTTTACCAACGGGAATTCCCACAATATTGGCAGCACCCACACCGTAAAGTGTCGCCACGAATGCCACGCCAATACCAGGCCCGATCTTTTCAGGTTGATCAAGAACCGTCATAACGTGCTGGAGACCTAGTACGGCGCCAAGAATCCCGATCGTAGGGCAAATAGCGCCAAAGTCCTCCCAGAATTTTACGCTAACTTCCGCTTCCTCAAAGACAACGTGGGCCGCCGTCTCCAGCGTATCACGGATAACCTCGGGAGCGGTTCCATCAACGGCGAGGCCAATCGCCATTTTCAGAGGCTCATAAGAAAGTGTGTCTCGCTTTTTTTCTAACGCGAGGATCGACTCTTTACGGGCTGTCTGAGCACAATCAAGGATTTCAGCCATTATCTGGCTGGGATTAGCTGCTGGATTTTTGAGGTAGATGCCGAGAGCCTTAAATGCGCCAATCATATCCGGCAATGGGTAGGCGACCATCAAGGCTCCTAACGTCCCGCCAAAAACAATCATACCCGCCGTCAACTCCAGTTCGTGAAGGGGATTACCGCCCTCCATTATCATAGCGGTTATAATCATGCCCATCGCCAGGACCGGGCCTACAATACTTGTTATATCCATTCGCACCCCCCTTTTACCCCGGCGTATAGCCTGAGCAGTAGCTTTGAATCTTAGGTTTTAAAATGCAGCTGAGCTCTCAACGTCAGTTAACCGTGCGGAATGCCCGCCCCCGCGAATGCAGCGCGCCTTAAATTGCTCCACAAGAAGCGCGACCTCGTCCATTCGCTCACGAACAATCAACATGTCACCGTTTACGAATCTGACCAGCGTGTCTGGCGTCGACTCAATAAATTTGATGCTTTCAATTGTGACCAAGACCCTTGATTTATCTAGCTTTGTCAGGAAAATCACGATCGCCTCCAGGGGCTGTTATTCGAGACATTATGATTGGGCGCTCCAGAACACAAAAATTCCTGTGGAATTCGCTGCTTCTTACCATTATGGTACGACTCCGCTTCTTTGACTGTCAATGCCGGCTGCGCCGCAACCAGCTGATAACCAAAGGGATTTGAGCCAACACCTAGTATTTTTGGGGTTTTTCAGTGGATTTTCATGATCTCTCAAGTGCGCGTCGTAATTTGAAGGAAAAATTCGTTCGCATTCGGGGGTTTCTTTGACCTCGAACATAAGGCCGAACGTCTAAAGGACATTGACTCCCAGATCGAGGGCATGCCCGACTTCTGGAATAACCCCAAACTATCCGCTCCAATCTTAAAAGAGAAAAAATCACTGGAACAGGCCATTGGGCGCGTCCGTAAGCTCGAATCCCTTGAGGGAGACCTCGAGGCCGCCATGGAACTTGCCGAAGCGGGTGAGACCGAATACCTGCAGGAGGCCAACACCACCTATGACCTTCTCGTGAAAGACATTCAAGCTCTCGAGATCCAAAGTCTCCTGGGCGGTGAGACTGACATGAATGCCGCAATTCTGACGATCAACGCCGGCGCGGGCGGCACGGAGTCATGTGACTGGGCAAGCATTCTCTACCGCATGTACATCAGATTCGCTGAGCGCAAAGGCTGGCAAATTGACGTTCACGACGTCCTCTCGGGCGAGGAAGCCGGGATCAAGAACGCTACTATCGAGATCACGGGTGATTTCGCCTATGGATTACTGAAGGCAGAAAATGGCGTCCACCGCCTTGTAAGGATAAGTCCGTTTGACAGTAACGCCAGGCGCCACACCAGTTTCGCGTCCGTATTCGTAACGCCTGTCGTTGACGACAATATCGAGATTGATATCAATCCATCAGATCTCAAAATTGATACCTACCGCGCCTCAGGCGCCGGAGGACAGCACGTCAACAAGACTGATTCCGCTGTACGCATTACCCACTTGCCAACTGGGCTTGTGGCCGCCTCGCAAACCCAACGCTCCCAAATCCAAAACAAGGAGAACGCCATGAAGCTCTTGCGCTCTCAGATGTATGAGCGCGAGCTTGAAAAAAGACGTTCAGCACAAAAGCTGATCGAGGACTCGAAAACCGACATCTCCTTTGGCCATCAGATTCGCAGCTACGTCCTCCACCCATATAAGCTGATTAAAGACCATCGGACCGACTATGAGTCCCACAGCCCAGACGATGTCCTCGATGGCGCGCTTGATGAATTCATAAATGAATATTTGGCGTATGCCAAAGAGGCCGTTAAGGCCAAATAATTAGGTCTGCCCTTATTTTTGACAGGCTTTCATCGTCTCTCGTACAATAGTAAGTGAGACAATGGGCGCATTTTTGCGCTCCCATGAAGGAGGCCATCATGAACGCTAAAGAAATTATCTCGACGGTTAAAGGCGGCGGGTTTGACAAGCAGTACGCTGAACTCCACTGGACCGGGTCGTTTGAGGATTACCTGAACATGGTGTTGGAACACCCACAGGTCGCCCGAACCGCTTTCCAACGCATGTACGACATGATCGCTGGCTACGGAAGCCGCCAATTTAAGGAATACAAAAAAGAAATAACCCACTGGAATTTCTTTGATGACCCGATCGACGGCGGCAAGGACGCAATCTTCGGCCTTGATGTTCACCTTATGAAACTCGTCAACACTTTCAAGGCGGCGGCAGCTGGTTATGGCCCAGAAAAGCGGGTTATTCTTCTCCACGGCCCTGTTGGATCGTCTAAATCGACAATCGCGCGAATGCTCAAAAAAGGTCTTGAGGTCTACTCAAAAACCCCTGAAGGGGCTATGTACACATACTCATGGATCAACCTGGCCGAGGTCCTCAAAATGGAGGACGTTATGCGCTCTCCCATGAACCAGGAGCCCCTTTATTTAATCCCTCCAGAGCGACGTGAGGCCGTACTCGCTGTCATCAACAAGGGACGTGACCGGGCAAATCTCGTTCGCTTGGAGGGAGACCTTTCGCCTGCCTGTCGCTACATCTACATGGAACTTATGAAGCATTACAACGGTGACTGGGAAAAAATAATTAAAAATCACACGAGCGTTCACCGGCTTGTCTTAAGTGAGCGAGACCGCATAGGTATCGGCACCTTTCAGCCAAAAGACGAGAAGAATCAGGACTCCACCGAGCTCACGGGTGATATCAACTACCGCAAAATTGCGGAATATGGTTCGGATTCTGACCCAAGAGCATTTAATTTTGACGGCGAGTTCAACATCGCTAACCGCGGCATGATCGAGTTCATCGAGGTACTTAAACTCGACGTCGCCTTCCTATATGACCTTCTGACCGCAAGTCAGGAACACAAGATCAAGCCGAAAAAATTCGCCCAATGTGACATCGACGAGGTCATCATCGGTCACACCAATGAGCCAGAGTATAGAAAACTTCAAAGCAATGTATTCATGGAAGCACTGCGGGACCGGACCGTAAAAATCGACGTACCATATATCACTAAGCTCAATGAGGAAGTGAAAATCTACGAGAAGAGCTTCAACGCCAACACTGTGCCGCACATTCACATAGCCCCGCACACACTTGAGATGTCGGCCATGTGGGCGGTTTTGACCCGTCTTGAAGAACCTAAAAAAGCAAATTTGACTCTTATGCAGAAAATGAAGCTTTATAATGGCAAGACGACACAGCAATTTACTGAAGATAACGTCAAAGAGCTTCGCAAAGAAGCCGTACGAGAGGGCCTTGACGGCATCTCGCCACGCTATATTCAAGACAAGATCTCCTCAGGACTTGTGTTGGACAAGGGCAAAGGCTGCATCAATCCGTTTATTGTCCTAAACGAGATGGAGTCAGGTCTTAAGGGGCACTCGCTTATTAATGACGAGGAACTCCGCAAACGCTACCGCGAACTTTTAAGCGAGGTTAAGCGTGAGTATGAGGATATCGTCAAGCACGAGGTACAGCGGGCGATCTCAGCCGACGAGAACGCCATCGATAAGCTCTGCGGAAACTACATTGATAACATCAAGGCCTACATCCAAAGAGAGAAAGTCCGCAATCCTTACACCTCCCAGGCCGAGGATCCAGACGAGCGCCTTATGCGCTCCATTGAGGACAAAATCGATATCTCAGAAAACCGTAAAGACGACTTCCGTCGGGAGATCATGAACTATATCGGTGCAATGGCGATCGAGGGCAAGACATTTGAATTCCGCAGTAATGAGCGCCTTCATAAGGCCCTTGAGCTGAAACTTTTTGAGGACCAAAAAGACACTATTAAGCTGACTGTCCACGTTTCCAAGGTTGTCGATAAAGAGGCGCAAGGAAAAATTGACGTCGTGAAAAACCGCCTCATTAAAAACTATGGATATTGTGACATTTGCGCAAGTGACGCCCTGGGATTCGTCGCGAGTATTTTCGCCCGCGGTGACATGCTGAAAGACAAAGACCGTAACTAACAGAAGGTCGCAATGAAAGGCTAACGTCATGCCTAACAACATGGAATCGGACCTCAACCGATTCCGAAAAATCGTGAAAGGCAAAATTAAGCAGGAGCTTCGTCGCTTCGTAGCTAATGGCGAACTTATTGGCAGACAGGGAAAAAAATCCATCAGCATTCCGCTGCCCAGAATCGACCTACCACATTTCCAGTTTGGAAACGGAGAGGGCGGCGGAGTCGGGCAGGGTCAAGGCGAGGTGGGGGATGAAGTTGGCCAAGGACAAGGGCAACCTCAGCCTGGCAAGGGAGAAGCGGGCGAAGGCGAGGGTCAGCACACACTTGAGGTTGACGTTTCCCTTGAGGAACTGGCTTCTCTATTAAGCGAGGAGCTTGAGCTACCCAACATAGAGAACAAGGGCAAAAAAAACGTTGAGAACAAAAAATATAAATACACCGGCATAGTCAATCGGGGGCCCGAGTCTCTCAGACACTTCAAGAAAACCTACCGGGAGGCATTAAAACGCACAATCTCCATTGGAAAATACGACCCTGCAAACCCCATGGTCATCCCTATTAAAGAAGACAAACGCTACCGAAGCTACAAGATCTATAACGAGCCCGTGGCGAACGCGGTCATTGTTTACATGATGGACGTTTCTGGATCTATGGGAGATGAACAAAAGGAGATCGTTCGCCTGACTAGCTTTTGGCTTGATACGTGGCTCCAGAGCCAGTATGCGGGCCTTGAGCGCAGGTATATAATCCATGATGCCACTGCCCGGGAAGTGGATCAAAATACGTTTTACCGCACCCGGGAATCCGGCGGGACATTGATCAGTTCCGCCTACCGCATGGCGCTCAAAATCCTTGAGGATCATTATCCTCCGCAGGAGTGGAACGTCTACCTGTTTCATTTCTCAGACGGCGACAACTGGTCTGGCAACGACACCAATGAATGCCTGAAAATGCTCGAGTCCGACATCATGCCCAGGGCTAATCTGTTTTGTTATGGACAGGTCGAGAGCCGGTACGGATCCGGGCAGTTCTTACGGGATCTCCAGAAACACTTTGGCGAAAACAACCCAAAATTAACACTCGCCCAGATCAAAGACCGTGATGCGATCATGGACGCTCTCAAGACTTTCCTAGGCAAGGGTAAATAACATGTACGTCAACACCCAGCTACCACCTGAATTAGCGGACGCAGTCTCCCACCTTGAGGAAGTCGCCCGTAATGCTGGTCTTGATTTTTTCCCGACGATATTTGAGCTGGTTGACTATAATCAACTCGCTGAGATCGCCTCTTACGGAGGGTTTCCCACCAGGTATCCACACTGGAAATTCGGGATGGAGTTCGACAAGATCTCAAAAAGCTACGAATACGGCCTAAGTATTATATACGAGATGGTAATCAACAATAATCCCTGTTACGCATATCTTCTCAGGGCAAACAGCATGGTTTACCAGAAGACCGTCATCGCTCACGTATTCGGGCACTGTGATTTTTTCAAAAATAACTACTACTTCTCGAAGACAAACCGCAAGATGCTCGACCAGATGGCTAATCACGCGACGTTTGTGCGTCGCGCCATCAATGAAATTGGGCAGGACACGGTCGAGTCTTTTCTGGATGTTTGTCTGAGCCTTGAGAACCTGATTGATATTACGACGCCTTATCGGGCTCCCATAACGGCCACCGTTAAAGACGGGCTCGGAGCGGATCAGGCACTTCATGTCTCAAAAATTGAGACGAAGGGTTATCTCGACTCCTATGTAAACCCCAAAGACTTTCTGGCAGCACAGAAAGACCGCATGGAAAAAGAGCAGCGGAGGACCAAAAACTTCCCTGAAAACCCTGAGCGCGATGTCCTCAAGTTTCTTATCGACCACGCTCCAGTCTCATCATGGCAAAAAAAAATACTAGAGATTATTCGCGACGAATCCTATTATTTTGCCCCGCAAGGACAGACCAAGATCCTCAACGAGGGCTGGGCGACATATTGGCATTCCATGATGATGACGAGGCTCAGCCCGCTCCACGAAAGCGAGATCGTGGATTACTGCGATCATTACGCCGGCGTAGTGGCGGCAGCGCCTGGATCCATCAACCCATATAAAATTGGCGTTGAGTTACTTCGTCATATCGAGCGCAGATGGGACCGTGGGCAGTTTGGGCTTGAGTACCTCAACTGTGACGACCCAAAAAAACGCGCTGAATGGGACACCAAAGCCGGCCTTGGCCGCAAAAAAATATTTGAGGTGCGAAGATTTCACAATGATCTGACATTTATTGACGAGTTTCTTGATGAGGATTTTTGCCATCAGCACAAAATGTTTCTTTACGACTACGACCGAAAAACAGGGAAACAGATTATCTCGAGCCGCGAGTTCAAGCCCGTCAAGCAAAAGCTCCTCCAGCAGCTCACAAACTTCGGACAGCCAATTATCTCGGTCGTTGATGGGAATTTCAAAAACCGCGGCGAGTTGCTTCTCAGGCACGAACACAATGGCGAGGACCTCAAGCAGGATTTCACAATGGAAACATTGCGCAATATTCACAAAGTCTGGGCAAGGCCGGTATATCTGGAAACAGTTATCGAAGAAGTCAAACGGAGAGTCTCATTTGATGGAAAAAATCATGATATCGAAAAAATTTAAATTTCTGATTCCTGCGGTGCTCGGGTTTTTTCTGGCTCCAACTTTTCTGGCGGCTGGCGATACCTCACCCAGAAAAGCCTCTCCGCTGCCAGTGTTGCATTACGCCGGTGTCATACCGGTTCAGTGGGAGAAAGACGAAGTCTGGCAGGATCTCGGACACGTCCAAAAATCTATCGACAGTGAGTTTTCCGGGGCCGTCCATGACAGTAAGCGCTTTATTATTGTCAATGATGAGCTTGTAAAGTCACTTTGGAAAACTCCCGCAGGAAGAAAAGAGTTGGAAACTGATTATGAGCTCAGCGCCTTCGCCAATCTCGACGTGTCAGCCAGGGGGGATATGGTCGTCCTGACAACCCGATTACTGTCGCCCCGGCTTGAAACAAGGCTTCAGGAAAGTGACGTCATTAAAAGAAAGTGGCTCGTTGAGGCCTCAAAAGACCAGACGTCAGCGAAGTTGCGGGATCTCGTGCAGCGAATGATTAACCGCCTGCCGCTTGATGCTCACATCACAAGTGTTAACGGAAGTTATCTGACCATCTCCGCTGGGACCGAGCAGGGCATAAAGTCCGGCGAGAAGTTTGACGTCCTTTCAGCCACCGTTGAGAGCCTTCACCCTGCCAATGGCAGCTGGCTTTCTTTTGGAACTGCTAAAACTGGCACCGCCGAGATAATCGAGGTTAAGTCTCAAAGCTCTATCGCCAAAATCACGTCTCTTAGCTATGAGAACGCCATTAAACCTGGTGATGGAATCCGCATAGATGACATCTCAAGCCGCAGCAGATTTGCCCGGGCGGAGGAAGCTCAGACCATGGCATCGGCTAGTGATCAAGGCAGCGCGATAATAGAGCCGGCGGGATCAAAACCCGCCATATCCCACACGATTCCCGCGCAATTACCGGCAGAGAAAACTGTGGCGACGGATGTACCCGCCAAGGCTGAGGAGCATTCGCCCAGTGAGACGGCCGTTGCTGAGGCGCCAAAAGACGCCCCTCCGGCTACCGATGACTTCACGGCCAAAATCATGCCCAAAGGTAGCGAAATGCGAACATACTTAGGCCTTAAGATGTGGTCTATATCGGGATCATCCTCGGCTGATGCCTCGTTACCCGTATGGCTGGTCAACTCAGCCGGCGCCGATATCTTCAGAAAATTCTCTGACACCATCGATTTTAACTACGGCCTTGATCTGGGCTATGGGCCGACAGGAAAAGGAAGCTTTTTCGGGTATAACCTTCACAGTGGCGCCCGCTGGCACATGTACCTGAAAGACATACTTCCAGGCGCTGACGATGTTTACTTTGGACTTTTGGCCGGCATGGCTAGTTATAGCATTTCAGGTGAGACGTCTGGTGGCTATGACACCACCATGATTCGCCTTACAGCCGGTGTTCACGGCTGGGCAAGACCAGATTTCATCGGTGAGAAAATTGAGTGGACCGGCGAGTTCTTTTATCCGCTCTACTACTCCGGCCAGTTTGGGGTCAAGGGCAAGTATAAGGACATCCAGTCGGGATCCAGCCTGGCGTTTCGCGTAGGTGGATATTTCGGAAGCCGTACTCCGGAAACCTGGCAATATGGAGCCGCGTTTGATTACGAAAGCAGCTCATGGGCACTGACCAACGGCAAGTCAGCCGACGTAGGCTCTATGGGTCTTCTCGCACTGGCTCGTCGTAATCTTTGATTTCCGCGGTCAATCGGCGGGATGAACTCTCTCAATATTACCATCCGCGCCCACGACAAGACACGACGGCTTATCCCAACTGGTAACACTGAGAAAACGCGTGCCGTCATCTTTTGACTCGTCATATGGATGATGAAAGTGCCCGAATATAATCATGTCCGCGCCTGAATCCTTAAGCCTCATCAGGGCAGAGTCAATAATCTTCCTGTGATTTAAAACACGGTATTTATCTTTTTTTCGCGAGGTGGACGCGAACCAAAGGGTAAACAGGTCAAGAAGCCCTTGTGGGAAAGCCCATGCGAGAACATTCACGACCGGACTCCTGACAACCGCCCGAAATAGGTTGTACCAAAAATCAGGACGAAGCAAATCTCCGTGGGCGATAAGCACGCTGATCCCGCCCGCCCCCTTCCAGACACGACCCTCGCTTGGGATAACCGAGAATTTGTGATGACGCTCCAGAGCCTCGAGTCCAAATTCGTGATTACCGACAACAAACCAAACCGTCGTGCCTGACTTCGCGAGCTCGTCTAGGCTATTTAAAAGGCGGGAATATTTAAGTCTGAAATAACGTCCCCACCCGAAAAAGAAGTCAAAAATATCTCCATTCAAAACGAATGTCTTCGCTCCAACACGCTTTGCCTCATCAACCAGCTGACAAAGTAACTTGTAGCGGTCGTCGTTCTCAGTTCTGACGTGTACATCACTGGCGACAACCAATTGGGGCTCTTTAGGTAGGTAGAAAACCTTCAAGGGACAACTTTTCCTATTTAGGGTCATTGAGACCTATTAGCTTAACCCTTTAATTTAAAAAGGTTTAGCCCTGAATTTCACCATATCCAAAAGCACCGAATGTCAATTCCCAAGGATATTTTACCGATATTCTATACATGAAGACAACCATCCTAAATTTAAGGTTTTTCCCCCTTCGCTACGGCTCAGTGCCCGTGTCGATTATAATTTTTTCATTCATCCTCCCACAGGCCTCTTTTGGTGAGACGACTAATAAGCGCATGATCCTTCCCGGAGCCAGGGCACAGGCACTAGGCGGCGCCTTTACCGCTGTTGCCGACGACGCGTCAGCTGGGTGGTATAATCCGGCAGGCCTTGGCTTTCTTCGCGGACCAGGCATGAGCGTCACGGTGAACAATTACTCAACGTCACACAAAGAGACCACAGGCGTCACAGAAAAATCAAACCTTTCGGAAAACTCGTCTTCTCTTTATCCCGGTTTCGCCGGAGGGAACGCGCCGCTCGGTCCATTTTCCTTTGGCTGGTCTTATTTTACCATGGAAGAGCAGCGTACCGACGAGTCTCAAACTCTTCAAATCGAGCAATCGGGCGACTCACTTCCATTTCGCTACGACCGTGCGGAACTTACCACCGGAAGCCTAATTCACGCGGGAGGAAGTGTCGCCTTAGCTCTTGGCCCTAATATCTCACTTGGTGTGAGTGAGTTTTACTACCGAAGGCAGAAACAGACCGCGCTGAAAGAAAGGTCAACGTTTGCGTCCGGGGTGTTCTACGATAGCTTTGCAAGACAGAGCACCGTAAACGAGGGTACTTTGACCGTAGGTGGCATCATGATACGCGGAGGGTCATTTTCTCTCGGTATATCGGGACGCATTCCAAAAGCTCTTTCAGATAAAACTGATTTTGAGACAAGTGCCACTACTTACACTAGTGGAGAGCCTGAGCTCTCAAGCACAAATTCCGAGACGCACCGGGAAGACGAGCTGATCGTGAGAACCTGGACCCTGGGAATTGCGTGGAATCCAGCCTCTTGGTTTTTACTCTCCGCCGATGTCCTGAATCACCCAGCCACCAAGACTCCCTGGCCCGGCGCAGGAGGCTTTAGCACCAAAACCGTAACCGACTGGAGCGTCGGGACAGAACTACGGGCTGACTCGCTCATTTTCATTGGCGGTGCCTTCTCAAACAAGTCCCTAGTTGAGACGCCAACGCCGTCCCTTGTGGCATCAGAACCTGCTCGTATCGACTACGTCGGCTTTTCCAGTGGCCTTGGTTACAGGACCCACCAGTCTGAGACGCTTATTATTATGGTGCGGCAAAAAGGGGCGGGCAAAACCCAAATGGTGCAAGGAGACTTGAGCCTTCAGAATGAATCTATAGAAACTCAGAGCTTCAGCCTATCAAGTAAATATCAATTTTAATAAATTATAAAATCAAGTAGCCACCCTCATGACTCCCCAACATGCAGAAATTACTAGTTGCCAGTCCTAAGTTCAGTAGGTTACAACCTCAAGACTAGAAATGTTCATTGTTGTCTGGAGTAAAAAATGAGCAACCTGTCCCTTGAAGATCGAGTCAAGCAATTAGTCGTAAAACAACTTGGCGTCGAAGAAAGTGCCGTTATCGGCAAAGCAAAATTTATTGAGGATCTCGGCGCTGACTCACTCGACATTGTCGAGCTGGTCATGGCGATGGAAGAAGCCTTCGGTGTTGATATACCGGATGAAGAGGCTGAAAACATCCGCACTGTCGATGACGCCGTGCAGTTCATCAAAAGAGCGGGCGAAGCTTAAGTCAATAACGGGGTCCTGAGAAGGGCCCCTATTGCTTTCTGGCTCCATCAGTTCGTCAATGTCACCAGTTCCAAGTTCTCTCATAAGGAGCGCGTATGGCCCTGACTATCGGTATCGGCGCAGATCACGCCGGCAAAGAGCTAAAACAACTCGTCGTTGAGATGCTTAAACTCTCAGAGCACACCGTAGTCGACTACGGCGTAGCAGCCGACTGCAAAACGTCAGTAGACTATCCAGACTACGCGGCGGCGGTCGCCGCTGACGTGGCGAGCGGAAAACTAGACGCGGGCATTCTCATTTGCGGCACGGGTATCGGTATGCAAATCACCGCAAATAAATACCCTGGCATTCGTGCCGCCGTCGCTTGGGATGAATTATCAGCGAAACTTGCCAAAGAACACAACGACGCCAATATTCTTTGTCTTGGGGCAAGAACCACCAACCACATGAGGGCAACTGAGCTTGTGAAAATCTGGCTTGATACGCCATTTGGCGGCAGCCGCCATAAGCTTCGTCTCGATAAAATCCGTGAAGTGGAGCGCAAAGTCTCCGCCATCGCCACAAAACATTAAAATAAACCGGAAGAAAAAAATATGAGCTCAAACCGCCCATGGGATATTCTTAAAACAGCCGACAAAGAAATCTATGATCTTATCCAAAGCGAGATGGGTCGCCAAAAACACGGCCTTGAGCTGATCGCCTCTGAGAACTTCGCCTCAAGAGCGGTCATCGCCGCCATGGGCAATGTTCTTACAAATAAATACGCTGAAGGCCTCCCGGGCAAGCGCTACTACGGTGGCTGTCAGGTGGTTGACCGGGTTGAGGATATCGCCATCAATAGAGTTCGCGAGCTGTTTGGCGCAAAGTTCGCCAACGTCCAGCCTCACTCAGGTGCCCAGGCCAATGCGGCCGTATATCTCGCGCTTCTCAACGCCGGCGACAAAGTCTTGGGTCTTGATCTATCCCACGGCGGTCACCTGACCCATGGCAGCAAGGTAAACTTCTCGGGCATTCTTTATGAGTCACACTTCTATGGTCTTGATCCCGCCACTGAAACCATTAACTACGACGAAGTCCTCCGTGTCGCTCGCGACGTTAAGCCCAAAATGATTATCGCGGGAGCCAGCGCCTACTCCCGGGCTCTCGACTTTAAACGCTTCCGTGAGATCGCAGACGACGTTGGGGCTTATCTATTAGTAGATATGGCTCATATCGCGGGACTTGTGGCGGCCGGCGAGCATCAAAGCCCGATTCCCCACGCCCACGTGACGACGTCAACCACCCACAAAACTCTCAGGGGCCCACGAGGCGGGATTATTCTATGGAATGATGAGGCACTCACTCCAAAAATTAATAAATCCGTATTCCCAGGCACTCAAGGTGGCCCCTTAGAGCACATTATCGCGGCCAAGGCGGTTTGCTTTAAAGAAGCCCTTGAGCTGTCATTTAAGACTTACCAGAAGCAGGTCGTAGCAAACGCTAAGGCACTGGCTAAGACACTGACTGCCAAAGGAATAAAGCTCGTCAGCGGCGGCACGGATAACCATCTGATGCTGCTTGATCTTTCTGGAACCGAGATAACCGGCAAGCAACTTGAGGAAGCTCTCGGTAAAGTCGAGATCACGGTCAATAAGAATACCGTGCCGAAAGAAAAACGAAGTCCCTTCGTTACAAGTGGCGTTCGTATTGGCACACCGGCCATCACCAGCCGGGGCCTCGGTGCCCCCGAAATGGAACTATTAGGCGATCTGATCCACCGTGTGGTTAAAAATATAGACAATCCCGGTGAACTAGATCACATTCGTCGTGAAGTTCTCGCTTTAGCTGAGAAATTCCCGCTTTACCCTGAGTGGACTGTTTAAAAGAACTGTCTAAAAGAACTGATCGGAGTCTCCGGTGCGTTGCCCTGGTTGTGGACATGAAGATACAAGAGTCTTGGAAAGTCGCCTCTCCCATGAAGGTCGTGCCGTGAGACGTCGACGTACTTGTCCTGATTGTAACTACCGGTTTACGACTTATGAGCAGGAAGAAGCCTTTGTGTTCCAGATCAAAAAACGCGATGGCCGGATTGAGGCCTACCAGCGTGATAAAGCATTAAGATCTATTCAAGTCGCCTGTCAAAAACGCCCTGTGACCATTGACCAGATCGAGGGACTTCTTGCACGCATCGAAAGAGAAACTCAAGACAACGCGGAACGGGTGGTCACAAGTGAGAAACTTGGCGGCATGATCCTTTCAGCCCTCACCTTGATGGATAAGGTCGCCTATGTTCGTTTCGCGTCTGTTTATAAAGACTTCCGCGACACCGAGCAGTTTATGCAAGAACTAAGCGCTATTCAGACACCTCCCACCACGTAAGATCACTATGTTTACAGGACTTGTAGAGAGAACTGGCCTCGTTACGTCTGTCTTAGACAGCAAAAGTGACATCTGGACTCTTGTTGTTGACCCCGGAAAAGATTTTCACCGCGAGCATGGCGCCAGCATTGCTATTAATGGCGTTTGCCTTACCGAAGTCGGCACCGCCACAGAAGGTCCTCTAACATTTCATGTAAGCCACGAGACGCTGGCTAAAACCTCTCTTGGAGACATTAAACCAGGATCAAAAGTTAATCTTGAGCGGGCCATGCGGGCAAGTGACCGCCTGGGTGGCCACATTGTGCTCGGGCACGTTGACTCGACCGGACTTGTCAAAACCATCCGCCAAGAGTCAAAATTCTTCTATGTTGAGATTCTTATTCCCGAAAGCCTTTCGAAGTACGTCGTATCAAAAGGCTCAATAGCAGTCGACGGTACGAGCCTGACTGTCAACAGCCTCCAAGACACCCGTGAGGGTTGTCTGCTTTCTTTTATGCTGATTCCCGTCACGTGGAGCACGACCCGTTTTGCAAGCCTTAAAATAAATGATAAGGTGAATATCGAAGTTGATATGATTGCAAAACACCTTGAGCGACTCGCACTACCGTGGAAAAAACACTGACCACAAAAATCACCATTTTACTGTTACTTAGTCTCACAAGTCACCGAGTCATGGCTCTCGACTGGAATGAGCTTAAGTCGGCCGCGTTATCATCGGCACCCGCCCTAAAATCCGCCAAAGCTGATCTTGAGTCATCGGAAGCCGGCGTCGAAAGTGCAAAAGCGTCATTTTACCCCAGAGTAAATTCCAGCCTTACGGCATCTCGGGCCGTTGACACTGATATTAATAAATCATCTAACTCCTACGCGGCGGCATTAAGTCTGGAACAAAGTATTTACGCCTCTGGCCGGGACCAGGCACAACTTTCGGCCGCCAAGGCCTCTCAAAATGCCACGACCGCGACCTTGAGAGCCAGCTCAGTCGCCCTTAGGGCAAGTCTTCGCAAGGCGTGGAATAACGCACTTTATCTTCAAGACTTAGCCAAAATCACCTTAAGAAACATCACGCGCCGCGAGTCCAACTATCAAATTGTAAGCCTTAGGTATTCCGGAGGACGGGAAAACAAGGGCTCACTTCTTAAAACTGAAGCCACCACGCTTCAGTCCAAGCTCACCAGCGAACAAGCGGCCTCAAGGGCCATTCTAGCCAAAGGTGATCTAGCTGTCATCGCCGGACGGGATGTAGCAGATGGGGAAACTCTAACTGGAGATCTTAAGAGCACGGAAACTGTCGTATCCAAGACCTCAAATCAAAACCCCACGATCACAGCCAGTGAATTAAAGCTCACGGCCGCGGAAGAGTCACTTAAGTCAGCCAAGGCGAGATACCTCCCGGAAGTTTCTCTTTCAGCCGCCGCAAGAAAATCAGCCACTCCTGATTTACCTCTTCATGATCCCGTTTATTCCGCGGGTCTTACTTTGACCGTGCCTTTATTTAATCCCGCCACGTCGGCGGACGTCCGCTCAGCGGCAGCCAGGACAACGTCGGCGGCCGTTGCCTTAGCTCAGGCCAAAACCACACAAGATCAAAAAATCAAAACAGCGCGCTCTGAATATGAATTTTCCGTAAAAAATCTTGAGATATCCAAAAAAAGCTATGAAGCCAGTAAACTTCAAGCAGAAGTCTCAAGGCAGCGTTACACCCTGGGACTCATGGGATTTCAAGATTGGGACGCGTTTGAAAATGACTTTATTCGCTCAGAGCTTGATGTCCTGCAATCAGAAAAAGACGTAGCTGATACCCTGGCCACCTACCAAGAGGCCATCGGAATGACTCTGGAGGAGGGGCCATGAAATCAAAGAAAAAACTCTACTGGGTGATAGGCCTAAGTCTTGCGGTAAGCGGACTCGGTGGTTATTTATATCTCAAAAAAAATGGGAAGCCGGACGTCACCTATAAAGAACACACGGTGGCAAAAGACGACTTTGAGATCTCCGTGCAAGCCACGGGAAGTGTCCAGCCAGAAAACCGCCTTGTAGTTAAGCCTCAGATCGCCGGACGTGTTGATGAAGTTCTTGTTCAAGAAGGAAAAACAGTCAAGGCTGGCCAAATCCTGGGCTGGATGAGTTCTAATGACCGGGCGGCTTTAGTTGATATGGCAAGGTCTCAGTCTCCGGAAGAAGTTAAACGCTGGCAGGAAATCTATAAACCGACGCCCATTATCGCTCCCTTGGGAGGAATTCTAATCGCAAAACAAGTTGAGCGCGGCCAAACAGTTGGCACAGGCGACACGGTTTTTGTGATCTCTGACCGCCTGATAGTCTTAGCCCAGGTTGACGAGACTGACCTTGGAAAAATCTCACTTGGGCAACCTGTAGAAATTCGAGTCGACGCCTATAGCGACCAGCCGGTCACCGGCAAAGTGATCCGCATTGCTTACGAGTCAAAGCAGGTCAATAACGTAACCATTTACGAGATCAGGATTTTGCCTGACACGGTTCCTGAATTTATGCGTTCTGGGATGACTACCAGTGTGAAATTCACTCAAGACAAAAAATCAAATGTGTTAGTCATCCCTGTTTCTTTTATTGACCGCGCCCCAAAAGAAGGCCCTAAAGGTGACCAAAAGCCTGACCAGAAACCAGACCAAAAAACAGAACAGGACACGTCATCAAAGCCGCTGAAGGCCGGCGACAAAGTAAAAGTCCTCGTCAAAGCCGTAGACCCAAGTCTCGCGCCAGAATCAAAAGACGTCACAATTGGTGCAAATAACGGCAAATTTGCGGAAGTGACTGCGGGTCTGAATGAAGGCGATGTCATATTAAAGCCTGAGCAAAACGCGGAGGCTGATAAAAAATCAGCCAATCCATTTAGTCCCTTTGGACCCCCCAAAAGCAGTCGCAAAAAATAAAGCACATCATGGCCAACGTTAATGTCATCACCATTTCAAACGTCACGAAGATCTTTCGTATGGGTGATAACGTCTTAAAGGCCCTTGATGACGTAAGTCTGACTATTGAGTCCGGCGACTTTGTGGCCATCGTCGGCCCTTCGGGATCCGGAAAATCTACTCTCATGAATATGATCGGGCTCTTGGATATTCCGGATTCTGGAAGTATTTTGATGTCAGAAAGGCCTATCACAGGCCTGACCGATGACGACCTAAGCCACCTGAGAGCCCGTTCCATTGGCTTTGTCTTCCAGCAGTTTAATCTCCTCGCGAGAACCACCGCTTCTGAGAACGTGGGCCTTCCCATGCTTTATAGCGGCGTGGCCTATGACCAATCCTGGGTTGAGAAAATTCTTGCGGCCGTTGGCCTAAAAGACCGCTCAGAACACACGCCGGCTCAGCTATCTGGCGGCCAGCAGCAGCGGGTAGCCATAGCAAGAGCTCTCGTCAATAAGCCTTTAGTGCTGCTAGCTGATGAACCCACAGGAAATCTCGACAGCCAAAGTGAACGGGATATTTTAGATATCCTGGTGCAACTTAACCGGGCCGGCATTACCGTTGTTATCGTCACCCACGAACAAGAAGTCACACAAATCGCAAAACGAGTCATCCGCATGAGGGATGGCCGGATTGTCTCTGATGAGCGTCAGACGCCCGTATTTATTGAAGGCATGAAAGCCATTGATAGTTCCACAGCCTCTGAGTTTCATTTATATGACGGCGGCATGCCTCCAAGAGAAACTGGACTTAAAGGCCACATCAGAAAAGCCAAAAGCTACACGTCAGAAGCCCTCAGAGCTGTGACGTCCAACAAAATCCGTTCTTTTCTTTCTGTCCTGGGCATCATGATTGGAGTCGCTGCCGTCATCGCGATGCTTGGTCTTGGCGAGGGTGCTAAGAAAACCATGGAAAAAGAATTGGCGGGCCTTGGATCAAATCTTTTATCAGTCTACCCAGGTTCTATGAGGCCTGGTATCGGTCCTGGCAGTAACGCCGTCCGGTTTTTTCCAGACGATATCACTGCCCTAAGAACTGACCTGACCCATGTCACTGGCCTTGCCCCACGGGTGAGCGGAAAAGGCCTTATTCAATTTGAGGAGAAAACCTGGTCAACAAGTGTCACCGGCACCTCAAATGAATACGCGGCTCTTCGCGCCTCTCTCCCTGATGTCGGGAGAAACTTCACCAAAGAAGAAGAAACTGCCCGGGCAAGGGTTGCCATCATCGGAAGAACTGTAGCGAAGAACATCTTTGGCGATAAAGATCCCATTGGGGCAGAAGTCAAAATCAACCGAGTTTACTTTCAGGTGATCGGCCTACTTCCAGCCAAAGGCTCTAACGGCTGGCAAGATCAAGATGATCTGGTCATTATCCCACTTGAGACCGCCATGCGGCGTGTTTTTGGTTACGACAATGTGCATTCTGTTGACGTGCAGGTGGACAAAACAGAAAACATGCCTGAGGTGGAAGACCAGATCAAAACTATCTTCCAGGAAAGAAAAAGAATCCCTCCAGAAAAAATTGACGATTCCCTCACCGTCCGCAACATGGCTGACATCCAGGCTGCCATCTCGTCAACGAATCAAATCATGTCGCTATTACTTAGCATCATCGCAAGCATTTCATTACTCGTTGGCGGCATCGGAGTCATGAACATCATGCTGGTATCCGTGACCGAAAGAACCCGGGAAATTGGCCTTAGAAAAGCCCTGGGAGCTACGAGCTTTGATATCTTAAGTCAGTTTTTATTTGAGGCGGCTCTTCTTGGAGTAATCGGCGGTGCCTTAGGTGTGGCACTAGGGTGGGGGATTGCAACTATCGCGGCCGTTATGACCAGCTGGCCTTTTGAGGTATCAACAACGGTCGTGTCATTTGTGACAGGAATCACTGCCATGGTGGGAATTATCTTTGGCTTCTGGCCAGCCAAAAAGGCCGCAAGCCTTCAACCAATTCAGGCATTAAAATACGAGTGACGGCAGGCTCTGCCTGCAATGGCAAAAAGCCGCAAGCAAGG
>CANILH010000007.1 GCA_947468665.1 Oligoflexales bacterium | reverse complement strand
TGGCTCTTAATGATTTTCTGACTGGCATTCAGACCTTTGAGCCACACGCCAGATGGCTAACCGTTAATATCTCGTCGCCAAATACGCCAGGCCTGCGAGAACTCGCGACTCCTGACTTCCTTCGTGATTTGAGCCAAATGCTCGGTGGAGTCCGCTCAAAATGCTGGATTAAACTTGACCCCGACATGAGCAAACGGGAGTTTCAGCAAATGATCTCCACCATCAAATCAGAGGGATATCAGGGGGTAATAATCTCCAATACCCACCGCGTTGAGTGGCCTGAGGCTGGGGGACAAAGCGGTCATCCCCTGCTCTCACCGTCAAATACTTGTCTTGAGTGGGCATGGGACGTCACCAAAGGCAGTCTTCCCGTAATCGCCTCTGGCGGCGTACTGTCAGGCGTGGATGCCTTTCATAAACTTGCTCGCGGCGCGTCCGCGGTTCAAATTTACACCGCCCTGGTATACCGTGGTCCCGGAGCGGCATACAGCATCTGTGAAGAACTCGCGGCGGAGCTTACCCTCCGCGGCTTCACCTCCGCCGCCGAAGCCATCGGTTCATTATACACCTGAGAACGTTCAATTTGGGAAAGGATCAGACATCCAATGGAAATCACAAGACGGATTCGCGACAACATTCACGGCACCATCAATATCTCGGTCTTTGAGGATCTTGTCATCAGTCACCCCATGGTTCAGAGAATGCGGAGGATCAAGCAATTGGCGTTTTTGCAGTATGTCTTCCCGGGCGCCAGTCACAGCCGCTTTGAACATAGCCTCGGCGTCATGCATCTTGCAGGCGTCGCCTGGAATAAACTTTACGAGAACCAAAAGGCCCTCCGCCATAGCACAAAAAAATACGATGACTTTAGCCAGCTTGAGAAGCGGTCCGGTACCAATAAAACCTCACATGGTTTGCTTAGCCCAACATTTGGCATGATCGACGAGATCTTTGAGGACGATTACCCGCTGCAGGCGCTCCGCCTGGGCGCTCTCATGCACGACCTTGGACATTCGCCATTTTCCCACAGCGGCGAGGGCTTTATGCCGACCTGGAAGCAGCTATATGACGTCAGAAAGCGACATCCAGAATACATCGCCAGTTATATCGAGGGTCGATGTGAAGCCTTCAGGGCAAAAGGTCAAAACCCCGAGAAAATCCAGGTTCGTCATGAACTTTATACCCTGCTTATCATTGACCAGGTTCTGGTCGATATTTACCGCGAAAATCCCTCAATAAAAGGGCCGAAAGTGACCGCACAGGACGTCGCATCGATTATCGCGCCAGAGATTCCACCATCCAAAAACAGCCCTCTCCTGAAGTTCGGCATTCACCACCTGTGTCACGAGCTGGTCTCTGGTGAGTTTGACGTGGACCGCATGGACTACCTGTTGCGTGACAGTCGCGAGTGCGGGGTTGTCTACGGAATTTTTGATGAGAGTCGCATTCTAAACTCGCTGGCTGTTTATTGGGACGAGACAGACTCGTCTCTTCACCTGGCAATTCAGTTTTCGGGACTTGCCGCGTTTGAGGACTATCTTCGCGCGCGTCATTCCATGTATTTGCAGCTATACTTCCACAAAACCTCTGTAGCCGCTGAGGCCATGATCAAAAAAATCACGACACTGCTGCCTGGTTGGACGTTGCCACTCGATATCAACGACTATGCGGCCATTGACGAGTATAATATACCGACGGTTCTGTTGGACGCCGCAAATGACCGGATCAAGGATAAAAAACTTAACCAGGAATTTCGCGACCTCGTTCAAGATCTTATGTATCACCGTCGTCTCTGGAAACGGGCATTTGAGGTTGCCTCAAATAGCGGACGCGCCTCCGGAGTTGAGAGTATCGACGAGGCCGCGACTGTTATCGCCAGCCTGGGTCTGAAGTTCGAGAAAGTATCCAGCAGCAACTCCCTCACGAGGTTCCGCCCGAGATCGGCAGACGAGCCCAGCCGTAACAGACTCCGGCTCATCAAAAAAGATGACTTTCAGTTTCCCCGCGTTATTCCTGTTGAGGATCAGATGAGCCTGATTGACCAGAATTCGCAGGTTCATATTACGCGGCTTTACGTGGAGAACAAAAAAGACCCGAAGACAGGGAAGTTGACCATAGACCTGGTACGCGAGGAATTGCAAAAACTCGTGCGTGGTCATTAAGTCATTCCGCGAGACCGCTCAGGGGCGCGGCCCCTGATCCTTTGTCATCAACAAAAATTTAACGCATTCTTTCGCGGAAGCACCGTCATATCCAAACTGGGACTCAAGCTCCTTCAGGGTTGACCTTGCGACACCAAGTTGCTTCTCTGTGAATTGGCGCTCATGCTCACCGTCAAGAACCAAAATTGCTCTCATATTCGCCTCAATCAGGCGGGACTTCTGCTCATAGTAGTGTTCCTTGATTCTCTGCAGATGATCAAAGAATATCTTACTGATTTCAATTTTATCTTTTGGGTTATCAATCTTGTAGCCCGCGATTCTGGCGAGAAGACTCTCGCGGAATCTCATAGGTTCCCCACCACTTACACCCAAAATCGACTCAACATCTTGCATCAACTGCTCCGACGGGGCGTCGTGGCTCTCGGTCTTACGATTAAATATCTGCTCCTTTTTAACAAAGGCCACCGCGTGATCAACGTACCGTGAGAGCAAATGTTCATACTGCCCTTCTTCGACGAGCAGCATCGCGCTAAGTACCTCCTCCTCAAAAACCCCAGCGAACCAGTCCCGGACGTTACGGATAAAAAACGCGGTATCATGATATTTGTTTCGTGCCTCAAACTGCAGAAAATCATAAACACTACGGTCTTTGAGCAGCTTCTCAAGCTCCGAGAAAACGGACATCGGAGTCAACGTCTCCGCCTCTGTGTCCTCCGCGACGCGGTAGAGCAATGCCTTCACCTCGCGGGGTGAGGCACCAAACCGCCCCTCATAAATCACATTACCCACGGACTCACTCATAACAAGTGATCTCATTTGCCGCAAAGTCACCTGGTCAGCCGCGACAAATCCGTCTCCTAGTGGTCTTTGATCGTAAAGCATCGCCTTGGCGAACGGATCCAGGCGATTAATAATCTCCCGAAGCTCATTGGGATAGGCGTCGGAGTCTGGATGCTTTAGTCTCGTTAATACGGCCCACAAACAGAGGCAATCGACAGTGTGTGGCGCGATCTTTTTCATTTTGGAAATCGCAATTACGTCCCGCTGGTAGATCCTCGTCTCCTCAGAAAGCTTGAGCAAGTATGGAACCGTTATCAACTCAAAACGCCCCCTAAAGGAGCTGAAATCCGGAAGTGTTTTAAACGCGTCAAGATGCTTCTCATTGGCGGTAGCCAGGAATACAACATCAAGATTCTGCGTGGCGGATGGCAGGCCCAGGGTCGCGCGCTCAACTGTTGTCAAAAGGTATTTAAACGCCTCAAGAGGACGTTTCAGAAGGTCGCTGAACTCCAAAATGCCACGGTTGGCCTCCACAATCTCACCAAATGACTCGGTAAAGCGTATGTTGTGCAGCACCGCCGGGAGATTGGCGATATTGCGATCCATGGTCAATTGTTTTTCCTGCGCGTCCATAGACATCTGAGGCTCAACGGTGGAGATCCCGACCCGGTATTGCCTCGAGTAAAAGAAACGCTCCACCTGAATATGGCGAAAAACCTTCTCAATCTCGCCGTCATAAGCGGCCAGCAGATTCTCGAATATAAGCTGATTGCGCTTACTCAGTCCGGGGAGAAGAATATGCGCGGGCAACTCCACGGAGGCTTCCGGGATATTTTTTGATAGCGCCACAAACTCCCGGAGCATTTTATCCCGAAACGGCATTGGAATCAGGAATAATGGATTTTCCTTAAACTCACTTTGAAGCTTGCTCGATATCTGATTGTCATCGAGATAGGCGTAACTTTCCTCTTTACCGCTATTCTCGTCGTACCTGGCAGAGAATCCAATCGGACCAGACTCACCACTCACAGACCGCGGCGTCGAGCCTTTATCAACCGGGAATATCCAGTTAAAACGATATACTGCGCCGTCATCTACCTCGCTGTATCGCTGCATACCGTGGGAAATCGCCTCGATCGTGGATGACTTCGCTGATCCGTTTGGTCCATGTAAAAATATGACTTTATTGGCGATGCCCTGACTGACGAAAGCCCTCAAAACACGGAAAATCTCCTGCTGAACACCCTCGCCACCGACAATCGGTACACCCTTGTCGGTTCCGGTATCAAACAGTTTGAAGCGCCGGATATCCTCAATATTGCCGCTGCTATCCCTCGATTCGCCTGTTTCCCCGAAATAGAGAAAACAATCCTGAAGATATGCAGCAGCGCTCCTCATCAAACGCTCTGGTTTATTCTTGACAAGGTCGAGAAACTCATCAAACGACAGGATGCTTTGACGTTCCTTAAAAATGCGTTTTACATCTTTAGATACATCTTTAATCATAGTTTGATTAACACTCATTTTTTGATCAACTTCCCAATTTTATCTAAAATAACATCGGGCTCAGGAAACGGCTTTGGTAGAAGCGCCGAACCGCCCGCCTCTAAGGCGTCTGTAACCTCTTTTTCACCTTCCGCGTGGCCGGTCATAATGACAATCGGCACATTCGGTTTTAGCTTCCTGATTTGAGTGATGAACTCTATGCCGGCCATCTGCGGCATGCTTAGATCAGTCAGTATCACTTTATAGTCCTCCTCACCGACTTGCTTCAACGCGGCGAGAGGGTCACTGAAAGTACGAACCTCAAAACTATCACTCAAAAGCATTGACAGAACCTCAATCAGATCCGACTCATCGTCAATCGCCATAATAAGAGGTTTACAACCTGCTGCCAGAGGCTTTGCCGCCGGAATAGTGATCGACTTCGTGAAAGGCGCGGCCGGGAGAATAACTTTGGAGCCGACCACCTGATTGAGGTAAGCAACTACCTTACCTGGGTCGCCAAAGGGTTTAAACAATACGCCCGCCGCGCCAAGATCCGCTGCCTCCGCTTTATCGCGTTCTGTCTGAGCGTGCCCCGTAATCAACACGACGTGGGTCTCAGACCTGACTTTTTTGACGTGCTTTACGACATCCAGTCCGGTAAGAAATGGCATTTTAACATCAGAAACGACAAGGCTATAAGAATTTTTTACGATCTCATCGCAGGCCAGTCTTGGATCCGTAAAAGTGACAACGTTAAAATCATCTTCAAGGAAGAGCTTTAACAAGTTCCCAATTTCTGGCTCATCATCAACAATCAATACATTTTTTTTGACTGACATCACCACACCCATGCCGAATTTGGAAATTCGGACGCTTCGCCATCAGCAACCAAGATCCCGTGAAACATCGGAAATTAGGGAGGCTCTTTTAACATTATAACCCTGTTCAAGTCCTGATTGCCATTTCGGGCTCCTCATGACGAAACTATTGGCAGCAATGCAAAAGTTTGCCAGCGTGACGCATGCCGTGGTAAACTCTGGAAAACCTTGAGAAGCCTTTGAATTTTAATCGTTTTGCAAAAGGGGATTTTTGCGTAATGAAGAAGACTTTTATCGTTGATACCAATATTCTTTTGAACAATCCCGCCAGTATCTTCAAATTTGATGACAATGACGTGGTTATTCCCATCTCGGTCATCGAGGAAGTGGACACCTTCAAAAAGGATCTCAGCGAAACTGGTCGAAACGCCCGCGAGGTAAGCCGGATTCTGGACAGGCTGCGCGAGCGCGGCACACTATCCGCGGGAATCCCTCTTTTTGAGGGGCGGGAAGACAGCGGACACCTTTTTGTGAATCTCGGCGCTGACTTTGAGCTGGTCGGAAGACTAGCCCAGAACACCGACAATCAAATTCTGGCTGTCGCGCTGACCCTACAAAAACACTACGGCACCGCTCGTAAAGTCGTTATCGTCACCAAAGACTCCAATCTCCGCATAAAGGCAGACGCTTTTAATATCTCAGCCGAGGATTTCGAGGCCGATAAAGTAGACATCAGTCACCTTTATAAAGGCATCTCAACCATACGGGTCGGGGCTGAGCTGATCAATGAGTTCTATTCCCGAAGAGAACTGAAATTGGATGACAAGGGGCTTTTCCCGAACCAATTTGTGATTCTTGAGGATGAGACGGACGCCAATCAATTTGTTTACGGTATGTTTGACGGGCAAGACAGGATCCTGAGAATGCTAGATCCTCACAGCGAGGGCGTCTGGGGCATTTACCCGCGGAACATCGAGCAAACATTCGCTCTAGAGGCGCTCCTGGACGACAACATAAAACTAGTGACACTAAGTGGCGGCGCGGGAACAGGAAAGACTCTGATGGCAATCGCCGCGGGTCTATCCAAGACAACAGATGACGACGAATATCATAAGCTTCTTGTGGCGCGCCCTATTTTTCCGCTTGGTAAAGACATCGGGTTTCTCCCCGGCGATCTCGACGAGAAGCTGAACCCATGGATGCAGCCTATTTTCGACAACCTTGAGTTGCTGCTTAGCGGTGGACAGCAAACCCGGACTAAGCGATTCAGCAAAAGCTACCAAGAGTTGATCAATCAGGGCATCCTGGCCGTAGAGCCCTTGACCTACATCAGAGGACGTTCGCTCCCCAACCAGTTTTTCGTCGTAGACGAAGCGCAAAACTTAACGCCCCATGAGATCAAAACAATTCTCACGCGGGCTGGCGAGGGCACGAAAATCGTTCTGACGGGCGATCCCTACCAGATCGACAATCCTTACATTGACAGCGAGAATAACGGATTGACCTACGTCATTGAGAAATTCAAATCTGAACGGATCGCGGCGCACATCACGTTTAACCGCGGTGAGAGAAGCGAACTGGCGACTTTGGCAGCGGCGCTACTTTAGGAAAATCAGCGCGTTTTAATCAGGCGGCTACCGGAAGGAACATTTTCATTCCGTCCACCTCAACCTGGATTCCGGAATCCTTCGGGGTAATACGGAGCTCATGGCCACCAATGCGAAGGCTGCCGTTTCCGATCACTTCAGCCGTGAGAGTCAGAGCCATTCCATTGGACCATGTAATGACTGGCAGCCCCTGATCGTCGGTATCAAAGCTAGCGATCGCCCAACTTTTTGTAGCTGCCATTGCTTTTCCGGGTTGTATTTTTCTGGTAGCGACCACCTCTGAGAGCGGCAGATGGTCGTGTACGTCAAATATCTCATCGTCATGATCGTCGTCATGTCCGTCACCAGCCCCGTCACCAGAGATATCGTGAGCTTCCATAGGAACCTCGTCCTCGGGAATGAGTTCTGGTTCCAACTCACTCATGTCATCAGCGGCATCAAGTGTCACCTCAGATGATTCCAGCAACTCAACGCTAGCGTCACCCTCGAGGTCATCGTTGTCATCACCGCTCATCAGGTCATGCTGAGCGACGATGCCAGCACTGAGTCTTGCCTCGACCAAGCCCTCATCCTCAGACTCATTGTCCTCAGCCTTAGGAGTGGGCTCGGAGAATTCCTGCGCGGCAGTCGCATTAGGCGCATGGTTCGTCCGAAAAGCGTCTTCCGCGTTGATCTGCGCCTCTTGCATGTGGTCAAGACCCTCCACCCCAATTGCCTCTACCAAGGTATTTTCGCTTAGCTCGGCTAGCGCGTCGCTCCCGTTTTCGGAAAAATCATCCGTAAACTGATCTTCCACCAGCTCAATATCCACGAGATTTATCTCCGGAACCTCGCTCGAGGATGTATCAATCGGCACATTCATGTCCTGAGAACCCGAACTGGAATCAACTGGGATTTCCTCAAGGTCGACTGCCATTGGGTTTTGCTCGTTCGCGGCGAGATTAAACTCCCGCTCCTGATTCAGATCCTCGACCTCGAGCGGAGTGTCATCAAGCACCAGTTCATCGCCCTCAGAGCCCGATAATTGATCGTGATGAATAGTATTTTCGTCATCGATGGTCGCCATCTCGCTCGTGATCTCTCCGGAGTCCAGAGCCGCCTCCGACTCAACATCCACCGTGGAAGCGCCAGTCTTCGCGAAGGGATCTTCGCTGTCCGCGGCATCCTGACTCCAGGGCGCGAGTGCCTGAATAAAAATTCCAGATCCTTCCCTGTCAATCAACTCCTGGAGAGTTTCTCCCTCCTGAGCGTGAGACTTATACAACTCTATGACAGACTTAATCAGACGCGGCATTTCCTCCGGGGGAATTCCCTCAGCCATGAAACTTGCCATCTCCGGGAGTTGTGAGCTTTTCCCGCCAAGAGAAACCCTGTAACCAGCGGTATCGCCTACAATGCTGATATCCAACGTATGACAAGGCACACAGCATTTCGCGCAGCCATTGATACCGATTTTGAGCGGGTTCACGAGTTTAATGTCCTCAATCTCCGCGGATAGATCCAGTGCGCCTCCCAGCGCATCTTGCTCGTGTTCCTCACACATTTCGCCAACGCACGATACGGGCTGATGAAGCCCATTTTGGTAATGGCGGATACCAAGGCCAATCGACTTTAACTCATCCGCGATCGAGTCTGCCTTTTGAGGATTCACGACCAAAGCCAAACGCTGATCCTCGGTGGCTTTTACGATGACTGACTCGCCATCGCACAAACTAGCGATTTTTTTCAACTGTGACGCGTTATAGATGCCTCCGGGAGCCTCGGTCGACAGCAGAATACTACCATTTCGTAATTTGAATATGCCGCTCATAACACGTCCTGTCGTTTTGGTCGGAGACCCGTTATCTTACCGGAAATATCGGCGCTTTCCCGTCCAACTTAACCCCGATAGCCCGATCCGGGAGTTTGAGGCGTTTGGCTTAAAAAAAAAACCAAAGAGTTTCCTCTTTGGTTTTTCGGTGGTTACGGGGAACAGTTTACGTTAGATTTTCCATGTAATCACGAAGTCTTTGGTTCATCATTGCCTTTGATACCCAGAAGGTTTCAGATAGCTGGCTGACGATATCATGGGACGCGTCAATTTTTTCAACTTCTTTGCGGACCATTTTTCCTGGAATAAGAAGCAATCCCGCGAAGAGATTAGCCCTAATTTCCAAAACCTCATCCGGAGAGGCATGGATGTGGGCCACATGGGCGTTGCCGCTTGCTACAAGATACCTAAACAGCTCACGGGCCACCAGGAAGCGCAGGTAGGGACGCATATCGCTGCCGCTATAGCGCACGGTAACGCGAAGATCCGCGCCTTGACCCTCAGTTTTAACGTCTACGGGACCTGCCAGGGTCTCATCAGCGACGATCGAGAAATTCGGGAAGAGCTGGCAAACTTCCGGAATGTAAATTGGAGCTTCCTCAAATTTACCGGAGGCAAGAATCGACTCCACAGCCTTTGATACGCTCGGACGATCTACATCGAAAAGCTCCTCGAACGTCAATCGGGGATTCTCGCCTTGGTAACGCGTTGGGTTTTTGAAAAACTCTTTCTTGAGGTTCTCTGTCGCGCGGCCATTCATGCCGAATGCGCCGTAACCGCGGTACTCAAAGACAGCCTCGTCAAAGCCAACCTTTCCGGCCGCAATCTCAATCAAAAGTCTCTCATCGATCGACAGGTGATCAGCGATCGCACGCAGTGTAGAGAGCGCGCGAATATTTTTCTTGCCTTTTTTCCAGTGGCTGCAGTCAGCCGGATCGTAGCCAAGGATAGCGCCAACGTCCTGGTCAATGACTTTAACATTGCCCTCATACCGAATCTCAAGCGCCTCTTTGCAGAACTTAAAAAGGGTGGCCGAATGTGGGTAACGATTCTCGGCAATCTTCTTCATCGAGTCTACCTCCTTGGTATCAAAACGGTGGTTACTGTTTGGCAGCAGTAGGTTTAGCCCGCGGCATCCTGCCTATGGGCGAATTCGAAATCAGGTTTGAAAAAGTCTCTATAGAAAATTAGACAGCACTTACTAGCCCTGTGTCAACTCAGGGCCATCTATATTAAAAAACTTGAAGAATTTCCTGTATTGGGCCTTGGCACAAGGCATTATCGCATGCGCGATCAAGCCAAACAAAAACCCCATGGATATCAAGTCCATGGGGCTAATTCTAACAATGTGTCCGGAGTTATTTGGCCGATTCAAGAATGGCCATCGTGATAGGACCCGGAACGTAGCTTGCTTTACACTTAATAGTGGTAATTACTTTTTCCAATAGCGCACGGGCACGTTCAGGGCTTTCCCTCTCACGGCCTCTCAGACGCACCACGACTTTAACTTTATCACCCCGAGCGAGAAACTTATCAATCGCGCCCATCTTAGTCTGGAGATCATGCTCCGCGATGTTAAGCTTCAGCTGAATTTCTTTCAGTTCTTGGACAATTTGCTTTTTCTTGGCCTTCTTCGTCTCGTACTGGACCTTTTTGAAGTCCTGCAAGCGCATAACCGGAAAGTCGCCTTTGTCACTGATCATGACAAGATCCAGACCCGCTTCATCCGCGCGAGACAAGGCCTCCAGAACCGATATAATTTCATTGGCTTCTTCGCCGACAAGGCGAACTTTGGTGTAACTACGAGCGGCGGCACGGTTGATAACTTGCAAACAAATTCTCCTCGATTACTGTGAGATAGCGACAACAGGCTAGTGTCCAAAAATTAGCCTGCGTGTCAGATGCTAGCACAGGAAAGTGCCTTTTGAAAAGATGTAAAGGGTGCCTCGAAGAGAGAATTAAGCATTAAATCGATAGTCAAATCATGGCATTAGTAGAACGTGCCCTTGTGCCAAGCAAGACTTCTATGGATAATAATGGCAGAATTAACGACCTGGCCACCCTGGTGGCCGCTTAACACGCCTGAGGAGGCTTCATGTTATTTAAGACTATGCTATCGGGATTACTAGTAATTTCAGGCTCCACCGCGTTTGCGGGAGGCTGGATTTTTGACGATGCCCATTCAGCCGCCGACTTTTCTGTTCGCCACATGATGGTCACCAACGTGAAGGGTCAAATGCGGGGTGTCAAAGGCGTTGTCGACATTGACGACAAGGATCTCACCAAGTCCAAAGTGGACGTAACCCTGGATGTGGGCACGATCACAACAATGAACCCAAAACGGGATGAACATCTGAAAAGTCCGGATTTTTTGGACGCGCAGAAGTTCCCAACAATTAAATTTGTCAGCAAAAAAGTCACGAAATCCGGAGACGGACTCACCGTGACCGGAGACCTAACAATCCGCGGTGTTACAAAGACCTCCATTTTAACGGTTGAGGGGCCCACCGCGCCTATAAAAGACCCCTGGGGAAAAACAAAACGCGGCTTCACTGCGACGACAAAAGTCAATCGCAAGGATTTCGGCGTATCGTGGAACAAGGCGCTCGATGGTGGCGGCGTTGTCGTTGGTGACGAGGTGAAAATCACCATTGAGGGCGAGCTGGAAGAAAAGAAATAATCCTGTCTTGTACCGGGTCTAAGCATTACAGAAAACCCCCTCTTTCTTCACAGGGGGTTTTATGATGCCGGTATTTTGCGTCAGGTGCCGAGATGTCAATTATGATCGGCGCTTCGCAGCAGGAGTCCAACCATCGGCTGATTGGGAATGATCTCGCCATTTTAAATCATGAGGAGAAGTGATTCGAGGTGATGTGTGAATTCGCGAACAGAGATCGCCGTAGGCTTGAACGAATAGATATCTTTACCATTGATTTCATTGTATTTTTTACGCCGTTAGGCCATATTTTAACAGGCGTTCCTATAAAGCATTTCAGTCTTCACTGAAAAGGTTATTTTATGTCTAGATACATTTTTGCCCTACAGTCTTTTTTTGTATGCGCGTCTATTTCTCTGGCTGGCAATAAACCTCACCTTACCGTGTACACCTATAAATCGTTCATCTCAGAATGGGGACCTGGAGCCACCTTAAAAAAATCTTTCGAGGCAGAGTGCGGGTGTGAGCTCGCCTGGATTCCTGTAGCCGATGGAGCCGCAATGCTGGCCCGCCTCAAAGTTGAGGGCAAGACCTCAAAAGCAGACGTAGTCGTGGGAATAGACAATAGCTTGATCGCGGCAGCCGATAAAACCGGACTCTTCAGTGAAATTAAGATTAAACAGACTAATATGAGGCTGCCGGAAAATTACGAGCCCTCATCCAAATTCCTCCCATTTGACATGGGCTATTACGGATTCATGTTTAATACCCTAGCGAAACAAAAATCTGGGAAACCCTACCCGCGCCCAAAATCCATGGATGAACTCCTGAATAGTCCGGAACTGGATCGCTCGATCATCGTTGAAGACCCCAGATCGTCGGCTCCGGGCCTCGGGCTTCTTTTGTGGTTCCACGCCCGTTACGGCGCCGATGCCCCCGCTAAGTTAAAACTCTTTCGCAAGAAGGTTTTAACCGTCAGCCGCGGCTGGTCTGAGGCTTACGGGCTTTTTACAAAAGGCGAGGCTCCGATTGTATTCTCCTACACGACAAGCGAGGCTTACCATCGAGAAACCGAGAAAACAGACAAGTTTAAGGCACTTATATTTGACGATGGTCATTACATGACTGTCGAGACTGCCGCGATACTGAACTCCTCAACTCAAAAAGACCTGGCTAATCGCTTCCTGGAATTCCTGACCAGGGACTCGAGCCAGAGTGCGATTGCTTCCATGAACTGGATGTACCCTGTAACGTCGGTAACCAAGGGAATCCCCGCATCATACGCCATCGTCAAAAAACCCGGCAAATCCTTACAAATACCGGCTCACGACATTGATCTCAATAAAGACAAATGGACAACGGAATGGTCACAGATATTCAGCGAATGAAATACTGGCGACCTACCACCCCGAAAATAACCTGGGTTATTGCGCTGACAGCCGCTCTCATCGGCTCCTTTCCCTTTATCATTGGCCTGGCTATTCTTATACGGGAGTCGGGTGGACCACCATCTGAACTGGCGTTACTTGCTCCAGGGTTAGCGCGGGCGGCTCTTTTCACACTAAAACAAGCCTCCCTCTCTGCGCTGATTGTCGTCTGTTTCTCTCCTGTTTTCGCCATTGGACTTTTCTATTTCCCTGGTCGCGCCCGTCGCGCCTCCGTGGCGATGAGAACATTGTCTTTTTGCCTGCCATCCATTGTCGTTGCGACAGGAATCGTGCTTGCCTGGGGCAATAATGGCAGCGCGACCCGATTTTTTGAATCCCTTGGAATCTCCTCTCCTTTCTCCAGGGTCGTTTACTCCCCATATGCCGTCGTCCTCGCCAACGCTCTTATGAACCTCCCTTTCGCCTCACTGATGGTTTTCCGGGGATTCTCGGAAATCCCCTCCGTTCAGCTGGAGAACGCCGAGTTATTGGGCCTCAAGCCTCTGAGCAGATGGCGTTATATCGTCTTGCCAGCGATCATGCCGGCCAATGTATATTTCGCTGGGATGACATTTTTGCTTAGTCTGGGATCATTTGGAGCCCTCAGTATTCTTGGGGGCGGGCCCGCGAGTCAAACCCTTGAACTCGCAATTTATCAGTCAATCTACTATGACGGCAACTGGCAGAGTGCCGCCATTTTTTCGGTCGCGCATACGTTCCTCGCTGGCGCGGCATCAGCGATTTTTATAATTCCTCAGTATCAATGGCTGAACACATACCTTTCAGGCCATATAAAAGTCAGCACAAGCGAACGGAGTCTACTGAAATTTATCGGAATGCCGTTTGGGGGAAAACTATTTTTCACTTTAAGTTCCGTCGCTCTCGATTTGTTCGTAGCGATACCTGTCATTGCCAATTTGGCCTACGCCGCCACCTGGATAATAGAGCCAGTCCCGGCTTCGATCGCCTCTTCCGCGTTGCTCCTCAGCAGCGTGTGGAGATCACTTACTTACGCCTTTCCCGCCGCGGCTTTATCGACAATATCCGCTTTCCTCGTGTCGCGCGCGTTTTGCCGCTATAAGGCGTCACACAATCCGGCTCATGCCATAACGATCCTCGGCACATCTCTCGCCTCAGCAATCGTACCGGCAATGGCGGCCGCCTTCGGCATTCTAGTGATCCGCTCAGTATCGAGCAATACTCCTCTCGGCACCGAAGCGATCATCGTTTTACACGCAACGATGATATTGCCATTTTTAATCAGCGTTATTTTACCGCGCTACGGCCGTGCGATCAGCCCCTATGAACAAACAAGGATCATGGCCGGAATCTCGGATCTTAGATGGGCTGCCGTCATCGAGTGGCGGGTTATAGGAAAAACCCTTGCCATCGCGCTCGCCATCGCGCTGGCATTAAGCATGAATGAGACTGCCATCGTGAGCATGCTGGGCGACCCCGCGAGCCCAGCCTTAACAACGACAATGATCCAGCTTATGGGTCATTACCGCTTTGGTGATTCCGCGATCGCCTCATGCGTGTTAATCATCGTCACCACGATCCCGATATGGTTAACCTCCCGTAATGAGGAACGCACCAATGAGCCAGCTTGATTGCCTATCGTTAAAATACTCCACCTCCCATTGGTCGTGTGACTATTCGGCGTCATTTCAGAGCGGACACTGGCACGTCATCACCGGCGAGAGCGGCTGCGGGAAGTCTAGCTTTTTACGCCTGCTGAGCGGCCTTCTGACACCGGGTGGCGGCGATATCCTTTTGGACGGTCAAAGCGTCTGCCATTTGCCGCCGCACCAACGAACCTTTAGCTTCATGAGCCAGGCGAACGCCCTTTTTCCCGGCATCTCAGTACTCGATAATTTGACGCTTGCGCTGCATGACGATAAATCCAGCCACCAACAAAAATCAGCTAAAATTCATGAACTCGCCGCTATGCTAAAGCTTGACGCGGCACTCCTCCACAGACTTCCCTCATCGGTATCGGGAGGACAATTGTCACGCTGCAACCTCGCCATGGCTCTTTTGCGACCATGTTCATGGCTACTGCTTGATGAACCCTTTGCTGCGGTTGACCGGCAGACTAGGCTATCAATACTAAGCTTGCTACGAGAGTGGCAGACAACAAATAAGACTGGAATCCTGCTTGTCTCACACGATTTGGACGACATCTTCACCGTAGCAAGCGATGTCACGATCATTGCTGATGGCAAAATCGTCGAAAACAAGCCCCTGCGAGACGCCCTCGACGCACCCGGTAATCTTTCAACGGCGCGCCTGCTGAGAGCTGGTCTGGTGCACTTGACAAGTTCCGGCCCAGTCTTTATTAGACCTGACCATCTCCAAACTAGCCGCAGCGAACTACGATGTGACGAGACGTACGTGGAATCTCTTGTCTTAAAGGAGCCAAGGGCCACCCGAATTGGGTCGTCTTTGCGTATCATCGATTTAGCTCAAAGCATTGACGTCACGGTTTCCGCGCCTGGAGATTTCAATGGAACCATCTGGTTTGATCGCAGAAATGCCCAGAGGCTTGGCCCCCTGTAACGTGCCTGCTATCAAGGCATCTGCTAGAATTAACACATGCAAAAATATGGGAAATTTTTCTTTGCAAACGTAAGCCTGACGCTGATCGTAGCGGTATCGTTTTCTTTTTTCATTTTTTCCGCGACCATTTATGCCCAAAATATTGACCGTCTTGTTGAGATCGACTTTGATCCGGTGACAAACGCGAAGCAGTACGAGGTCAAAGCGACATCCACCACTAACCCCAAGATTACACCCCGGACCTACAACGTAAAAGAAACCGCTTTCTCTGAACGCCTGCCTCTTGGCAGCTGGGTTATCGAGGTAAGATCTTACGACCGCCGGGGAGTTCCGGGGCGATGGACTAAGCTTGGTGATGTGGCTATCGGCTTCAAAGCACCAATACTGCAATCACCCGCGGCCAACTCCACCATCAAGACAACGCCAGATAAGCCTGTATCTATAACGTTTCAATGGGAAGCGTTCAGTCCGGAGGCATCATACAAATTTGTTATTAAATCACCAGACTCTGAAAAACCAGTTATTGAGAAGGACATCAAAGGTGGACGTTTTGTCCATGAATTAACTCAAGGCTCATACACATGGAGCATCTCATCAAGTCCTCCAGCTGGAGTATCCTTAGATGGCAAAGACCCAGCTCCCGGGCACTTCGTCATTAACGCTGGCAAGCTCGCCGATCCGGCGATTGAAAAATTCGAGGATGCACCACCAGAGTCCATCACATGGATGTCGGTGCCACACGCCAGCACATACAGTTTTATTCTGGATAAAATCAAAGACAAGGACGCGAAGGATCTTGAGTCACCTGAAAGACTGGTTACTAAGGACACCAAGGAAACAAGCGAGGCCATGCCGAAAGCGTTTGAACCTGGCACTTACCGTTTCGCTGTAACAGCTCACGGCAAGGGTTTTGATGACTCCAGGCAGCGATCTATTAATTTCAAGGTTCATCCGCCCAAGGTAGAGCCGGCTCCTGTCGCCAAAGCCGACATCGCGAAAGCGGAAGACAAACCAAAAATAGAGCGGCCGCATCACGTTCCTGTTAATTTCCTGCAGGGTACCATGGGGCCTGTATTTTGGGACTACAACCTCTCATCAACTAATGGACAGAATTTCAAACTTATGGCCGCCACTCTCACTGCGGTCGCCGCTGACATAAATAAATGGTTTGCCATAACCCCGACGTCCGCGTGGGCCGCGGAAATTCGCGGAAGGCAAACCAATATTTATTTATTCGAGACTAGTAAACCTGATGTGCCAGAGCAGACTAAAGTCACCGTCGCTGATCGCCGCATCGCGCTGATTGGTCGCAAGAGAAAAATCATTGATCGCGTTGGTATTGATGCGATCTTTGGCATGGGCACTCACCACTACACATACTTGTTACAAAACGAGTCGAATTCTGTGATTACTCCTGTTGAGGGCGACCTCATTGAGGTGTATTTGGGGGGAGCGATTGATTGGCAAATAAAAAACGGCAGTCACACTACATTTGACCTTACATTCCACCCGGTAGGCTCATCGATTGGATTTTCAGCGGATAAAACCTGGCAATACACGGCGACCCTGAGATACCTGAAAAATATATTTCAGGAGAGAACCTACCTTTCACTAAGTCTCGAGAATTTCCGAAGCAGGGTTAAGATACACTCCAGCCGCTTCAGCGGCGACGCGGAAACAGTTTCGACCTGGTACCGGGCCGGAATAGGGTTAGCAATTCACCTATAAGCCACAAAAAACGGCCGCGCTTCCGCGCGGCCGTAAATGGTCTGTTAAATCTTTTGACACCGGCTGGCACCATGCCAAGACCGAGTATCCGGCTTTACCCCTCCGTCGGACCGGATCTAGACTCCGGTCACAAGGTCAAGCTACAGCGAAGAGGCGCCATCAAGCCACAGGGCCAGCTGTCTCCGGGTGCGCCCGGAAATCAAGTAGAACGATTGCCACGGTATTATCCGTAGCATGCTCTGTCAAACGACTGCAAAGCATATAATCGACCCTCCCTAACTTGTCTGAGCTGTCTCCGACCACCAGAGCACCAACCCCCAAGTATATTACTTCTCGGAGAATCTGTCTGGGGTCTGAGACAATTTTATAACTGCCTGACACACCTCAGGAATATGACCTATAAATCCCAAGACCAACTCCCAGTGAGGCAACCCTCAGTGAACGATCTTGACCTTATCAGCCTTCTCAGCCTCATAGTCAGAATATGCCGTAGTTATTGGAATTTCCTTGCCATCGGAGTCGATAAAGCCGCGAACCTTAAAAAACTTAAGGGGTTCTGCCTTCCCTTTAACTTCCGCCGAACCGGCCTCCTCGAGCATAACCCGCCCGGCCACGTTTTTCGCCATGTCATCACTAAGTAACAGATCAGTTCCAAAGGCTTTAGTGGATGCCTCAATCCTGGATGCCATATTCACCGTATCACCGATAACGGTAAACTCCATGCGATCCTGGGATCCAACCGTTCCGGAAATCAAGTCTCCGTAGTGAAGGCCCATTCCTATTTTAATCGGTTCCTCTCCCCGGGCAATCCTGGTGTCATTTAGCGTCAAGAGCCCAAGACGCATCTCAAGACACGCCTTCACCGCGTTATATGGATCATCTCCCGTTGTCTGCGGTGTTCCCCAAACGGCCATGATCGCGTCACCAATAAATTTATCAACCACTCCACCGTTGTCGTTGATAATTTTTACCATGACGGTGAAATACTCATTAAGCATGCCAACAACTTGTTCCGGAGTTCTGCTCTCGGAGAAGCTGGTAAATCCGCGAATGTCGCTAAAGAATACACAGGCAGTTTTTTTCATACCGCCAAGCTTGACTTCACCTGACGCCAGCAAGTTCTCGGTCACAGAGCTTCCGTGGAATTTATTAAACAGGTTTTTAACCTTATCACGTTCGCGAAGACCCTCGGTCATCCCGTCAAAGGCCCACGCCAACATCTCGACCTCATCTTTAGATTTAACCCCGGCGGTGGCGCTGACGTTAAAATTACCCATCGCGACCTGCTTGGCGACAACTACCAACCTCTCAATCGGTTTCGTGAGAGTCAAAGAAAAGATAAAAATAGCGAGGAAACCAAGGCTCACCACGATTCCGGCAATGTAGAAAACCTCCCGTTGCATCATCTTGGCTGGCTCAAGAATAACGCTCTCCGGCGCCTCCGAAATAACTACCAGATCGAACAGACACCGCACATAGGCCGAAATAACAAAGTCTTTCTTCTTGGGGATCTGATAACGAAGCTGCCCCTGGGCAACCTTCGAGCCAAGCGCTGTCCGTACAATCGGCAGGCTTGCTAGGCTGGCTCCCTCAATGACAAACTTCTCATTGGGGTGGGCCAGCACAACCCCCTCTTTATCCACCAGATAAACGGTACGTTCAGTTGCCTTCCCAAACCCTCTTTGCAGAACCGACATTGGCAGATCCGCGAGCGCGATATGGGTCACCCGACCCAAAGCATCCTTAGCTACCGGAACCCCCATAGAAAATAGCGGGGCTCCTCCCGGCATTGACCTGTTGCGCAGCACCGGCTGCCCGCCAAATACAAGGTCCTCAGGAAATGGCTTTTGCGCATTTACCAAATCCAGGTAGTTCGCTTCGACCTTATAGCCCTTCAAGTATCGTTGGTCGACATATCGGGTTGTCACTTCTGATTTGCCGGTCACGCCGCGTTTCAGGATTTGAAAACTGATAATCTCCTTATCCCGCTGCAAGATCACGTTACTGGCGGCGGTTGGCTTAGACGCGGTACCGTCTGCGAGTTCCTTGATTCTGAGGGTGCCAATTATGGCGATCTTATCGACATAAGACTCAAGTAAGCCGTTAATCTCAGCGGCACGGCTTCCTGCTTGAGATCGATTACTTTCCTCCTCCCGCTTTCCGGACGTCTCAAGAAAGAGCCCGGTGGTTTTGAGGGCAATCGGTACGGCCGCGGCCAAAAGGAGGGTCAATGTCATCGCCGCTAGCTTACCGCTGATGGGTATAAAGTAGCGCATTGGGTTTTTTACCTGATTGGCGACAATAGGCTGAGCTGCCTGAGCTGGCTGTTGAACCGTAGACATTCGCTTCTCCGCGTTTTTTTGGTAAAATAGTCCGAGGAATATGCCGTCTTATTTTACCAAAAATGCCGCCGATATTCAGCTTTTTGGCCACGCAGTGACATTAAAGGAAATACCCATGAGCAGCGAAACTATCTCACGGCTTACGATGCCAGCGATTGTCTCCCTCATCGGGATGGCGATTACCCAGGCCTGGTACCTAAAGACGGCTACAAAATCAGAGCGGCCGCAGATAAATGGCTCGCCACTGGCTATTCTTGCATCCAAGACTGACGTTATCGAGCGTCGCCCCACGACCAGAATCATCTGGGAAAGTCTTGGCCAGGGAGAACTTCTCTATGGCGGGCAGGCGGTAAGAACGGGCAACAAGGCCTCCGGAAAAATCACCTTCATCAAATCAGGCATGACCATTGGCCTGGAACCGGACAGTCTCGTGATTATCGAGGAGGCCAATGGCAAGCTTGAGCTTAATCTTATCAACGGTGGTGTCTTCGTGAAAAACGACGCGCCCCTAGCGACAGGCAGTGGAAAAGCGAAAATTGATCAGCCCATCCTGAAGGCGGGCGACAAGAAAATTGAGATGACATCCGGAAAAACATCCGAGATTAACCTATCGATGTCCGAGTCCGGACAAGCCAACGTTCAGGTCACCAAAGGCGATATTAAAATCGCCGGCAAAACAGGCGTCGCCGAAACCGTTGGCGAGGGTAAATCAAAATCTCTCACCACCTCCGCCACCGCGCCAGCAATCATCGAGGTGCAAGGTCCAAGATCCGGAGCCGTGATTCCCCTGACAGGACGTGGAGACACAATTAACCTGACTTGGGGCCCCATGCCGGACGGATCCCTTGTTTTTCTTGAGACAGGAACGTCCCGCGATAGTCTCGAACGTGCAGGGTCTGGCGTGTCGGCAAACGCGAAGAAAATGGCGGCACCAGTCAAACCCGGAGACTTTTTCTGGCGCCTGGTAGCGGTGAAGGACGGTAAGGTCGTTTCCCAAAGTCCGGTCACTTTTAACCAAGGCGTTGTGTTGGAGGCGCCCAAACTTCTCTCCTACGCCGCTGGCGAGAAAATAATCTTAAAGCAAAACGCGCCTCCACCTGAAATTCATCTCGCTTGGACCCATCCTCAGGGTGTCGATGAAATCACTATACAAGTGGCGAAAGACTCGGATTTTAAAACCATAATCGACTCCAAAAATTTCAATACTGAGACCGAATGGAATCTCGTGGTCAAAGACGCTGGAAACTATTTCTGGCGCGTCACAGCGCATTGGGCGGGCGTAGATCGCAAAATCTCCTCAGCCATCGGCCCATTCAGCGTAACTAAACAAAAGGACGTCCCAACGCCAACACCTGAGGCTCCCGCGGAGGGAACGGTATTGACCAAGCCCGTTGTGGACACGAGTGGCCTCGTATTAGCCTGGAGCGGACAGGAAGGGATCGATGGCTACAGCCTGACACTTGAGCAACAAACCGGAAACGGTTTTAAACAAGTCATGACCAAGCAAATCCCCACTCGCCAGTTTCGAATCACCAACGTACCAGCCGGCACATACCGCTGGACGGTACGTGCGAAAATTGGCGACGAGGAGAGTAAACCATCTGTTGCGGCGACATTCAAAATCATAGATCTGGCGCGCCTTACACTCAAAGACCCTTCCATTCTCCAAACGCCGATTGTATTCGAGTCACCTGATCAGTTAATCTCGTTCGCGCTCGCCGGCATCCCAACGACCGCAACACATCTGCGATTTAAAATCGCGCCGGCGAATCAGGATCTGAAAACTGTGCCGTGGCAAGTGACCACACCAGCCAAATCACCACAGTTTAAAATCCAACAGGCTGGTTCCTGGAATTTCGTTGCCGAAGTGCTGGATCAAGCGGAAAAATCAGTCGGCACGAGCGAGACAATTTCCTTTGATTCCAAGGCTCCGGACCGCCTACCGGCCGCAGAGCTGCTGACGGGCAAACAAAATCTTAAAACCGGTGAATCTGGTGACATCGCCCTGAAGTGGAAACCCGTCAATGGGGCGGTGCGCTACCTGGTTGAGATCAACGGACCAAAAACAAAATTTCGCAAGGAAATCCGGCAGACAACTATCAACATGAATAACCTTTACCCCGGGGTTCATACGCTCACACTTACCGCTATCGATAAAAATGGCAAAACCGGGCTGCCCGGGACTGAAATCCAAATATCCGTACCAGACGTAAGCAGCATCGCGGCGCCAACAACAAAAGGCATCAAGATCCGTTGATTTTCAAGGCTTAAGTATATTTCAAAAGATGCTTGCGCAGGGCATGGGGGTTTGCCGGCTTCACAATCCAGCCCTGAACTCCCAATGCTTTGCCTCGCTTGACCATCTCATCATTGTTTTCAGTGGTAATGACAATGACCGGGATATCTTTGATTTTATCGAGGCCACGCATTATTTTGAGCATCTGAATCCCATCCATAACCGGCATGTTCAGATCAGTAAAAATAAGCTTAATGGTGGGATTTTTCTTCAATACATCTAGACCCTGCTGACCGTCCTCGGCCTCCATGACCTCACAGCCATCAGCCTCCAGATAACGTTTCATCGGTGTACGAACTGTGGCCGAGTCTTCAACGATCAACACTTTAATCGCCTGGCCTTTTTCTTTCTCCAAAAGCCTGAGAGCCTTATCCTCACGTACAAGTCCATGCTCTTCGGCTTTTTTGAACAAAATCTGGCTCATGGCCCGGTGTTCTTCGGTATCCTCGAAATTAGTCGTAATTATATTAGCAAGCGAGAATTGAGCCAGCGGATCACCACCCTTAGCGGCCATCCCCCAGTATTTCGCGGCCTCTTGCATATCCAGCGAGACGCCAAGGCCCAACTCATAAAGAAGTCCCAATGCCGATTGTGCTTCCGTGTCACCAGCGTCGGCTTTAGCTTTGAGTTCATCCATCTGTATTTTTTTAGCGTCAGCGCTCATGCGATCAATACCCCGATCAAAAATCCAGGATCAAGTCACGAGATTATAACACGATGCATGCGGCGTCCATACTATCGCTCGAACACCAGCACAAAAATATCATTAATTTTACCCATATAGGGGACAGTCCATGGTTGAAGGTCATGCCGCCAGCCTCGCGTTCCCATGGCATTAACAAATGACTGGATATATGGCCTCCCGGGATCAGCCACCACAACTCTGCCATGAGGAGCAGCCAGAGTCGAAATCTGGTCAGAGAAAACCTCCGCGAGCGGTGCTTCATATAAAACATCACTGGCAATAACGAAGTCAAACGTACCGGCCCGCTTAGCCAGGAACTCTTTCGTCGGCGCGGCATCGGTACTCGCCACAAAAGTCAACTGACACGGCTCATTTTGCGCGACATTCAGCTCAAGAAACCGCGGGACATCCGGATGATGATCCATCGCAGTTACCATCGCGCCCATTCGTGAGCAAGCCATAGAGGGCAAGGCCAGGCCACAGCCTAGCTCCACCAGACTTTTCCCCGGAAGCAATCTCGCAATTTTTTCTTGCATTAGAAATGCCGTCAAAGCCAATGCCGATGGCCACATCGTCCCAAAATAAGGCGCGAGTTTCTCGATCTCGATAGTGTCGCGACCCTTCATATCAAGCCAGTTAAAAACGTGATCGATAGCCCGTTCAACCTCAACCAGCATCGTGATATCGAATGTCAAATCACTCACATCAACGGCTTTGGTGACCATCTCATACTGGAGTTCGGTGATTGCGTGACCATCATAGGGCTTCGATACAAACTCGATCGGCATGAGTTCTCACCAGACGCGTGCCCAAACCGCCTTCAGGTATCGGCTCTCGGGCACATTAACTAGATGTGGATGATCACCAGCGGCACCGCTGATTTTAAATATCTGCACCTGCCGTCCAGCCTGGAAGGCTCCGCGGCGGATAGATTCCAAAAACTCGTCCTCGCTTACAAGCCCAGTACAGGAGAACGTGGCGAAAACACCACCTGGCTTCACGACAGAAATCGCCTGGCGATTCATGTCACAGTATTTTTTGAGGGCTGAATGGACGTCTTCCCGGCTCCGCGTCTGCTTGGACGGATCAAGAATAACCGTATCCCAGGTTTGTTTTTTCGTCGCCGCCTCGCGCAGCCACGGGAACAAGTCCGCGTGAACGAACTTGATCTCCGCGTCGTTCAGCTTCGCGTTCTTACCCGCAAGCTCAATAACTTCCTCATCAAGATCGAGGCCTGTCACCTCACTGCCGCCGCCGAGGGTTTTGCCGTAGACGGCGAAACCGCCGCTGTTACAGCAAATATCAAGAACTCTACCGCCGCGATTTAAATCAGCGAGAAGCTTTCTGTTATCCCGCTGATCGCAGAAAAATCCTGTTTTATGTTTTGTGCCGGGAGCCACATGAAATTTTAGACCGTGCTCGGTGACGATGATAGGATCAGGGATCTTGGGGCTACGGATATCGATCGACTCTTGTTTTTGAACGTGTTCCTGGGCAAAAAAGTATATTTTAGCGTCCGGGAAAAAATGTCTTAAAGCCGACTCGATAACTTTATGAAGTCGGTACATCCCACTTGAGAAGTACTCTATCACCAGCATATCGCCAAACCGGTCGATCACAAGCCCACTTAAACCATCAGCCTCAGAATGCACAAGCCGGTAAGCATCGGTCACCTCTTCCAACTTTAAGACATCCCGGCGAAGCTGCAGAGCTCTGCGGAAGCGATCAACGAAAAAGTCTTCCGTGATGTCCTCCAAATTATTCTCGGTCAAAAGCCTGACAGCGATCCTAGAGTGACCGTTATAAAGTCCGCGGCCAACCCAGGATCCATCCGTATCAAGCAGGTCAACGACCGAGCCGTTTTTAGGACGTGTTTCACTTTGTCCGCGTTCCACCATTTTCTGAAACACCCATGGGTGTGAGAATTTTTTGGGAGTTTTCATTTTAACGACGGGAAGTAAGCCGGTAGCCATATAAGTCCTCCTCGGACTGCTTGGATCAAGGACAGGAATGTCCTCTGTATGGGAGCGCCCCATATAACAAGCCCATTGGGCTATTTCAATGGTCAAATGACGTTTTGTATTAAAAAATTCATAAAACCTATTGAGACCGGCTTGAAAACAATGTATCAACGCCCTGCCAGGTTATTAATTAAGCAGTCAAAGCCCCCCTTTATTGGGCTTCATGGAGCGTGAACTATGGAATATAACCGTCAGGAATCACCGAGAAAATCCTACTCCAGCCGCGACTCCAGACCTAATCCGTCCTACAGCACCCAGTCTGAGCCAAGATCATACTCGACCACCGATAACACCCCCCGATCATACTCCACGACCGCACCAAGGTCTTACAGCAGCACAAGCCCGGCACCCCGGTCCTATACTACAACCGGCCAGTCAACCGCGCCAAAGTCCTACTCCACAAGACCAAGTCAACCCGTCCGTGATACCCGTCCGGCCTCCATCCAAAGCGAAGCCAACCGCGGCAAAGGTCAGGCCGACGAGATCAAACTCTGCGGCTACAACGCCTGCCAAAAACTTTACGACACAAGGGCCGAAGACATCATCCGCGTCTACTTGGTCGAGTCCCGCCTTGAGGAATTCTCTGAACTCATAAAATCCTGCGTGCGCCGCCGCAAGGCCTACCATGTCGTGACCCCAGCTGACATGGAGAAAATCTCCGGCAGCAGTCACCACGAGGGCGTGTGCATCATCGCGAAAAGACGCGTTCCCCCGACCTGGGATTTATTCCTCTCCGCGCTGGAAGACCAAGGCTCAAGCCCAGGATTTGTTTTGATCCTGGAAGACATCGCCAATCCCCACAACGTCGGAGCGATCCTCAGGAGCTCCGCCAACTTTGGGTGCCGCTATATCATTCTTCCCAATGAAAAGGACTTTAAGCCATCCGCGGCTCTTCTTCGCACAGCCGAAGGCGGCGGTGAGACAGTCGAGTTTATCTCTGGCCCTTCCATTGCCGTTATCACCACCGAGCTGCGTCAGCGCGGCATGACTGTACTTGGTACTGCCTTGAAAGGCCGCGTGAGTCTCTATAGCGCCGGCGAGGCGGGAGCACTTCCCGCAAGAATGGCCGTTATTCTTGGTAACGAGGCCCGTGGCCTTTCAGCGGACGCCCGCAAAGCGGCTGCCGGCATGATAGCTATCCCAGGATCTGGCGCCGTTCAAAGCCTCAATGTTGGCGTCGCCGCGGCACTGGTCGCTGGTGAGTACTATCGTCAGCATGGTCTGCCCAAACCTAGCGTTTAACGCGTTTTTTCAGAGCACGAATAAGTCTGCCGATTTCAGGCGTCTGACGATCAGCCTCTAAATAGTCCATAAAAATTCTCGTAAACAATTCTTTAGTCGCTACGACGCGCTCATAGGCCGCGTCTTGGCTGATACCGAATTTTACGGCGAATCCACAGGACTCCGCGCTCGTCTTAGCGTTTGCCAGCGATATCAACACCGACTCCGCGTGATAGCCACCATCAATCTCATGTCCCAGTGTTAAAATATCGGGAACGGTCAGCGTTTTATAATTCGTCATCAGCCATTCGAGATCAAACAAGTCTTTTTCGCTGCAACGGCTGACCAGAGTGGCAAGCTTCATCTTGAGCAGAGTCTCTAGATCAGCGACCGCGATTCCACCAGGTGTGGTCAAAAATATCCCCACCTGAAAAATCCGGTGATCCAAAACAACGTCGATAGTGAACTCATGATGATCCCACCTCGCGACGGAATGGTAAAACATTGGACTATGCCGCTCACGGTCAATCGTCGCGCCAAGGTTGACCAGGTTCTTCGCCGCCGCGACGGCCGCCTTTTGGGCATCGGCGTCAGCGGTGAAAATATCCATATCATCTGACTTGCGGTGCGCGGCGTAAAATCCTGCCAGAGCCGTACCACCAACCAAAGCAATTCCAGGACCAGCGGCGGCAAAGACCTCCCTGATTGCCCGCAGCAATGGCGCGGGCAGGGTTTTTACCGCTAGCGACTCATCCGGCTTTCGCGAAGACTCCATAGCGCCTCCAGTTCTTTTCTGTAGGTTGGTTGAATATGTTTTTTGTACTCAGGAAATTTCGACCAGACTTTTTCACCCAGCATACGAGCCGAGGCGAATAATCCATACACCTGCACCAGTCTAGCCATTGCCTTCGCGCGAAATTTTCCGGCATCAATAGCAAACGCCACGAGATCTGGATAAAGCTTATCCCAGAGCAAGTTCGTTGTTTCAATTCGTATGAGGTCGCCTTCACCGACAAGCGGTAAAGGTCTCAGCAAATCATCGACACGGACCTCGAGTGCGGCGGCAAGATCGCGCAAATGATCCGACCGCAGATTCACGTCGTCACGCGCTTCATCCATCTTGAACCACTGGGAAACCCGCTGACGGGATACACCCGCGGCACGGGCAAGATCTGACTGATTCATCCCACGAGCGCGAGCCAGAGCTTCTACAGTCTTTAGGTTCAATTCAGCCTCCGTTCGTACCGGCCCTCAACAGTTACATTACGAGACCTCTTCGGAATTCGTCAATAATACTTGACATATATCATGATAATACAATGATATTACATAATTAAATTTAAAATAATAACAAACGAAAATACCAGCCTTTGAATCCTTACTTTTAATTAATTATTACCGTGTATTACGACTGTTCCTCAGTTTTTCAGAGGAATAATTTATTGCTTTATACATTAATCCGGAGGAACCCGTGCGCCGCGCTAGCTTCCCGGCGTTAAACTTGGTCAGAACCGATTTTTTCAAACTATATTTGTCTCGAACAACCGCCCTCAACCTTCGCCTTGATGGCGGAATTCAAAATATCCCTCTGTATGCCCTGGGCAATTACATCGAACACCGCCTTGGCAAGTCCCGTCCGTAATCAAACCCTGCTTTCACATCTTTAATATCTATGGTGCCTTAAAAGTACAAATTTGTATTTTTAGGGGCCCATAAATTTAAAGAAAGGCGAAGATTTCGGAGCCGCTCAATTTCCCGCGTCCACTATTTAGAATACAGCCCCACTCAGCTCCTGCGCCGGAGTCAGCGGGTGACAGTGCTAATCAAGGCTCGTTGGCAGCTCGATTTCTCGTCGCCTTTTAATTTGATTTTCCATACATTTGTATGGCATGTGTTTGTTTAGGGCCGCCTATTTGGGCTGCCGTTGAGTCAATTGCTAAAATCATAGAAAAGGTATATTTTCAGTATGGAATTCGAATGGAATCCATTGAAGTCCGCCGCGAATGTGACAAAGCACGGAGTTAGCTTTGAGGAGGCCCTCGTTCTTTGGACTGGCCAAACACTTGAAGTCGAAACGATTGCCAAAACTCAGGCGGGAGAAACACGTGGCGCTACACTTGGGGTCATTGCCGACACTATTTATACTGCCATTTGGACTACGCGCGGTACAAAGCTAAGACTAATATCCGTCAGGAGGGCCAGAAATGCCGAGAAAAAAGCCTATATCAAAAAAATCCAAAGCGTCAGCGACAGTGAGAACTTTTAAGAGCGCGGGTGAAATGGACGATATTCTGGAGTCCTCTGATCTCGGAGCGATCTTCACCGCCCGTGGCACGGTGAAAGAACCCAAGATCCGGAAGGTAAATCTTGACCTCCCAGAGTGGCTCCTTACAGAACTCGACAAGGAAGCTCAGAGAGCCGGTGTCGCGAGACAGCCTTTGATCAAAATCTGGTTGGTTCAAAAGCTCGAAGAAGAGCGGCGTAAGCGAATCGCTTAAGCCCGCGTCTTTCGACCAATTTCCAGTATTGCTGTCGGGTCACCTATGAATGACCGCCAATACATCCTTAAAGTATTTGGGCATCTGAGCCCTGGGATACCAAGCCAAGGCCAGTGGATCTTTTAGAAGCTTACCGTCGTTCAACAATATGAGCTTTTTATCCCTGAGAAGTGGTTCGGCGATTTCCTTAAGAAGAAGTCCGAATCCAACCCCTTCAGTTAATAGCGTGATGAGCGCGTGGTTTTCATTCACGAATAGTCGCTGCCTCTTAAGATGCTTCAGCAGGCCGTAAGTCTTGAGATAATTTAAACTGGTCTCGTCTTCCGCGTGAAAGGCAAATAGACGCTCATGCTCTAAAATGTCAGTCAGTGCCCTCCCCTTCCATGAGGGATGCCCCAAAAGACAATACTCGTCCGGCCGCAGGACCTTGCTGTCAAACTCAAGTGCCACCTGGTGGGGATAAAGAACGACGATATCCGCTAGATCACTTTTCAGAAGAGACGTCCGGTCCTTCGCGTCATCAATCATAAAATGAATATTCAGCATGGGCCATTTCTTAAAGACCGCCGCCATGCGGGGCACAACACGGCCAGATATAAAACTCGTCGGTCCAGATATCCGAATATCGACAGAACTCACGCGCCCGGCGTCCTTTATCTCGGCAACGAGCCGGCCCTCAGATTCCTCAATCAGCAAGCAATGCCTCAAGAGCGCGCGCCCCTCAGCAGTCAATTCCATGCCCTTGCGGCTTCTTAGAAATAGCGACGTCCCGACATCCTGCTCCAGAGATTTGATCCTCTGTGTGACGCCGGTTTGGCCGATACCAAGCTCTCGCGCCGCGGCAAGCAAAGTCTTGTGCCGATACACGGTGAGGAAGGCTTGAAGATTGGGACTAAGTAGATTCATTTAAATTGATATATAGATCAAATATATGAATTTTACAATTATTTTAGATTTCGGCAATGTCCTCGGCATTCGCATCCATTCACAACACAACGAAAGGACCCTTCCATGTTTAGAAAGATCTTACTGAGTTTCGCCCTGATTTTCATGACCGCGCAGAACGTCACTGCCGCGACTGCCGACAATGACCACCATCATCACCCCAAGCACAATATGTTGATTTATGGATTCGAAGAGATATTTGCCTCACACGTCGTCTATAAGGCACCGCACAATTATCAGATTATCCTAAGCTTGACACTGACTGACGACGTCAAGACCGCTTACATACGGGGAAGAGCGACCCATCCGGACGAAAGCTTATTTTTACTGCTTGATGAAATGGATATCAGCAAAATCCGTGAAATGGACTCCCTATCAGGAACTCTACAGCGGGAGACGTCATCGGGAGAGCGGGAGACCCTGGCGACAGGAGTCGTCATCACTAAGGACAATTTCAAAATACTGTTTTTTAACGAGCTGCCGACATTTTGACGGATTGATTCACTCCGGCACTAGAATTTTAACTCTCAATGAAACCCGAACGTGGAGTTGGGATGACATTAATTAGGAGAAATAAAAATGAAATTTATTGCCGCATTTGCTCTCATGTTTACTGCTTTCACTGCGAAAGCACATACACACTATTGCGACCATCATCACAATTCCAACGGCACGATTACCTGGGACTGTGGTCAGGCGCAAAACGCATCCCGCGAAAGTGACCATCAACACCACGCTCAACCCAAGCTTTTGATCCACGCCACTGACGATAACTCTGCAGTTCATATTGTCTACAAAACGCAACCGCTTAACGACAAATAATAGGTCTATCATCGAAAATACTGACAAGGCTGGGTTGGAGGAACAAAAATGCAGCTATCGTTAGTCATCCTGGGATGTCTATTGCTCACTTTACCATCATTATTCACTTTCACTTCAATCATCGTGACTCTGATTAAAGCACTAAAGTGCGGGCAACTATAATATCGTGTAGTTACAGATGCAGCTCCAGCATGCGGTCGACAACTGGTCCAACAATTCTGCACAGCTGATTTATTTCCAGCAGCAAGTCCTTTGGGAAGGCATCATCCACCCCATCAAGAATTTTGCCAAAAGGTTGTTGTCCATATTTTCCGGCGCGGATTTCGTAACCGCTCCAATCACGGACAGTATCGATTATATCATCCACGATTGGTTTTGAGAGAATAATTCGCTTCAAAGTTGTACCGGGTATCTTGTCATGGTGGAGAATGTGAAGTGCGATGTAAGTACGACGGCGTTTTCTAAGGTCCAGCGCGAGGTAGGATTCAATATGAATCCCTTTGCGATCCTCATTTAACCAATTTTTCTTGAAGACGTGAAGAGTCACGCCATCCGGTTTTGACGCGGGATACGGGTGGATTGATACCATCCACCCATCCTTTTTAAACCACTTCTCGCCTTTGAGCGATCGTGACACACTCTCAAAAACTGATTGTAGATCTGTTATATTATTCATGTCTGCGTCCTTCCAATTGATCTGGAAGCGAGCTTTCTCACTCCGTCTCTAACTCAACAACATCGCCAACGACCATCTGCCGTCTTTTGCGTAGCTCGACTTCACCGTTTACACGAACGCGACCATCGGCAATCAGCGCCTTACCCTGGCCGCCGCTGTCGACTATGCCCTTAAACTTCAATGCCTGGGTCAATGTTATTCCAGGTTCCTCTATTTTGAATTCGTGACGCATTTCATTTTCCTTTTGACGGTCTTGGTCTGAGGCGACAACTGACTCTCCCCCTGCCGCGGGGGCACCGTAACACCGCGGCAACGTCATTAGGAGCGCAAACTTCCGGGTCGATAAGCTCAATAAATGGGCATTAAAAAGGGGCTGGGGGCCTCTTCAACCCCTTGCCCCTCAGGCGATCTAAGCCCCCTTGATACGTCCTTGACAACCCCTCGGGCCCCGGACTATAACCTCTGCCCTAGCCTTTGCGGGTATAGCTCAGTTGGTTAGAGCGCCACGTTGACATCGTGGAGGTCCGCTGTTCGAGTCAGCGTACCCGCACCATTCATTAGATTACGCTATGAAGATGGTTAGCATAGAAAGATAAAAGACCTATTACTCCCGCCGAGCCGGCTAAAATTTCGCCCTCAGTTCGGTTCTGGCAGGTTTAGCTAGAATTCGATATTATTACCCCTATCGGTTGCCCGGAGGGAGCGTCTATGAGCAAGGCATTAAAACACGACAAAAGAAGGGTTGGTCCTGCAAGCCTCATTCCCGGGTATAGATACATTGTAAAGGATGCCGAATACCTTGGCGGCATCGCAGCTTTTGCCGATAGGCGGCTTTCGGTTGCCCAGCTTCTTGAGGAAATGGCCAATGGAATCCCCTTAGAAGAGCTGGCCGAGATGTACTCTTTACCCGTTGACGCCGTCTATGAGGCTATTAGGTACGCAGGCAAGCTTGCGGTTGAAGAGGCCGTTGGTTGAAGAATAAACGCATCATCCTCGACGAGAACTTCTCCGATAGCCTCGCTGTAGCCCTTAGAAATATTGGCTTCAACGTGGTTTCCGTGCATGAAACCGAGTGGGCAGGGTTTAAGAACGGCGCCCTTGGAGCTGAATTGGCTAAAAGCGACTTCGAGGTCATCATCACGAAAGATCGCAACTTCGCTGATCACAGCGGAATCCTTAAGAAGAAGCCAGCCCTGGTCCTCATGGTGCTCGATTCCGTTAAACTGCGGCAGGTCCGCAACGCTGTCTTCATCCGACGTTTCATCAAGGCTTTAGATACGGAAGGCTTACCTGCTATTGCAGGGGAAGTTCAACTCTGGCCTAAAGCTGACTTTAATAGCGACTAACCCCTACCATCGTTGCGCTTTTAAAAAACTACCTGCAAACCTAGAAGACCTTTTTAAACGCGGTAAAATTTATTGTGGGCTACTCCTATGTCCACACTTCTGCCGGCGTCTATCTTCCACTTATTTGTCGTAATCCCTGTTGCGCGCCAATTAAAAATGTACCATTTTTAATTAGTCATCGTCACAATACAGCCCTTGGCAGTGGACTCGGCATTACCCTTTGCCGTGAACTCCACAAGGTCAAAGGGAGTTTCATCACCCGGTGCAGCCCCACTAGGTTTACCATTGATGAGAAAGTTTTCCCGGATGCTGGTCACGCAGTCAACCTGCGAGCCGCCGCCTTCATCACCCTGTTTATAGTCAAAATTATAGAGCATGCTGATGTGGACATCTCCTTTCGCGTCCCGAATTTTTTTGCCGACACATTCAATCGCCTCGACACAAGTCCTGAGCGGCATGATGCCCTTATAAAAATTCGCTACGGAGCATGTCTCAAATCCGAAATCAGCGGCATATCCCGACCCCAATTTGGCAAGAAGGTCAGCGTCAGTTCCCGATTTAGCCGCGTTGTATACTTTGTCACAGGACTGATAGACGCCATCATTCGGAAAGTTATGAGGCCTCATGTTGGGAACCTTAACCAAATAGATTCCACCCGGTAGCTTTGACTCTACATACTTCTCGTGGCGCTGAAGCTCAGCATCTGTATACGAGTGCCGGTCCCTGGCTGCGAGGCTCGTATTACCAGAATCCGCGGACGCCAGCCCAGCGTCCCCCCTCTTGCCTGCTGCCTTACACCCAACAAACTGCGCCGCGATTCCAGCAACAAGCAATATTGAAATCAACTTCATAAGAGCCTCCCCACATTTGTGGCTATGTTTAGTAAAGTCAGGGCACCCTAATATGGTACCGCTCCGCAAATTTAAGCGCAACAAAGCCCCCCCTTTTCCAACCTTGACCGACCAAGCCCACGCCACGTAGAATATAGGGCACAAACCCTTTAATTCGTTGGAGCTTTCGCTATGAACATTTTTATTCTCGCTTTGGCAATGGGCGCATCACTTGTTTCCTGTAAGACCGCGTCAAATGCGGGCGTAAAATCCGCGCAGGCTCACGGCAACAAAGGCTTCGCTGTCCTTGGCTGCAAAGAAGACAACACCAAAAAATGGTCCGAGTACTCGTCAGTCGTTTGCGGCATGCCCCTTACCTTCTGCTACATCGGATCCCGGGACAGCGTGAGCGAGTTTATAACCTCCAATAATGTAATTGTTCAAGACGACTACCAGCTTAAACTCCCCAAAAAGGGCGCCGGAAAATTACTTGAGTTTCAACTTTGGGATTCCAACGGTTTTAAGGAAAAGCACGTGACCATGCCCCCTTGTGTTGGCAAAACGCGCCTCGCGGTCATGGCGTCTATGAAGCATGCCCCAGCGGAAAATGAACCTGCGGACAACGAGCCGGTACAGTACTCAGGTGTAAAGTGTAAAGGTGAGGACGGCGGCTCATTCAAAGCGATTGAGGACAATCACTGTGAAGCTCCCGCGGCAGGTGGCGAGCTGTGTTTCAGCGGTGACATCTCAGGCGTCATAGCCAATATCAATAAAGGTGGCGTCACCCTCGGTGATGATATGGAGCTTAGAAAAGCCAAAGTCGATCCCAAAAACGCGAAAGCCATCTCTGTTTCCGTATGGGATATGCCAAACGAGGAAGAAAGCGAAAAATCTTCCATCAAGGCTTGCCGCTGACCTTGATTTCCAAAACGCCACCATTAACGTCCTTAAATGTTGATCTATCTGTACGGGTCACTCCCATTAAGCCAAAGCTTGTGGGTCATGACCCGTACTTGTCTGACCTGGACGGGCGGGACATCTGGGTCTTGCGTGACGACGAACTCCGCGGATTCTGGGGTACCAAGGCCCGAAAATACGCGGCCATCACCGGCCACTGTTTAGCCAACGACATAAAACACATCATCGCCACCGGCGGCGTAAACAGCAATAACCTCGCGGCAGCGGCGATTTTATGCACCGAGGCCGGCATCGCGCTGACCGTGTTTGCGGTAGAAGACCACAGCGAGGGAGGTACCGCGGGCAATCGCATGCTGATTAAGCTTGCCCTTCCTCCGGGACGTCTGGTGCTTATTCCGCGGGCCGAAAAATCCTCCATTCCCATCCTGATGCAAGATCTCGCAAGCAAACTTAAACTCGATGGAAGTCCCTCTCTCGTCCTCCAGGAAGGCGGCGGCTGTATGGAAGCAGTCGACGGATGTCTGACACTCGCCGACGAGATCACGCGGACCCGAAGTGAATGGGCTGATCAAAAGCCACCCGCGCACGTGTTTATCGATAGCGGAACCGCATTAAGCAGTGCATCGCTAGCTGCGGGGCTTTTAAAAAAAGGCTTCGACAAAACAACCAAACTTCACATTATTCAGATGGCCGGTTTTGAGGAGCAGGTAGAGGCTGCCTTCCGGGAGTGGGTCACACCGGTGACTGGCGTAACCTGGGCTGATGTTAGCCACTTCACCAGGGTCTACCGCCCCTTAAGCCCAAGATCCTACGGCGCCACAAGTGAGGCACTTTTTGAATTCATACGATACATGGCAAGAGAACATGGAATCCTCACGGATCCAGTTTATAGCGGAAAATTATTTATGCGGGCTTTTGATCTCATCAGAGGGCAAAACTGTCGCGGCAGGATTGTAATAATCCATACCGGCGGCGTGACAGGACTGATGGGCTATAACCAGATAGCTGAAGATTAAAGCCCAGTAATTCGCTTCAACGTTTGCGCCGAGACCTGCTCATAGCTCGCAAACTTCATGGTAAATGTCGCCCGCCCCTGGCTGATAGAACGTAGCTGTGTCGAATAACCAAACATCTCAGACAATGTGGTGTTAGCCTCCACGCACTGAAGATGTCCCTTCATGGTCACGTTATTGACCTGGGCCCTGCGGCTATTGAGATCAGTCATCACGTTTGAGAGATAATCATCGGGAGAAATAACTTCCAGAGCCATCACAGGCTCAAGCAGTAACGGACTGGCTTCTCTAAGTCCACGGCGCAGCGCCATGCCGGCTGCGACCTTAAATGCATTTGGATCCGGGATCGCTGGATCAAATCTACCGTCAACAAGTCTCGCCTTAACGCCCACAACCGGGAACCCGGCGATAGGACCGGCAAGTAACGCCTCCTCGAGACCTTTTTTGACCTGCTCGACATATTGCTTAGGAAGTTTATTTTCTTTGACCTTATTCTCAAACACCAGACCACCAGAGCGCTCGCCTGGCTCAAATTCCACGGACACTTGGGCGAATTGGTTGATACCCGCACCCTCTCGGCGGTGAGTCTCATCGACTTTACCTGCCTTGGAGATCGTCTCACGATAGCTAACCTGAGGATGGCCAACGTTACAGTCTGCTTTAAATTCGCGCTTAAGCCGGTCCACGATAATCTCAAGATGAAGCTCGCCCATTCCCGATAGTAGCGTCTGCGCGGTCTCGGCGTTAAAACTCACGCGAAACGAGGGATCCTCGTTTTGAAGACGCTCAAGCGCTTTTTGAAGTTTATCAGTATCCGCGGAACTCTTGGCTTCAAGCGCGATGGAGATAACCGGCTCTGGGAACATAACGCTCTCAAACCGAATCGGGTGTTTGTGATCACATATCGTATCGCCAGTCGCGATTTGTTTGAAACCAGCGATCGCGACTATCTCACCTGCTCCAACGGTCTCAAGCTCCTCTCGGACATTGGCTTGCATACGCAAAATCTTAGAAATACGCTCGCGCTTGTCGGTTCTGGTATTCAGGACAACCTCCCCAACTGAGATTGAGCCCGAGTAAACGCGAACAAAAGAGAGCTGTCCTACAAAAGGATCAGTCATAATCTTAAACGCCAGTCCTGAGAAAAAATCTTCAGACCCGCGTTTACGGGTTAATTTCTTATCCTCATCCTCAACATCCATGCCTTCGACGTTGGGAAGCTCAATTGGAGACGGCAAATAATCAATCACCGCATCAAGTAATGGCTGCACGCCTTTATTCTTGAAGGCACTCCCGCAGAAAACTGGCACGAATTTAAATTCAATGGTCCCACGACGCGCCGCAGCCTTTAATTCAGCCTCAGTAATTGCCTCGCCACCGAGATACTTCTCCGCAAGGGCGTCGTCACAGTTAGCGAGCTGCTCTACCAAAAACTCTCTAGCAAGAGCGGCGTCAACAGCCATATCGGCCGGAATATCAACCTCGTCCCACTTGTCGCCCTTGGTATCACCCACTCCCCACACAAGTGCCTTCATTTTCACGAGATCTACAACACCAGAAAACTGGTCTTCCGATCCGATCGGCAACTGAAACGGCACTGGATTGGCCGCGAGCCGCTCACGCATGGACTCAACCGCCGCGATGAAGTCCGCGCCGACGCGGTCCATCTTGTTCACGAAACAAATCCGCGGAACTTTATACTTATTCGCCTGCCGCCACACAGTCTCTGACTGCGGTTCAACACCACTCACTCCGTCAAATACGGCGATCGCGCCATCGAGAACACGCAGCGAACGCTCCACCTCAATAGTGAAGTCAACGTGACCGGGTGTATCGATAATATTGATCTGATGATTTTTCCAGTAAGAGGTCACGGCGGCGGCGGTGATCGTAATCCCGCGCTCCTGCTCCTGCACCATCCAGTCAGTGGTGGTATTTCCCTCGTGCACTTCTCCTACCCGGTGAATCTGCCCGGTATAAAACAATATCCTCTCGGTCGTAGTCGTCTTACCCGCGTCAATATGGGCCATAATCCCGATATTACGCAGCATCCTCAATTCAGTTGGTTTCGCGCTCATCCCGAGATTCCCTCTTTAACCGGCTAGATAACCCCAATTTTTGGGAGCCAATAACCTAGCAAAAACACACAAAAAAAGAGACCGAATCTTTCGACTCGGTCTCTTTTAGATTTTAATTCTCCCCTCGAATCACCCTTATGCGTTTTGGGGTCAAATGACCCCGATAGCTAGGCACGAGGAGCGCGCGGTGCGGAGTTTACGAGTTGTAAATGAGCAACCGCGCGCGACGAGTAACGACGCTAGCGGGGTCATTTCACCCCAAAACCCTATTACCAGCGGAAGTGAGCGAACGCTTTGTTGGCTTCGGCCATCTTATGAACGTCTTCACGACGCTTGATAGCTCCACCGCGTTTGTTAGCGGCATCAAACAACTCAGCAGCGAGCTTCTCACGCATCGAGCGACCAGCGCGATCGCGGGAGAACTCAATCAACCAGCGAATAGCGAGTGCTTGACGACGATCAGGGCGAACCTCAACCGGAACTTGGTAGTTAGAACCACCAACGCGGCGAGATTTGACCTCAAGAAGTGGGCGGGTGTTTTCAAGAGCAGCATGAAATACTTCGATGCCGTTTTTGAAAGCACCAAGGCCAGCAGCGCCTTTGCCCTCAATGATAGTGATTGCGCCGTAGAATGCTTTCTCAGCGGCAGATTTCTTGCCGTTCAGCATCATACAGTTCATGAATTTTGTTACGACCATATCCTTGTAAACAGGATCCGGAAGAACTACGCGTTTAGCGACTACGTGGCGACGAGCCATAATTAACTACTCCTTATTTCTTGGCGGCGGCGGCAGCGCCGGCCTTAGGCTTCTTAGCACCATACTTCGAACGACCTTTACGACGTGCGCTCACGCCCTGGCAATCGAGTGCGCCGCGGATAACGTGGTAACGAACACCTGGAAGATCTTTTACCCGGCCACCGCGAACAAGAACAACGCTATGCTCTTGAAGGTTATGTCCCATGCCACCAATGTAGCTGGAAACTTCGATGCCGTTGGTCAGACGAACCCGTGCTACTTTACGGAGCGCGGAGTTCGGCTTCTTCGGTGTCGTTGTATATACGCGAGTACATACCCCACGACGGAATGGGTTGTTGTTAAGCGCCGGAGACTTGGACTTGTAAGTCACTTTCTGGCGGCCTTGGCTAATCAGCTGATTGATCGTAGGCATTAATTTTCCTCGTTTAATTTCCAAAAACGGACGGTACTCATAGCAAACCCCTCATCTCCCCGCAACTCATTTCTCGCCTTTCTTAAGAAATCCTGAGGATCTCTCAACTCCGGCTTGTGAGTGCTTTGAAACGAGGCCTCCCTGCCCACGAGTAACACCCTGATTCTATTATCTTGCTACAGCCTCAGTGGCTACGCCAGATGTTTCTCCCGCAACTCTGGTTTTGGATCCGGCAACAACCGCTTTAAGTCCGCGGTATGCTGCAGCACCAGTTCCAGCAGGGATCAGGCGACCCATAATGACGTTTTCCTTAAGACCGAGCAGTTTATCGACCCTGCTATTGATACTTGCCTCAGTGAGCACCTTTGTCGTCTCTTGGAAGGAAGCGGCCGAGATGAAGCTGTCTGTGGACAAGCTGGCACGTGTAATACCGAGTAGAAGCGCCTCGAACTTAGCGGGGCGTTTGCCCTCAGCCTCAAGCTTAGCGTTCGCGTCCACAACCACCGCGAGATCAACCTGCTCACCAGGAAGGAACCCACGAGCATCTCCCGCCTCAGTAATCTTAACGCGGCGCAACATCTGGCGAACAATAACCTCGATGTGCTTCGTGTTAATCTTAACGCCTTGCAGACGGTATACATCAAGAACTTCATCAACCAAAAAGCGCGACAGGGCTACGCGGCCCAGAACCTCAAGAATCTCATGGGGGTTCTGCGCGCCGCTAACGAGAGCGTCGCCTTTGCGCACATAGTCACCCTCGGTAACAATAACGTGCTTACCTTTAGAGATTGAGAACTCACGTTGCTCTCCGTCATCGTCTGTAACGACAAGCTTCCGCTTACCTTTAGTGTCGGCACCGAAGGACACTGTTCCATCACGGTCAGACATGATCGACATTTCTTTAGGCTTACGGGCCTCAAAGAGTTCCGCAACCCGTGGAAGACCTCCAGTAATATCTTTTGTCTTCTGAGCTTCACGAGTGATCTTCGCCAACACGTCACCCGGCTTGATATCCGCGCCGTCTTCAATGTTGATCGTCGAACCGACAGGAAGCGCGTAACGCTTACCGCCAACTTCAATCGCGGGCTTATTGGTCGAACCTTTGGATTCAATGACCGTTTTACGGTTAATGAACGTTGCCTCATCGAGCTTCTGCTCCATGGACTGACCATCAACAAGATCCTTGTACTTACCAGTACCAGCAACCTCGGAAATAATCGGCACCGAGAAGGGGTCCCACTCAGTAATGATATGTCCAGCCGCGATAGTCTGGCCATCTTTAACGCGAATAAACGAGCCGAAGTTAACTGGGTAAGTCTCTTTGACTTTACCATGATCATCAACAATCGCGACCTCGCCGTTACGGCTGACAACAATTGAGTCCTTGTCACGATTATCAACGGAACGCATGCGCTCAAATTTAACTTTACCCGAGAATTTCGCCTCAATCTTATTCTGCGCCATTTTACCGGAGAACGTACCACCAAAGTGGAATGTACGCATTGTAAGCTGAGTTCCAGGCTCACCGATCGACTGAGCGGCGATAACCCCAACAGCCTCACCAACGTTGACAAGTTTACCTGTCGCCAAGTCGCGGCCATAGCAGCGACCACAGTTTCCGCGTACCGACTGACAAGTCAGAACCGAGCGAATCATTACCTGCTCAACACCGGCAGCATCGATGGCTCCGCAAAGCTCCTCAGTAAACAACTCACCAGACTTAACAAGAACTTTTCCGGAAACCGGATCACTGACATCGTCAAGAGCTACACGACCAAGAACGCGCTCGCCGAGTTTCTCCTTGATCTCAGCACCCTCACGAAGGTGGCCCATCGGGATGCCTTCTTTTGTGCCGCAGTCAAGCTCCGCCACGATAGAATCCTGGGCGACGTCAACGAGACGACGAGTCAGGTAACCGGATGAGGCTGTCTTAAGAGCCGTATCCGCGAGACCCTTACGGGCACCGTGTGTAGAGGTGAAGTACTCCAGAACCGTCAACCCCTCGCGGAAGTTCGACGTAATCGGAGTCTCAATAATCGCGCCACTTGGCTTCGCCATAAGACCGCGCATACCGGCCAGCTGACGAATCTGCTGAGCGGAACCCCGGGCTCCGGAGTCGGCCATCATGTAAATCGAGTTGTTTGAGGCAACTGTCTGCATTTGACCTTTGTGATCCTCACGCTGCATAAACTTGATGTTATTAAACATCTCGTCCGCGATGTTATCCGTAACTTTCGCCCAGATATCGATCACTTTATTGTAGCGTTCACCATCCGAGAGAAGACCCTCAGAATATTGCTCCTTAATTTTCTTAACTTCCTCGTATGCGCTATCAAGCATCGCCTGTTTACCAGGAGCAACGACCATATCGCCGATAGAAATTGAGAGGCCTGCTTTTGTGGAGTAGCGGTAGCCCATGCTGCGCAACTTGTCTGCCAGGAGTACGGTAGCCTTCGGACCACACTGATGGAACGCATCATCAACCAGCTTGCCAAGGTCTTTTTTGGACAGAGTCTTGTTAATAAGGCTGAAGTCCAAATTCTCAGGAAGAACCTCACGGAGAATCACGCGGCCAGCTGTGGTTTCCCATCGCTTGCCCTCAATGCGAACCGTGACAGGCGCCTGAAGATCGATTTGGTTATGATCGTACGCGGCACGCACTTCCTCAATCGAGCCGAATATTTTACCGGCACCTTTGCCGCCAATGTCGTCTTTGGTCATGTAATAAATACCGAGGACGATGTCCTGAGTAGGAATAATAACCGGAGAGCCGGACGCTGGAGACAGAATGTTATTGGAAGACATCATGAGTACACGAGCTTCCATCTGGGACTCAACTGACAGAGGAACGTGAACAGCCATCTGGTCACCGTCAAAGTCAGCGTTAAACGCGAAACAGACGAGTGGGTGCAGCTGAATCGCCTTACCTTCAATAAGGACTGGCTCAAACGCCTGAATACCTAAACGGTGAAGTGTCGGGGCGCGGTTCAGAAGAACAGGGTGTTCTTTGGTAACCTCTTCCAGACAATCCCAAACCTCAGGACGCTCTTTCTCTACGAGCTTCTTCGCCGACTTGATGGTCGAAACGATACCGTGCTCCTCGAGCTTGTTGTAAAGGAACGGTTTAAACAGCTCAATCGCCATTTTCTTTGGCAGACCGCACTGGTGCAAACGAAGATCAGGGCCAACTACGATCACGGAACGACCGGAATAGTCCACGCGCTTACCGAGCAAGTTCTGACGGAAACGACCTTGCTTACCTTTAAGCATGTCAGAAAGAGAGCGGAGTGGGCGTTTGTTAGGACCTGTGAAAACCTTACCGCGACGACCGTTATCGAACAACGCGTCAACAGACTCCTGAAGCATGCGCTTCTCGTTGCGTACGATAATCTCGGGAGCATTAAGCTCCTGAAGACGAAGGAGGCGGTTATTACGGTTAATAACGCGACGGTAAAGATCGTTAAGGTCAGACGTCGCAAAACGTCCGCCATCGAGCGGCACGAGAGGACGAAGGTCTGGCGGCAACACAGGAATTACGTTCAGCATCATCCATTGTGGCTTCGCGTAGAAGTCACCGTTTTCATCAAGCTGATTGAATGCCTCGATAACTTTAAGACGCTTCTGCAGCTTCTTTTTGCCGGCCTCAGATGTCGTTACCTCAAGATCCGCGCGCAGTTCGTCAGCGAGTTCTTCGACGCGAAGGTTAGCAAGAAGCTCTTGCAGAGCTTCAGCGCCAACACCTGTACGGAACGTGTTGTTGCCGTATTTCTTCAGCAATTCATCGAGCTCTTCTTCGCTGATAACGCTACCGATTTCCTTCTTAATCTCTTTGTCTTTAAGAATTTCCTCGGACGCCTCAAGAAGGACATAGCACTCACTGTAAAGAATGCTCTCAACATTCTTCAGCGGGATGTCAAGGATGGCGCCTATACGCGAAGGGAGAGACTTCAGGAACCAGATGTGCGCGACAGGAGTCGCAAGGTTGATGTGACCAAGGCGCTCGCGGCGGACTTTGGAATGAATAACCTCAACACCACATTTGTCACAAACGATGCCGCGGTGCTTCATGCGCTTATACTTACCGCAGATACACTCAAAATCACGGACCGGCCCGAAGATTTTCGCGCAAAACAGACCATCACGTTCAGGCTTAAACGTACGGTAGTTAATGGTCTCAGGCTTCTTAACCTCACCGAAAGACCAACTGCGGATCTTCTCAGGTGACGCGAGAGAGATTTTGATAGCGCTGAAGTTCAGCGGATCATTTGGCTTATCGTAAAAATTAATCAAATCCTTCACGTTGCACTCCCCTTTTCAGGTCTAGGATTCCGATTCACGTACAATCAACTTGGGTTCGCGTCCGCGTTAAGCTCCGCACCGTCTTTACGGAGGAGATTCACGTCAAGCGCGAGAGACTTCAACTCCTGTACAAGAACGTTGAACGACTCTGGCAGACCAGGAGTCATCATGTTGTTGCCTTTGACGATAGACTCGTACATACGCGTACGACCCATGACGTCATCAGACTTAACAGTAAGGAACTCCTGAAGCGTATATGCCGCGCCGTAAGCCTCCATCGCCCACACTTCCATCTCTCCGAGACGCTGACCACCAAACTGCGCTTTACCGCCGAGAGGCTGCTGCGTAACCATCGAGTACGGACCAATTGAGCGGGCGTGAATCTTCTCATCAACAAGATGGTGAAGCTTCAAGACGTACATAACGCCTACAGTAACTTTTTTATCGAACTTGTTGCCGGTGCGTCCGTCAAACAGCTCAACCTGGCCACTGGGGTCCAAATCCGCGAGCTCAAGAGCCGCGCGAATCTCAGCTTCGCCAACACCGTCAAACACAGGGTTAGCGAAGTGAACACCGTCCTTGAACTTGCGAATAAACGCCTTCAGCTCGTCATCGGTGCCGGACTTCACAAACTTGCGGACTTCAGCGTCTTGTGTCTCGTCTTTCCAAATCTCAAGAGCCATTTTCTCCAGGGCTGGCCTGTTGAAGTTCTCCTCGATGTAGCGGTTAAGCTTCTCGCCGAGACCTTTAGCGGCCCACCCAAGGTGAGTCTCAAGAATCTGACCGACGTTCATACGGCTCGGTACACCGAGCGGGTTAAGAACGACGTCAACTGGACGTCCGCTATTGAGGAACGGCATATCCTCTTCCGGAAGGATACGGGAAACCACACCCTTGTTGCCGTGACGTCCGGCCATCTTATCGCCCACTTGAAGCTTACGCTTAATAGCGACGTAAATTTTGACCATCTTGATCACGCCAGGGGGGAGTTCATCGCCCTTCCTGATTTTCTTGATCTTCTCGTCTGTGAAGTAACGCTCAATATTGATCTTGTCGCGCAAGCTGTCGAGCGCCTTACGAAGATCACTGTTCTTGCCAGCGTCCTTGAGGGACAGCTGTTCCCAGAGGGAATAATCCAGACCCTGAACCATGGTCAAATCGAGTTTCAGGCCTTTGGTGACGACAACATTTCCGTCCTTATCCTTGACATCAACAGCTGTCGAATCACCGGCGGCAATACGGACAAACTTTGTCGAGGCGGAATCACGATAAATCGCGATTGTATCTGCCTCATCCTTACGGATACGGAGGATTTCCTGCTCCTCGATCATCTGACTGCGGGAATCGCGGTCCGCGCCCTGACGGGAGAATACTTTAGCGCCGATTACAGTCCCGGCAACCCCTGGAGGTACGCGCTGGGATGTATCGCGGACGTCGCCGGCCTTCTCACCGAAAATAGCGCGAAGAAGCTTCTCTTCCGGAGTCAATTGAGTCTCACCTTTAGGAGTGATCTTACCGGCGAGAATGTCGCCAGGCTTCACTTCAGCGCCAACGCGGATAATACCTGCGTCGTCGATATTGCGGAGAGCCTCCTCACCCACGTTAGGGATATCGGCAGTGATTTCTTCCTGACCAAGTTTGGTATCACGGGAGATACACTCGAATTCCTGGATGTGAACGGACGTAAAGAGGTCTTCTTTTACAACGCGCTCGGAGATAAGAATGGAATCCTCGAAGTTGTAACCATTCCATGGCATGAAGGCCACGACGACGTTTTGACCAAGAGCCAACTCACCCATCTCTGTAGCGAAGCCGTCAGCGATAATATCGTTCGTCTTGACCTGCTCGCCCTTACGGACGATCGGCTTCTGGTTGATACAGGTATCAACGTTGGAACGCTTGTACTTCTGGAGTTTATAGATATCAACGTCAGTACCGACCTCGGTAGGACTATGATCCTTGCCGGAGCTCTTAACTACGATACGCTCAGCGTCAACAAACACGACCTCACCATCACGGCGTGCAACGACTGTCGCGCCTGAGTCACGGGCCACAATACGCTCAAGACCAGTTCCAATCAAAGGAGCCGATGTTCTGACAAGCGGCACAGCCTGACGCTGCATGTTAGAGCCCATCAAAGCGCGGTTAGCATCATCGTTTTGAAGGAACGGAATCAACGAAGCGGCTACCGACACCAATTGGTTTGTCGATACATCCATAAGGTCCGCCTCCGCGTACCGAACCATCTCGGCCTCACCAGAGCGACGTGCGCCTACGAGGTCATCGGGGGTACGTGAACCTTCTCTAAGAGCCAGGGCGATCACATGGTCTTTTTGCTCGTCACGAGCACCGAACCAGGTAACTTTGCCGTCAGCCATAGTCTTATAAGGGGTCTCAATGAATCCAAACTCGTTGACCTTGGCGTAGGACGCCAAGCTCGCGATTAGACCAATGTTCGGACCTTCAGGAGTCTCAACAGGACAGATACGTCCGTAATGTGTCGGGTGAACGTCACGAACCTCGAAACCAGCGCGGTCACGATTCAAACCACCGGGCCCAAGAGCCGAAAGACGACGCTTGTGCGTAATCTCGGAGAGTGGGTTCGTCTGATCCATAAACTGGCTCAACTGGCTCGAACCGAAGAATTCCTTAACAACAGCGGCCGCTGGCTTGTTGTTGATGAAATCCGTAGGAAGAAGTGTCTCGACGTCTTGCAGTTGGAGACGCTCACGAATAGCGCGCTCAATGCGAAGAAGACCAATGCGGTATTGATTCTCAAGCAACTCACCAACCGCGCGAACGCGACGGTTTCCGAGATGGTCAATATCGTCGATATCGCCCTCGCCGTTTTTCAGCTTGATCAGGTACTTTACCGCCTCAAGGATATCTTCCTTGGTCAGTGTACGATGCTCGCGGTCAACCTTGAGACCAAGGCGCTCGTTAAGCTTGATACGACCAACGATGCTGAGATCGTAACGGTCCGCGTCAAAGAACAGCTTATTGAACAGGTCGTTTGCCGACTCAAGTGTCGGAGGATCTCCTGGGCGCATGCGCTTATAGACATCAACAACGGCCTCGTCGCGGGAGCCAACTTTATCATTTGTCAAAGTATTGCGGAACGACGCATCCACGTTGACGTTATCGATAAAGAGCACCTGGAACTCATTGATGCCGTGATCAAATAGCTTTGTGATTTCCGCCTTGTCAAACTCAGTGTTAAGCGGAATTACAATCTCACCGTTTGAGTCTTTGATATTTGTCGCAGCGATTTTGCCAAGAATGTCTTCCGCGGCAACATGCTGATACTCAAGCTTTGCTTGCTGCATCTTACGGATGGCGCCAGGAGTAATACGGCGGCCACGCTTACAGTAAATCTCGCCAGTCTTAGGATCGGCGATGTCGAGGCTTGCCTTTTGGCCTTTAAGAAGATCGTAATCGAGTCTCTTCTCAAATTTACCGTCTTTAATGCGGATTGTCTCACGCTTGTAGAACTGATCAAGCAACTCGGATTCTGTATACCCAAGAGCTTTAAGTAAAACAGTCGCGTGAAGTTTACGACGGCGGTCAATACGGACGTGCAGGATATCCTTTGAGTCAAACTCAAAATCAAGCCAGCTACCGCGGTATGGGATAATACGAGCCGAGAAAATCACTTTACCGGTTGTGCTGTTCTTGCCTTTATCATGGTCGAAGAACACACCGGATGAGCGATGCAACTGAGACACGATAACGCGTTCAGTACCATTTATAATGAATGTACCATCAGCGGTCATCAGAGGGATCTCACCGAAGTAAACTTCCTGCTCCTTGACGTCTTTGATGGCTTTAACTTCTTTTTCCCAGATAACAAGGCGAATAACAACGCGAAGCGGCGCCGCATAGCTCATGCCACGCTGACGACACTCGTCTACGGTATATTTAGGCTCTTCGAAATGATAGCTCTCGAAATCTACCGACGCCGTGTCGTTCGTATCCTTAATCGGAAATATAGACTTGAATACAGCCTGGATGCCCATCAACTTCCGCTTAGCGGGTTCGACATCGGCCTGGAGAAACTGCGCATAGCTGCTTCTCTGAATTTCGATCAGATATGGAATTCCGACTGCTGGAAGGACTTTTGCAAAGCTCTTACGGGGACGTGTGTAGCTGGCTGCTAAGGAGGTCATAAAATACTCCTGAATTATTCGCAAATTAGAAACGAAAGTGTAACAGTCGACTAGATTACGCCAAAGCGGAATCTACCGGCACATAACAGACAACGACAGCCCGGAGGCGAGATCGCCCCCGAGCAGCTCGTTTAGCCTGCGGCAAACAACAACAAATTACTTAAGCTCGACTTTGCCACCGGCAGCTTCGAGAAGTTTTTTAATCTTGTCTGCTTCTTCTTTGCTCGCGCCTTCTTTAACGGTCTTAGGAGCGCCTTCGACAAGGTCTTTAGCTTCCTTGAGGCCGAGTCCGGTAACCGCGCGAACTTCCTTGATGACGTTAATCTTGTTAGCGCCAGCTTCTTTAAGGATAACTGTAAACTCAGTTTGCTCTTCAACGACTGCGCCTGGAGCGCCTGCGCCTGGACCAGCTGCGAATGCCATTGGAGCAGCTGCGCTAACGCCAAACTTGGTTTCGAGTTCCTTAACGAGCTCTGATGCTTCGAGAAGCGTCATGTTCTCAAGGAATTGTACGACTTGTTCTTTAGTAACTGACATGGTGTGTCCTCCCACTTTTGTTCCCAGGCCGCATCATCGCGACCTGTGAAATTGTTATGATTACTTCTTTTCTTTGATCTGATTGATAACCTGAACAAGGCTTCTTGGCACTGCGGTGATGACCCCGAGGAGTCCGCGGTGTGGCGAAACCATTAGCCCCACAATTTGGCCAAGAAGGACTTCTCTGCTTGGAAGCGCGGCGATTGCCTTGACGTCCTTAGCGGAAAGTTTCTTGGCGTCCATGACACCGGCGGTGATTTTGAAAAGTTCATTGCCCTTCTCAAAGTCAGCCAAGGCCTTGGCGCCTGCTGCCGCATCACCGTATAGAAACGCGATTCCAACAGGTCCTTTAAGACTGTCAGCGAGTTCCTTACCGTTCTCGGCCTTGCCGAGTACAGCTTTCTTAGCGATGCGATTTTTAACGATTCGGAATTCAGCGTTAACCTTTTTGAGCGCCTTGCGAAGCTCAGTAAGGCTCGCCACAGTTAGACCGCGAAACTCCGCGATAACTGCTGCGTTGGCTTTCTCAAAACGACTTTCCGCGACGGCGCGGACTGCCTCTTTACCCTTACGATCCATTGCTTTACCCTCTCTTTAATGATCAGCTAGTGTTGCGACGGCTTACGCTCTAAAAGGCGACGGGTCAACCTTGACCCCGGGGCTCATTGTCGCGGACATGCTAATTTTCTTAAGATAGGTGCCTTTAGCGGACGCAGGTTTAGCGCGCGCGATAGCCTCAAGCACCGTGCGAGCGTTGTCAGCAAGATTCTCAGCGGTGAAACTTGCCTTCCCAACTGGAGCGTGCACGATACCGGCTTTATCAACGCGGTATTCTACACGACCTGCCTTCAATTCGTTGATCGCCTTAACGACGTCCATAGTCACAGTACCGAGCTTAGGGTTCGGCATAAGACCACGGGGACCAAGAACCCGACCCAGTTTACCGACAACACCCATCATATCGGGGGTTGCGATCACTTGATCGAAATCCAGCCATCCACCGCTAATGCGGGTTCCAAGGTCATCACCACCAACAGCCTCGACACCGGCATTCTGAGCCGCTTGCGCTGCTTCGCCCTTAGCGAATACAACGATGCGCACAGTCTTACCGGAACCATGAGGTAGAGCCACAGCGCCACGGACGTTTTGGTCCGCTTGACGGGGATCCACACCAAGATTAACAGCAAGGTCAACCGTAGCGTCGAATTTGGTGTAGCATGTTTCCTTGACTAGTTTGGTCGCATCCGCGAGCAGATAGGTTTTTTCCCTGTCCACTTTAGCGATTGCGGCCTTATACTTCTTGCCACGTGCCATTTTATATCTCCGTAGTACAATCGAGCACTTGCGCGCTCTCCTACATGCCCACCCCTAACCACCATGGTTAGGGTAGAACAAACTTAATTAGAGGACCTCAAGGCCCATCGAACGAGCTGAACCAGCGATAATTTTTGCCGCCTGGTCAATATCGTACGCATTCAAGTCTTCCATCTTCATCTTGGCGACTTCTTTGACCTGAGCCATAGTCACGCTACCACATGTAGCCTTGCCAGGAGTCTGGGAGCCGGACTCAATCTTAGCGACCTTTTTCAGGAGGCTTGTCGCGGGTGGGCTCTTCGTAATGAAAGAGAAGGATTTATCAGCATAAACAGTGATAATCGTTGGGAGAATATCTCCTGCTAGCTTCTGAGTTTTCGCATTGAATTCTTTACAGAATCCCATGATATTGACACCGCGCTGACCAAGAGCCGGACCGATCGGGGGAGATGGGTTCGCCTTACCAGCGGGGATCTGCAACTTAATGAAACCAACTACTTTTTTTGCCATTGTCGAATCCTTTTGCTCAAACTTCTTTTGCTCAACCTATCGCAGCTCAAGGCCTGAAAAAACGAGAGTGCCGTCTATATTTAAAAATAGTCTACAAGTCAAGCGGGCAATTAGAACCGCGAAAAATTTACGGGTCTATGCCTACTCTTCAACCAATTATCCAATTTTCTCCACTTGGCTATAATCCAGTTCGACGGGTGTTTCACGACCGAAAATGCTGACCAAAATGCGAAGCTTCATCTTGTCTGCCCGCACCTCATCCACAACACCGTCGAAATTCGTAAACGGACCATCTTTCACCTTAACACTCTCACCCTTACGGAAGTTGACCTCCGTGCGGACTTGTTGTTTTTGGGACTCCACAGCCTCAGGGGATGTTAGACGAAGAACCTCGGTGTCAGTTATCGGCCGCGGTGGGCGCTTGGAATCGCCGCCAACAAAGCCGGTAATTTTCGGCGTATTACGGACAAGTGCGCCCGTCTCATCGGAAAAGTCCATCTCAACCAGGATGTACCCTGGGAATGAGGTCTTCTCAACGCGCTTCCTTTTGCCGCTCTTAAGAACAGTCTCAGTAGCAGTCCGGGGGACGAAAATCTGTCCGAAACGGCCGTCCATGCTATTGGCCTTAATACGCTCCTGAAGGCTCTGCCGGGCTTTTTCCTCAGAGCCAGTGTGAGTGTGCACGACATACCACTTTTTGTTTGATGCCATTGTTTCCACGTGTTTATCTCCGTAAGTTGCTGTCGCGTCCATGTTCATGCTTGTCCCCATTTATGCCAACAGCAGCTTCAAAATCTTTGCCCATGCCATGTCAAATACAGTCAATATTGCTGAAAAAATCGCCACTACAACACAGACGATCATGGTCAGTTTTTTAGTATGCTCCCAATCAGGCCATTGCACTTTGCGCAACTCGCCGACAGAAGCCAGTAGGTACTCGTGACGCTCGTGATCGCGGGCGAGAAGCCAGGTGAGCAGTACGCCGAATACGATGGCGAGAAGCACGCTGCCGATATTAAAGCTCGCCTCAAATCGCTCAAGCCAACCAGCCTTAAGGCCGGCGAACATAAACATCTTCCAAACTACAAACGCCGTCAAACATGCCCACACGGAGTAGCCAGTTCGAAGCCAGGTTGCGTCATCTTTTTGCATACATCACCTAAACGTGGATTCCATATCCGTTTTAAAATGGCAGGCGAGGAGGGACTCGAACCCACAACAAGCGGATTTGGAATCCGCTGCTCTACCATTGGAGCTACTCGCCTAGATGCTACTAGAAAAAGTGGCCTCCCTTCGGAGGCCACTTCTTAAAACTCAAAACCAATCAGTCAAGAATGTCAGCTACTACACCGGCACCGACTGTACGGCCACCTTCGCGGATAGCGAAGCGAAGCTGTTTGTCCATAGCGATCGGAGTAATGAGCTCGACTTCCACGGCGATGTTATCGCCCGGCATAACCATCTCAACATCGTCTGGCAACTTGATGGAGCCAGTAACGTCAGTTGTACGGAAGTAAAACTGAGGACGGTATCCTTTGAAGAATGGAGTGTGACGTCCGCCTTCTTCTTTCGTAAGGATATAAACCTCTGCCTTGAATTTTTTGTGTGGCTTGATCGATCCTGGTTTTGCCAGAACCTGCCCACGTTGAACGTCCTCGCGTTTTGTACCACGAAGAAGGATACCGCAGTTGTCGCCAGCGCGGCCTTCGTCGAGTAGCTTACGGAACATCTCAACACCAGTACAGATGGTTTTTTGTGTGTCACGAAGACCCACGATTTCCATCTCCTCACCAGTTTTGATGATACCGCGCTCAACACGACCAGTTACAACAGTTCCACGACCCGAGATCGAGAACACGTCCTCGATAGGCATCAGGAATGGTAAGTTAACTGGACGCTCAGGCTCAGGAATATAAGAGTCACAAGCTGCGATCAGCTCGACGACTTTTTTGCCCCATTCGCTGTTTGGATCTTGGGACTCAAGAGCCTTTAGTGCTGAACCGCGGATAACCGGAGTGTCATCACCAGGGAACTTGTACGTGGTGAGAAGCTCACGAACTTCCATCTCAACGAGATCAAGAAGCTCAGCATCATCAACCATGTCGCACTTGTTCATGAACACGACAATCTTCGGTACGCCTACTTGGCGTGAAAGGAGAATGTGCTCACGAGTCTGTGGCATTGGGCCGTCAGAAGCGGAAACAACGAGAATCGCGCCGTCCATCTGCGCAGCGCCTGTGATCATGTTCTTCACGTAGTCGGCGTGACCAGGGCAGTCAACGTGCGCGTAGTGACGAAGATCAGACTCATACTCTACGTGTGTTGTAGAGATCGTGATACCACGTGCCTTTTCCTCTGGGGATTTGTCGATTTGGTCATATGCCAAACCTTGTCCACCAAATTTCTTTGACATGATGAATGTGATTGCCGCGGTAAGTGTTGTCTTACCGTGGTCAACGTGACCAATCGTACCGATGTTTACGTGTGGTTTCTTCCGTTCAAACTTCTCTTTTGCCATTTGCATCCTCCCGCTATTGGCTGCCTATAATAAGCCAAATACTTATTTATTATCGTTCACCACACAAAAGTCTCAACAACTTCGGAATGGATGTGACGCGAAAACATATCACCGCGGTAGCCATCTGTCGAGCCTATGAAGCCCGGAGAAACAACCATTCTCAACATTGCCGCGGTGACAACAATGGAGCCTCGAACGGGACTCGAACCCGTGACCTCGTCCTTACCAAGGACGTGCTCTACCAACTGAGCTACCGAGGCAGAGTTGGAGCGGAAGACGAGGGTCGAACTCGCGACATTTAGCTTGGAAGGCTAATGCTCTACCAACTGAGCTACTTCCGCACACGTGAGAGCGCCATCTTAAGGCCCTCTCATAACTGCTAAATCCGACGTTGCCGTCCGACTGGCAGATATAGTGGTGGATGGGGAAGGATTCGAACCTTCGAAGACTACTGCCAACAGGTTTACAGCCTGTCCCCTTTGGCCACTTGGGTACCCATCCGCAAAACACCCGGATCTTATCCGGAGCTTGTGTGTCCATCCGTTCGCTGGAGCTGGCGATGGGACTTGAACCCGCAACCTGCTGATTACAAATCAGCTGCTCTACCAATTGAGCTACGCCAGCCTAAAAGACACAAAAACATCCCTTAAAATAAGACTCGAAGCACACGAATCCACAAAAGGGAGCACACTTGATACATTCAGAGCTTCAAGCTGTCAAGCAAAGTAAACCGTACAAATGCTGATTTTTCGCAAACCCCGTAGGGGGTCGCTCCTAATTAAGGCAACTCAACGCAGCCCGGCTAATTCATGGATTAAAATACCGGCAGCAACAGAGACATTCAAAGAATCAAGTGACTTCGGCGCTCCAGGAATAGCCACCACAACATCACAATGTCCCAGAACGTTTTGACTGATACCCTTGTCTTCTGAGCCCAGCACCAAAACCTGGCGCTCAAACCGCCCCCGAACCGCTGAAATCGGCTCACCGCCCATGGCGGCGCCTAGAATCCAGTATTCTTTCTGCTTCAGTTCCTCGACTGCCCTCGAGACATTGACCACGACAACGAGGTCCGTCAGGGCGAATCCACCCTGCGCGGTATTAACACCGGCCTGAGTGAGTAAAACCTGCCGTTTCTCAGGCACAATCACGTGACGGACACCAAAAAAAGCCGCGGATCGCACGATCGCACCGAGATTCCTAGGGTCCGAAATATGATCCAATATCAAAACCAGGCGATTGGCCGTGCTGTCAGCCTTCTCGGCGCGCGATAAAAACGTATTCCAGTCCGTTATCTCATGCTGAACACGGGCCCACGCCGGGGTTGGCGGAAGCGAGTCATCATCGGAGTCAGGAACACTGATCAAGTCCACTTTAAATTCTGAAAGCTCCTCGCGGACAGCGTTAAATCCGCGCTCTTTCGCGAAGATTTTCTGTATCGACGCGGGTTTGTGGCGTAAATACTCGCGAATCGCCGCGACTCCCTCCACCACAAAAACACCTTCAGGCAGCGAGCTCCGCGCGCGCTCACGATTTCTTCCGTGAGGACGCTGAAATTTCGGCTGGCCTTTTGATGCCTCAGCGCTTGGGCGTTTTCCGTCCGGACGTCCTGAGTTTCGGGGGCGAGGAGGTCTCAAGATGTAATCTCCTTGAACTCGTTTTTAATTTTACGCGCCATCTCATATGGCAGCACATCGCCCGCTATCTGAAGAAGATAGCGCGTAAGTGTCTCAATCCTGATCTGATAAAACGAAAGTCTATGCGTGTTACTTGCGCACTGCTGGAGCATACTGCTGACTGACTCAGCCGGAAGCGTGCCTTTCTGATCAAGATAAACAGTCGCGCTACCGTCATTATTAAGCGACAACGCGAATGACGTCAGCTCAGCCAGCGGCATGGGGATCCCAGCGCCCTGAAACGCGGGCTCAACCAATCCGTGCAAAACCTGATACCCGTCGATCCTGGATTTCAGATTGCCAAAGCTACCGTCCATTTTCGACGCGACCGGCTCTCTGATTCCCTCAAGACGCAGATATCCTGTCGCAATTAGTCTCTGCATCGCGAGCAGAGTGTAAATATCAGTAAGCTTACTGCGTTCAAACACCGTTTCTAAACTTGGCCCGTCCTTCGTAAGTTCCATAATATCACCGGAGAATGTACCCGGCGTGCAGGGAGGACCAAGCGGCGCCTCGACCGGAATCACCTGGACATTGGGTCCAAGTCTTTTACTGAATGCCCTAAACTGAGATCCAAAACTATAAGCAGAGTCCAAAAGCTCCTCAGTTCCATTCTCAAAAGTCACCTCAATCGGCGCCGACCCTCCGTGGAGTTCTATGTAACATCTATCCACCAGAAAAATACTGCGGAAGATCTCGCGAGCCTGCGATTTAAGCGCGTTCCACAAGTCTGTATTCGTAAAGCTTCCGCTGCGCAGCAGCACCTGACCGAATTTTTTCTTGCGATCAACCTGAACGGCGAACGATGTCAGTTGATCCAGGGAAATCGCGGATTCGCGGTATATCACCTCACCCAGCCGGTCATCAATCAGGTCAGACGCGGCGAACACGAACTCACCAGCATTAAAATAAATACGCTTATGCCCAAAACCGGTATCGACAAATATCGTCCCCGACCACCGTCTGTGATTCATGCCAATAATCAGGTCGTACAGCATGTCCGGAGAGCAGCACGCGAATCCGGCGGCTGCAGCCGGGTTTGACTCTGCCCCGTCAGCGAACGCGAGAAGTCTTTTTGAGTCAAGCCGCGTCACCTTCCAGGGCTTGCCGCGATCGAGCTCCTCGGTGCTTCCAGTGGTATTGATTACGAGGCCATCGGTCGACCATGCGGCGCTCAGTTCATTTATTACCATAGATTTCCTAACCCTTCAGTTTTTTGGGATCAATGTCATAGGACTTCAATTTACGATGCAAGTTACTGCGCTCAATATGAAGCGCGTCAGCGGTTCGGGATATATTCCACTCATTTTCCTCAAGCTTACCAAGAATGAACGCCCGTTCAAAGTCGCTTTTCGCATCCTTGAGAGTCTGCTGGGCAGCGCGGCTTTCAGCCGACTCACGCGACGCCCCCAAAAAATCGTCCGGTAAATCGCCCGCGTCAATGACGACGCCGCTGGTCATGATAATCAGTCGTTCCAGGACATTTTTCAACTCACGAATGTTTCCGGGCCAATCCCGCGACGTAAGTATGCTCATAGCCTCGGGTGTAACCGAGGGAGGCGCAGAGCCCCGGGGAGACATCTCTTTAAGAAAATGAGTGACCAGGAGAGGAATATCCTCGCGACGCTCCCGCAATGGCCGCATCATAAGCGGAATCACGTTAAGCCGATAAAACAAATCCTCCCGAAACCGTCCCTGTTTTATCTCGGCTGGCAAATCCCGGTTCGTGGCGGCAAGCACTCTGACATCGACCTGGACACTTTTGTGGTCGCCCACTTTCTCAAAGGACTTTTCCTGCAGAATCCGCAAAATCTTGGCCTGTGTCTTTAGCGACATATCACCAATCTCATCGAGGAATATCGTTCCCTGATGGGCCTGTTCAAACCGGCCCTTTCTGTCGGAGATGGCGTTGGTAAACGCGCCCTTTACGTGCCCAAAGAGCTCTGCCTCAATAAGACCCTCTGGGATCGCGGCGCAGTTGATCGCAACAAATGGCTTTGATGCCCTGGGACTCATTTGGTGGATAAGACGGGCAACGACCTCTTTCCCCACTCCGTTCTCACCTGTAATAAGAACAGACGCGTTTTTGGGGCCGACAGCCGCAATCTGTTTGCGCATCAATTCGATGGGCTGCGAGTCGCCGATCAGGTCTATGGTTGGCAAAACACCCGCTCCAGAAGTTTTCTTTTGTACGATTACCTTGGCCTGATCCAGCAGTGCGACAATTTTACCAAGCTCCAATGGTTTCTCAAGCACCTCAAAGGCGCCAAGTCTGGTCGCTCTGACCGCGGTATCGATCGTCGCGTGGCCGCTCATAATAACCACGGGAAGCTCGGGTAACATTTCCCGCAGCCGCTGGAGAACCTCAATGCCGTCAATCCCTGGCATCCAGATATCAAGGAAAACCAGGTCCGGGGTATTTAGCTTCGCCTCGACCAGACCTTTTGAGCCATTACCAACGGTCGTGGCTAACCAGCCCTCATCCTCAACGACTCCGGCGAGGCTCTCACAAATGCTTTTTTCATCATCAATGATTAAAGCCCTCAATTTAGTCTGGTTTCCGCTCATGATCTCGCGCTCTCCGCTAATGGAATCTCTATTCTGAATAGTGTACCTGCATCGTCACTGCGAGCTATCCTTACATAGCCCCCGTGATCGCTAACAATCTGATTAACCATAGCGAGACCAAGGCCTGTGCCATGTTCCTTGGTCGAGAAATAAGGCTCAAACACCCGGTCCCGAATCGCGTCGGGTATTCCCGGTCCATTGTCTGAAATCTCAAGAATCTCCGCCCCAATCGTCGCGTCATACCTGGTCATAATTTTGATGACTCCTTGCCTTTTGGACGGCGCAACGGCATCAACCGCGTTGGACAAAAGGTTTACGACCACCCTGTTGAACTGTTCCGGATCAAGCATAGCCTCCGGAAGTGACTGGGCGTAGGTCTCATCAAACTCGATTGAAGGATATCCCTGTCGGAACACCTCGATGGCCGAAGCCACAATGGCATTAAGACACGCCGGCCTTACTTGAATGGTCGGCATCCGCGAGAATTTACTGAACTCATTTACCAGCCCTCTAAGTACATCCACCTGAACAAGAATGGATTCCACGCAACTGTCAAAAACCTTGCGGTCCTCTCCTTCGAAACGTGACGAGAAACGGCGAAGAAGCCTTTCCGCGGACAAGCGGATGGGGGTCATTGGATTTTTGATCTCGTGTGCGATGCGGCGGGCAACCTCACGCCACGCGGTAGCGCGCTGCATTCTGATCCTGTCAGTCGCGTCGTCAAGAACGATAACGGTCCCTTGAAAATCGCCCTCAACAGACTGAATATGACTGGCCGCAAGGTAAACCGTGGCATCAATGCCAAAATCCCGAAGTTCAAGCTCCCGCGCCACTGATCTGTCCGCCCCAATTTGCGCCCAAAGACCATCAAAAAGCGGACGTCCAAGCACATCCTCAGCGCGCTTACCAAGGGGGTTATCAATGCTTAATCCAAGCATTTCAATGGCGGCGTCATTGAAAGCGGTGATGACACCCTTCGCGTCCACCGCGATAACACCCGACGCAATATTCTCAAAAACCACCTCCATATACCGGCGGCGTTTATCCAGCTCATTATTGGACTCCTCAAGCCTGATCCTCGCCGACTCAACATCATTTTTCTGGCGCAGCAGATCACCGGTCATCGCGTTGAACGCCTTCGTCAACTGCCCCGTCTCATCTTCCGTCCCGGTACCAAGTTTAATCGCATAGTTCCCAAGAGCCACCTCCTTCGTGGCCTCAGCAAGGAGTTGCAGCGGCCCAGTGATCGCTCTGGCTACATAAAAACCAAACCACACAGCGGCGAAAACAATCAAAAGAGTCATAACAGTGACAAGAATCAGGTAACTGACCCGGACCAATTGAGCGCCTGGCTTCAGGGTCGCCAGCCCGTCCAGAATGATCTGGATATTGGCGAGAACGGGTGTATCGAACTTCTCCTCCAGCATCACGATCGCCAGAGGTGCCCCGGTGGCCAAGCGCACGGGGACGGCAGCGCGCACAATGTCCCTGCCGTTCTCGACATCAACCGTAGACGCGCTGACCATAGCAGGCTGAGAAACAAACCTTGCAATCATATCACTGACAGCCGCCGTGTTTCCCTGATCATCTTCACGCACCGCCGAAAGCGCTGATTCTCGATTCAGCAATCTGCCGGACACATCGTAAACCCGAATTGATTGCACATTGTACTCAATCTCAAAACCGGCGAGATCCATGTTCATGTTGGCGTTCTGCCCGGAGGAAAAATCCAGGGGGGAGGGGGTTTTTATCCGGGAGGCTGCGACCTTGGCGATAGACTCCAGCCGCCTTTGATCCTGTAGGTAAATTTGGGCTCCGGCGTCCCTGGTTTTTTGAGTTGTGACTTTCACCCGACCGCCAAACCACTCGTCGAAGCTTTTGGTGATAAACCGGGTGCTGACATAGAAAACCAGCACCGTTGGCACAAGTGAGAACACAATCAACACGCCTACAAGCTTGGTTCGAAGCCTGCTCCCAAAGACCCCCCGACGCCGCTCGACCACTAGTTTGGCGATATTGCGGATCACAAGCAGACTCAGGAGAATCGCGAGGAAAACGTTTAGATTAATAATTCCGTAGTAAAAAATAGATGCGAGCAACGAGTGATCTCGGGCCATCGTTTCACTGAGATTATAGAGCCTCGTCTCGAGCCGGCTGATACCGATCAGCGTTGTCGTTACAGCTATGATCGCGGCCATTTCCAAAATTCTTCTGCGACCCAGGATTGGAGCTCTCATGACCCCTGCCAATCAATTGGTATCCGCGCGAACACGGCCTCCCCACGGGTGAACCGAATCTCCCTCGCAAAGGTTCCGTCCGGGTTCCTTATTTTGGACATATTATGACGAACATTCTCGTTTCCGCGAACATTGGTCCGGATATCAATCACCCGAATGCCGTCGCGGGGGCTTAGGGCAAGTTTATCGCCGGGCGTGAGTTTGCGCCGTTCGCCATTCACCTCGACCTCAAACGAGATCAACGCGGGAGCCTCTATCGTTAAAAAGGTCTCGCCATAAAGAACGCCAGATCCGATTACACGAATCGCGTAGCGATCTCCCCGGCCGCCCTCACTCTGCCTGGGATCAAAATCGCGGTTTGTGTCCACGACTTTTCCGCGATCGTCCTGCCCGTTTCGTTTTAGGCGCGAGGTAAATCCTGAGATATCCACAACCGGCGCGAGCTTTGATTTATCAACAAGCCACGCCTCAACGATCGTCACCAGGTCTCCACGCACAACCGTTAAACCAGTCGCCGGTTCAACACGCCTGCGCTCACCGTTAACCTCGACCACAAGTGACTCGAGGCGAGACGCCGGATTATCCACCTGACGAAGAAGCGACGCTCCGCCCATCGGACGCAGCGCGACTGCGGCCGATGCCGATAGGTCAAAATACATACCACAAGCGACACAGGCCAAAGTCAGGAACAAACCGCGTTTTTGTCTAAAAAAATATCTATTCACTTTCACCCCTGTGTGGTGATAACTTTGCACGCATGCCGGCTGATTGTATCATAAATTTTGCCCAAAAAAGCAGAAAGCGCCATGCTGACCATTGACCACAAAAAGATTTCAGGTTTTAGCTTATTTATGGGAGTGCAAGGTCGGCAGAAGTCCACCGTAGAGGGTTACGCGCGTGATATGGCGAATTTTATCCAATTTTTGGAGGCAGCCAACATCCAATCAAAAGATGTGGGGCTTGATACCTTGGAGGAGTTTAAGAGCTGGCTCGTTGACCGCGGCTCCAAATCCAGCAGCATTAGGCGGGCCGTGATCGCGATCCGAATGTTCTTCAGATGGCTTGAGGATAGTGGCGATCTGCATGGCAACCCCTTTGATGACGCGCCAGTGCCGGTTCATGAGAATAACGCGGTGCGGGAGATCGCGCCCGAAAAAATTGAGACAATGCTGTCAATAGCCCGCTCGGGCGACAGCGCACTCAAGTCATCGCGAGACCTGGTTTTGTTGTTACTTTTGTCAAGGGAAGGCTTGAAGGCCTCCGAAATCGTAAAACTCACATGGAGCAATTTTTTCGCGGCCGGTGAGTCCGGTAGGCTAAGCATTCCTGGTGACAGGGCGCGTACCATCGGTCTTGAGGCCGAGACCACCTGGTCTGTGAAGGCTTACCGCGACACCCTCGAAAATGACAGCCGAACCAAAAATGAATTTAAGCAATCCAGTCTGATTTTTGTTTCCTTTAAAGGCGCGGACGCGCGCGCTGTTCAATATGGGCTAACAAGACACGGACTTAAATTTGCCATCTATGAGCTCGGTGCCGCGGCGGAAATTCCAAGATTGAACGCCGAACAGCTTCGCCATCTGGCTATGAGCCACAAATTATCCATTGGCTATACGCCTGATATGGTCATGAATCATTTGGGCCTCAGGCGAGTTGGCAACATCGGCAAACATATGACTAATAACGGGTCCTCATCCAGCCCGGAAAACTAAGGGCATCGAATACCCAAGCCGACTCTCAAGCGGACCAAATCGGGTTCCGTTCGAACCCTCAGAACCATTGCCGTTTGTCCCGTGAATACTCCGAGTATAAAAACATTAATTCCTAAATATAGTTTACAAACGGGGTGGGCCCAAAAAACAAACTCCTTAGTTATTTCTAACTAAGGAGTTTATTAGATTCCATTATAACGGAATATCGCTTACCAGCGATTGCGTCCGCCGCCGCCGCCGCCACCGCCGCCGCCGCCGTAGCCGCCGCCGCCGCCGCCGCCGCCGCGATTTTCGCGAGGAGCTTGTGGCTTAGCTTCGTTAACAGTCAATTTACGACCGTCAACTTCAGCGCCGTTGAACTTCTGAATGGCAGCCATAGCTTCCTGTTCAGTTGACATTTCTACGAATCCGAAGCCCTTGCTGCGGTTGGTCTCACGATCAGTGATGACTTTTGCGCTTTCGACTTGTCCCGCTTGCGAGAACACGTCATGCAGCCCTTGATCGGACGTATTATAGGAGAGACCACCAACATACAACTTTTTACCCATACTAACCTCTGTACTGTTCCGTTCTAAGGCGTGAGCTGCAAGCCCAATCCCCGAAACCGGAAGATTATTGAGGGGGCACCTTACATCAAGATAATTTAAAAAGCTTGTTATATCTTTAGACGCGGATATTTATTTTGCGACCGACAGGGCCATCTTTAAGAGGAGTATTAACAAGGGCTTGCGCGCTTTCAATCATTTTTATCGCTGCTGAGCCCTCAATTTTCTGCTGATCCAGCTCTTTACTCATCAGTTCCGCGTCAATTTGGGCCTCAATAGGCAGCTTCTCAAGGGACGGGCCCATATTTGATCCAATTTGCATAAGCACCTCGGGTGATCCAGTTGTAAAGTCTTTCACCCGACGTTATCGGCTAAAGACAGAACATCTTTATATCCCGGCCAATCAGCACGATCAAAAAACAGGCGCATTCGCATCCATTTTCATTTTGGAATACTACAGCATCGGAGTATGATCACCCGTATTATTAGCCTGTTGACCGCTAGGGTTAGCGTATTCAAAACACCTCGAACAATGTCAATATTTACAGTTTGGTCAACAGCCTACCACGCTAACTTGGCTGTCACTCCCCTATCCGGAGATTCCATTGAAGCAAATCAGGCGCTTAGTCTCATTTTTACCTCTTGTCGCGTTTGCCATCGCGATCGTCATATTACATCGGCAATTTCAGGGGATGAGTTTCGCGGATTTCCGGAATGAGATAAACGAGCCCCACCCTGGAGCCGTATTCTGGGCGATACTCTGGACGGCCGTTAACTTCGCGGTTTTATGCGGCTATGACTACCTCTCACTCATGCAAGCAGGCGTGAAACTTCCTTTAAAAATCATCATTAGGACGGCAAGCACGGCGTTTTCACTCAGTAATTTTGTCGGTCACGCGATTTTCTCAGGCGGATCTGTTCGCCTGCAGGAATACAACAAAGAAGGCGTTCCCATCCACAAGATCGCGCAAGTCGCGATTCAAAATTCCATAAGTTTTTGGACGGGCTTTTTGCTTTTATCTGGCCTTTGCTGGACGCTCTATCCACCTCATGCCACGGTGCCTGACTCATTTCATCCATCGTGGACACAGGCCGGGATTCTCTGCGCGGCTTTCGCCGTGGCCTACATAATTATTGGCCGGATCTACAAAGATAGAGTCCTGGTGATCTGGCGTTTTGAGTTCATTCCTCCGACCACGAGCATCACCCTTGGACAATTTCTGGTGTCGATCAGTGATTTGGTCCTTTGTGCTGCCGTGTTCTACAGCATCTTGCCAGCCGAGGCCGCCATTGGCTTCCCAGAATTTCTTTCCATTTTCCTAGCGGCTCAGGCCATCGGGATCGTCAGTCAGGTCCCTGGGGGATTGGGTGTTTTTGACGGTGTGCTTCTGACGATGCTGACCCCATATTGCGACCCTCATAAATTACTCTTCACGATTTTACTTTTCCGGGTCATTTACTACCTTCTTCCTTTTTGCCTGACCGCCATCTGGTTTTTCGCCAGATCATTTGCGGCGATGCGGGCAAGTGCGGCGAAAAAGATTACGCAATCCCAAAAGACTTTGCAATTCATCGTCCCTCAATTCCTATCCATTGGAATCATCATCGCGGGCGCCATTCTGCTGCTTTCCACGTTCACTCCGGCCGCTGCAGGTCGCCTGGCCGAGCTGAACGAATGGCTGCCGCTTCCTATCATCGAACTGGCCCACCTCTCGGCGTCCATCACGGGCATCAGCCTTTTGTTACTAGCGCGTGAAATCACGCGCCGCAGCCACCGAAGCTTCAAACTTGTACTCGCACTCCTTGTTGTCGGTGCGTTCAGCGCGTTGCTCAAGGGCTTTGACTGGGAGGAATCCCTGGTGCTTTTCATAGTGGCGGGATTGCTGGCCCCATTTGAGAAATTTTTCTACCGCCGCAGGCCAAAGCACCGGGCCATGGCATTTACTGTCTATGACTTTGAGATTATCGGACTAACCCTTCTGATAACGATCGCCGGTTTTTTCGCCTATGAAGACATTCCAAATTTAAACGACACCTGGTTCAAATTTCATCTGATGGGTGAAGCTGAGCGCTTTATGCGCGGCGCCTCGGTCACAATTGTCATGATCATTCTCTTTTTAATTATCAGGTATTTAAGGGCTCGCCCCACAGAAATCCCAGGACAGTTTAAAAACGATTTCAGCGATATGAAAGATCTTCTGAAAACCATCGAGGACTCCGAGTCGCAGCTGGTTCTGGTAGGCGATAAATGCGTTCTGATGGACGCTACGAAAGAGGCGTTTTTAATGTATGGAGTCATCGGCTCCACGTGGGTTGTTTTGGGGGAGGTGTACGGAGATGACGAGAAAGCTCGCCAACTTACCCTCGACTTCATGGACACGGCTGACAGGGAAGGCTGCAGGGTTGTTTTTTACCAGGTACGTGAGAAATTTGTCTCGGTGCTAATTGACCTCGGCTTTCGCATCGTGAAACTTGGCGACGAGGCGTTAATTCCCCTGACCGATTTCAACCTCGAGGGCAATTCCCGCAAAGACTTGAGACAGGCAATGCGCCGTGGCGAGAAAGAGAACCTGGTGTTCAAAGTTCTCTCGCCGGAAGAAACCACAGCGCGGCTGCCTGAACTTAGGGCCATATCAGACGCGTGGCTTAAAGCCAAAAACGCGGCAGAAAAGCGTTTTTCAGTTGGACGGTTTGAGGAGGGCTATATCAGTCGACTGCCTTGCGCTATCATCATGTTTCAAGGAAAGGTCGTTGGCTTCGCCAATCTGTGGCTTGGAGGAGCGAGCGAGCTAAGCGTGGACCTGATGCGCTATGATCCCGCGACCGCGCCGAAGAGCACCATGGATTTTTTATTCGTGTCGCTTCTCCAGTGGGGACGTGATGAGGGATTTAAGTCTTTTAATCTCGGCATGGCGCCACTTTCGGGACTTGAAGTTCACGCATGGTCATCAGGTTGGTACAAACTGGCGAATCTAGCTTTCAAGTACGGAGAACGGTTCTATAACTTCCGCGGCCTTCGCGAATATAAAGAGAAATACAATCCTGTCTGGAAGCCCCGGTATCTCGCCGTTGAGCCGGGCATGTCCATCATGCACGCCACATCAGATGTCGCATTACTTGTCGGTGGAGGGGCCCGTGGGTTTTTGGGACTTTAAAAATATCGCGGCCTCTATCGCTCTGACTTCGGCGTTCACAAACCCTCTTGCCAGAGCAGGGGGCAATGAGGCCTCCGAGAAGCCTCATAAATCCACTGACTCATCCGTCATGATGGCAAAATTCGCGAGATTTGGCGACGTCACTATTTATAATCCCGGTGTAAAAAAACCAACGGCCTTATTTATATTTCTTTCAGGTGACGGCGGTTGGAACAGCGGCGTCGTGGACATGGCGCGGGCAATCGCCGCGAAAGACGCCCTTGTTGCGGGTGTCAGCGTGCCGGCTTACATGAAAGCTATAAAAGCAACCAAGAGTAAGTGCCACTATCCTGCGGGAGATCTCGAGTCTCTCAGCCATTTTATCCAAAAAAAATTAGACCTAAAGTCCTACATAAAGCCCGTTCTCGTCGGATATTCATCCGGC